>JAHBXY010000115.1 GCA_019636275.1 Planctomycetota bacterium | reverse complement strand
GGGCGCGAGGCGCCGGACTTCCCGCCGGCGCTCCTCGAGCGCGCGGTCGTCTGGGGAGCGCAGGGGCGGTCGGCCGAGGCCCTCGCCTCGGCGCGCCGCGCCCTCGAGGTCTGGCCCGACGACGCGCTCTCGCACCTCGTCGTCGGCTACACGTCGATGCACGTGGGCGACGCGCGCGGCGCCCGGGCGGCCTTCGACGAGGCCGTGCGGCTGGGCGAGCCCGACCCCGAGGCGCCGGCGCTGCTCGGCCGCGCGCGCCTGAACCTCGAGGAGCGCCGCCTCGACCACGCCCTCGCCGACGTCGAGCGCGTCCTCGACCGGCAGCCCGGCGACATCGAGGGCCTCGTCCTGCGAGGGGTCGTGCTCCACCAGCTCGGCGGCTCCGACGCGCGCCTGGCCGGGGCGGCGGACGCCTGGCGGCAGGCGCACGACGCCCGCCCCGACGAGTTCCTGGCCGTGGTCGAGGACCTGCCGGCCGCCGTCCAGCAGGCGGCCCGCGAGGCCGCGGGCGTGCCGCCCGCCGTCGTCCGGGGCGAGCGACCGCCGGTGCCCATGACCCCCGCCGTCCGCGCGCGGCTGGAGCGCTGGGTCCAGCCGCTCGAGCCGGGCGCCCGGCGGCTGGCGCTGCACGCCCTGCTCGCCGCGGCGGAGGGGCGGCCGCTGTCGCACGTCGAGCCGCGCCTGCGGGCCGCGGTCGCGCTCGACCCGCGCTCGGAGCGGCTGGCCTACCTCGGGGCGCGCCTGCTCGCCGGCCGCGACGCCTACGAGGCGGCGCTGGCCGAGCTCGAGCGCGCCCGGGGCCTCGGCGCGCCCGCGGGCGAGCTCGACCTCCTGCGCGGCGAGGTGCTCTGGTTCCAGGGCCTCGGCCACGAGGCCGCGCCGCTCTGGGACGCCCTGGCCTACCGGGAGCCCGCGAGCGCCGCCGGCCTGTGCGCCGCCGCCTGGGCGCACTACGCGCGCAACGACGGCCGCGCGGCGATCGCCGCCGCGACCGAGGCCGTCCGCCGTGGCCCCGAGCTCGCCTCGGCCCTGGTCGTCCTGGGGCTGGCGCAGCGCCAGGAGGACCGCCACAGCGACGCGCGCGCGGCCTTCCAGCAGGTCCTGGCCCTCGAGGGCGCGCTGCTCGGGCGCGTCGCCGTGTTCGAGCTCGACTCGGCCCTCGAGCCCGCGATCCAGGCGCACGGCTGGGGGCGCGAGCCATCGGCCGAGCTCGACGAGGGGATGGCGCGGCTCGAGGCGCTGTTCGAGATCGGGGGCGCGACCTCGCGGCTGGTGGCCGTGCAGAACGCGCTGCACCTCGGCCCGCGCTCGCGCTGGCTCGAGCGCTGCGACCGGTGGCTCGACGAGGCCAAGCTCGCCGAGCCCCGCCGCGGCGAGCTCGACATGTGGCACGGCTGGGTCACCCTCAACCGACCCTCGGGCCGGGCCGACGACGTGCTCGCCCACTGGCGGCGCGCCCGGGTCAAGGAGCCGAAGATCGTCCTCTCCAAGGGCATGCGCGACGCGTTCAAGCAGCGCTTCGGCGACCACCCCGCCCTCGCCGAGTTCCCGGAGCGCTGACCTCGCTCGCCCGGGCGTGCTGACCGCGCTCACCGCTTGATCTGAGAGCGATGCGAGCAGATCGAGCGGTGGCGCGCATCCCCGAGCGAAGGCCGCGAAGCGGCCGGAGCGAGGGCGACAGGTGCCTCACTGCGGATCGGAGCAAGGGTCCCGCTCCATGACGTGGACATCATCACAAGCGACGGCCGCTGTGCCGCTGTGAGGGCCCCACGCTCGCCGCCCCGCGCGCGCGGCCGCAGCCGCCGCACAGGAGGGCGAGGCCGGAGTCATCGCCCTCCCTGTTCAGCGTCACGGGCGGAACGGAGCGACGGGCGAGGCGAGGCCGCGGAGGCCGAGGCGAGGCCGCGCGCGCGCGGGTCGTATCGATCGCCGGATCCTACGACCCGCGCGCGCGCGGCATCGCCCGGCATCCGCGGCCGCAGCCGCCGAGCACACGACTACCTGGTGCGCTGGAGGTGCGGCGCGTCGGCGGCGACCGAGATCGGGGTCGCCTCGATCCACTCGTCCATGAGCCGCGCGGCCGCCCTGGCGCGGGCCTCCTCGCGCATGCGCGGGAGGAGCGCCTCGAGCGTCGCCGTCGCCGGGACGCGCACGGCGGTCACGTAGAGCAGGTAGACCGCCCGCGTCGTGACCACCGGCTGAGGCAGGAGGCCCTTGCGCCCCGCCGCCGCGTGGACGAGCGCCGGCTCGATCAAGGACAGGCTCACGGTCGGCGCGCGCGGGCTCTGCCAGTCGAGGTCGCCCCCGGTGAGGGCGGCGGTGGGGTCGTCCGAGGCCTCGGCCGCCAGGGCGGCGAACGCGTCGTCGGTCGGCGCCGCCCCGAGCCGCGCCTGGAGCTCCACCGCCCGCGCCTGCGCCACCTGCACCCCGCCGCGCTGGGGGTCGACCCGCAGGGCGATCGCCCGCAGCCGCAGCTCGGCGGCCAGGGTCGTGCGCCACATGGGGAAGTCGCGCACGAGCTCCTCGTCGGGCACCTGGGCGGCCACGTGCCGGGAGAAGGCCACGGACACGCGCAAGGCGTCGCGCATCCCCTCGAGCTGCGCCACGTGCTCGGCCGTCCCGCCCTGGGCGACGAGCGCCGCCCGCGCCTCGGCGAGGCCCTCGTCGAGGTCGGCCTCGCTCACGGCGGCCGGGTCGGCGCCCAGCCGGACGAGGTTCTGGCGCATGACCTCGGCGGTGATCAGCCGCTGGAAGGCCATCACCTCGCTGATGTTCAGGCGCCGCGCCTCGGCGAACACCTGCGTGCGCAGGACCGCCACGTCGCCGACCATGGCGAAGGCCTCGGGCGGCACCGGGCGCGCGCCGGGCGGCGGCCCGTGCGAGTGGCCGCCGTCCTCGGCGCCCGCCGGGGCGACGCCGACGAGCGCCGCGCCGACGACGACCAGGGCGAGGAGCGCGGCCGCGCGCCGCGGGCTCATGCCTCGTCCGCGGGCACGTAGTTCGAGTAGACGTTCTGCACGTCGTCGTTGTCCTCGAGCTCCGAGAGCAGCGCCTCGACCTTCTTCGCCGTGTCGGCGTCGGGCGTGACCGTGTTCTGCGCCACGTAGGCCAGCTCGGCCGTCGACAGCTCCCAGCCCTTGTCGGCCAGCGCCTTCTTCACCAGCGCGAACGACGTGGCCGACGTCGTGACCTGGTGCTGGTCGTCGCCCGGCTGCACGTCCTCGGCGCCCGCCTCGAGGGCCACCTCGAACACCTCGTCGAAGCTGGCCGCCGTCGACGGGATGCCGATCAGCCCCTTGCGCTCGAACATGTACATGACCGAGCCCGGGTTGCCGAGGTTGCCGCCGTTGTGCGAGAAGACCTTCCGCACCTCGGGGGCCGTGCGGCTGCGGTTGTCGGTGACGGCCTCGGCGATCACCGCCACGCCGCCCGGCGCGTAGCCCTCGTAGACGACCTCGGAGAACTCGACGTTGCCCAGCTCGCCCGTGGCGCGCTTGATCGCCCGGTCGATGCTGTCGTTGGGCATGTTGCCGGCGCGCGCGCGGTCGATCGCGTACTGCAGCGACAGGTTCTTGTCGGGGTCGCCGCCGCCGGCGCGGGCGGCGACCATGAGCGCCTTGGAGTACTTCGAGAAGTACTTGCTCCGCTTGGCGTCGACGGCCGCCTTCTTGTGCTTGATGCTCTTGAAGTGCGAGTGACCGGCCATGAGGCCCTCTCGGGTCGGACGCGGCGAGGGCTCAGCCCTTGGCGCCGGTCTCGGGCTTCTTCTTCAGGTCCTTCTTGCCGTACTCGACCAGCAGGTGGTGCACGTCGAGCGCGTCGAGGTCCTCGAGGCCCTCGAGGAGCGCCTTGGCGACCCGCTTCTTCTGCACCAGGTTCGACTTCTGCGGGAAGACCTTCTGCTCGGTCAGCACGGCCTCGGTGTACGGCTCCCACGGCAGCTCCCGCTCGAGGCCGAGGCCCGTGAGCAGGTAGGCCGAGCCCCAGGCGGGGACCCCGGGGAGGTCCTTGAGGAAGTTCCGCATCTTGTCGTTGATCTGCTTCTTCTGCTTCTCGCCGGAGGCGGTGTCGAGCGCCTCCTTGAGCGGCTCGAGGGCGGTGTCGTCCACCTCCTCGAAGACCTTCTGCAGCATCTGCTTGAGGCGCGGGGCCCAGACATCGGCGTCGTCGATCTTGTTGTCGCGCAGGACGTCCGCCAGCTCGCGGACGGTCGAGACGCGGACCTCGTTCCACGACCCGTAGACCTTCTCGTCGGTCAGGGCCTTGATGACCTTCTTCGCCTGGGCCGACGGGTTGTCGTAGGCCAGCACGGCGTAGACGAAGCGCTCCAGCAGCGGCCGCTCCTTCTCGGGGAGCGACTGGGCGTGCTTCCCCTCGAGCGACTTGACGAACTTCTGGAACTTCTTGGCCTTCTCGCGGATCGCCGACACGGAGGCTCCCGGGCAGGGATGGTGGAGACGGCCCGCCGGCCGCCGGAGCGGCGACGCGGGACGACGGGCGGAGGAGTCTAAGGGCGGAGGTGCGAGGTGGCAACGGGCGAGACACGGGTCCCGACGAACCTCGACCCGATCCTCGACGAGATCCTCGACGAGATCCTCCGGAAACAAAAACCCCGATCCGGCCAACCGAGCCGGATCGGGGGTTTTGGGGGGTTGGGGTTCTCGTGGGCTTCGTCGCCCGTCGGGTGACCTCATGAGCAAGAGGGTTGCCAAGGCGGTCGACGGGAGCCCATGGACACAATCATTGGAGTTACGTCAACCTGAACGCCTCGAACCGTCGCCGGCTGGCAACTCCCGCTGAGCGTTTCTGTCACAGCGACGTCAGCCGCGACGTAACCCTCACGCGAACAGTGACGACGCCAGGGTGGGGGACGTTAAGATCGGCGCCCTCTTCCCTGGAGGCCCCGTGCCGGAGGCGAGCCCGGCGATCCCCCCGCCCCCCCGCCCGACCCCGACCCTGTCCGGGCTGGGGCGCGGCGTCGTCGTCCTGCCCGCCTTCGACGAGGAGCGCGGCCTGGGCGAGGTGCTGGCGGGGCTGCGGCAGGCGTGCCCGTCGTTCGACCTCGTGGTCGTCGACGACGGCTCGCGCGACCGGACGGCCGAGGTCGCGCGCCGCCACGGCGCCGTGGTCCTGCGCCACCCCTTCAACATGGGCTACGGCGCGGCCCTGCAGACCGCCTACAAGTACGCCGCCCGCGAGGGCTACCCGGTGCTCGTGCAGCTCGACGCCGACGGCCAGCACGACCCGGCCTTCGTCCCGGGGCTGGCGCGCCACGTCCTCGAGGGGCGCGCGGACGCGGTCGTCGGCTCGCGGTTCCTCGTGGGCGAGGGCTACATCCCGCCCTTCGCCCGCCGCGTGGGCATGGTCCTGTTCGGCTACATCGCCTCGGTCGTCACGCGGCGCCGCGTCACCGACCCGACGAGCGGCTACCAGGCCATGTCGGCGCGCGTGTTCGGCTTCCTGCAGACCGACGCCTTCCCCGCGGACTACCCGGACGCCGACGTGCTGATCCTGCTGCATCGCGCCGGGTTCAAGGTCGAGGAGCTCCCCGTCGCCATGCGGCTCAGCCCCACCGGCAAGTCGATGCACAGCGGCGTGCTCCGGCCCATGTTCTACGTGTTCAAGATGCTCCTCTCGATCCTGGTCACGCTCCTGCGCGAGCCGCCGCGCGGGCTGGCGCGCTGAGCCGTGGCCCGCCGCGCCCTGCTCCCCGCGTGCCTCCTGCTCGCCGGCTGCTACGCCGACGACGCCATGCCGCTGCAGCAGCGGATGGTCGCGGCCGCCGTCGCGCTCCTGCTCACGCTCACGATCCTGGAGCTCGTGCGCAAGCGCCGGCTGCGCGAGGAGTACTCCTGGCTGTGGCTGCTCGTGGGCGTGGGGATCGCCGCCTCGGCGTTCGTCCCGTTCAGGTACCTGGTCCTGCTCGCCAACAGCATGGGCTCGGACAACCCGCCCGCGGCGATCTTCTTCCTCGGGTTCATCGGCGTCACGCTCCTGTGCCTGCAGTTCAGCGTGCGCCTGTCGCGCATGACCGAGCAGATCAAGAACCTCGGCCAGAAGGTGGCCCTGCTCGAGGCGGAGCTCGAGCGGAGCCGCCCTCCCGCCGACCGCCCCGCCCCCACCTCGGGCGACGACCCCGACGCCGGTGACGGTCCGGCGCCTTAGAATCCGGCCCATGAGCGAGCGGGTCCTCGTCACCGGCGGCTGCGGGTTCATAGGCTCCCACCTGGTCCAGGCCCTCCTCGCGCGCGGGGCGCGCGTGCGCGTCCTCGACGACCTGAGCAGCGGGCGCGCGGAGAACCTCGGCGCGGCGCGGGCCGACGTGGAGCTGCACGAGGCCGACGTGCGCGACGCGGCGGCGGTCGCGCGCGCCTGCGCGGGCGTGGCCGTCGTCTACCACCAGGCGGCGCGGCCCTCCGTGCCGCGCTCGGTCGAGGACCCGCAGGGGACGTTCGACGTGAACGTCCTCGGCACGCACCACCTGCTGCTGGCCGCGCGCGCCGCCGGCGCGCGGCGGCTGGTCATGGCCTCGTCGTCGTCGGTCTACGGCGACCAGCCGGAGCTGCCCAAGCACGAGGGGATGGCGCCCATGCCGGCGTCGCCCTACGCGGCGCAGAAGCTGGCGGGCGAGCAGCTCGGCATGGCCTTCTCCCGCAGCCTCGGCCTCGAGGTCGTCGCCCTGCGCTACTTCAACGTCTACGGGCCCCGCCAGGACCCGACGAGCGCCTACGCCGCCGTGATCCCCGCCTTCGTCGCGGCGCTCCTGGCCGGCCGCGCGCCCACGATCTTCGGCGACGGCGAGCAGACGCGCGACTTCACCTACGTCGAGGACGTCGTGCGCGCCAACCTCGCCGCGGGCGAGGTCGCGGGCGCCGGCGGGCACGCCCTCAACGTCGCCGGCGGGCGGCGCGTGTCGCTGCTCGAGCTGTACGACCAGCTCGCGCGCCTGTGCGGGGCCGCGGGGCGCGCGCCCCTCCACGCGCCGCCGCGCCCGGGCGACGTGCGCGACTCGCTGGCGTCGGTCGCGCGCGCGGCCGAGGTGCTCGGCTGGCGGCCGGAGGTGCCGCTCGACGAGGGGCTGCGGCGGACGGTGGCGGCGCTCCGCGCGCGCTCGGCTTGACCGCCCTCGCCACCCCCTAGCTCGGATCGTTCATGACCGCATGACGACATCCGCACCGCACCCGCACGAGACCCTGAACGATCCTCGCCAGGCCGTCAGCCACCTCGCTCGGGGCTCGGCGCTCCTCGACGACACCGTGTAGAGACTGGCCCGGTGTTCGCCGAGCCCCTCGCTCGGGCACCGCCCGGATCATGCACTCTCCTGGCTCGACTTCACCGTGACGTGACGACCTCCACTCGTGCATAATCCGGGCTACAGTGCCGATCGTTCGCACCCGAACGAATAGGAGCCGAAGTGGCGCCGCGCGCCCCAGCGAACCGACGCCCTCGCCGCGCCCGCCAGCCCGCGCCGGCCCCGGGCGACCTGGCCGACCAGATCTTCGAGGGGCTGGTGCGCCTGGCCTGGGGCGCGCGCCAGCACGACCAGGCCCTGCAGCGGCGCTTCGGCGTGACGGCCGCGCAGCTCTCGGCCCTGCGCGTGCTCGAGCGCCACGGCGAGATGCCGCAGTCGGAGCTCTCGGGGCGGCTGTTCCTGCGCGGCAGCACCGTGTCGGGCATGCTCGACCGCCTCGAGGAGCGCGCGCTCATCACGCGGCGGCGCTCGACCGCCGACCGGCGCCTCGTCGCCGTCGACCTCGGCCCGGGCGGGCGGCGGCTCCTGCAGAGCATCCCTCGCGGCCAGTCGAAGTTCGGCGCCCTGCGCCAGCTCGTGCGCGAGCTCCCCGCCGCCGAGGGGCGGGCCTTCCTCTGCACGCTGGACAAGATGGTCGCGCTCCTCGGCGCCGACGGCTCGCCCCGGGCGGCCCGGTCCGAGCGGTCGCCGGCGCCCCGCGAGCCGAAGGTGCGAGAGTCTCGAGAGTCGAGGAGGACCCGCTCGTGAGCCTATCCTTCGAGCCCGACGAGGACCTGCAGGCGATCGTCGAGGCCGTGCGCGGCTTCGCCGAGGGGCGCCTGCGGCCCAGGCTGCGCGACTTCGAGGCCGCGGGCGGGCTGCCCGACGAGCTCATGCAGGAGTGCTTCGAGCTGGGGCTCACGACGCTGGCGCTGCCGGAGGCGCTGGGCGGCAGCGACCTCCTCGACATCCGCGCCGCCGCGCTCTGCTCGGAGGAGCTGGCCTGGGGCGACCTCGGGGCGGCCGTCGCCATGCCCGGCCCGCGCAGCGCCGGCTTCGCCGCGCTGGAGCTGGGGACGCCCGAGCAGCAGGCGCGGCTGCTCGGGCCGTTCACCGACGCGGGCGACGGCTGGCGGCGGCGCGGGGCGCTGGCCCTGGTCGAGGGCCCGTTCGGGATCGACCCGGGCGCCGTCGAGACGACGGCGCGGCGCGAGGGCGACGCCTGGGTCCTGCGCGGGGCCAAGCGCTACGTGCAGGCGGCCGAGGCGGCCGACCTGACGGTCGTCCTGGCCCGCGACGAGGCGAGCCGCGCCCCCGACCCCTGGGACCGCCTGGGCCTCTTCGCCGTCGTCGGCCGGCCGGACGGCCTGGTCGCGGCGCCGCGGAGCAAGACCATGGGCCTGCACACGGCGCGCTGGGGCGCGCTCGAGCTGAAGGACGTCCGCGTGCCGGCGGCCGACCGGCTGGGCGCGGGCGCCCCGGGCGAGCTCCTGCGGGCGCTGCGGCGCACGGTCGCGCGCAAGAAGGTCCTCGACGCCGCGCGCCTCGTCGGCTGCACGCGGGCGGCCAGCGAGTACGCCTTCAAGTACGCCACCGAGCGCGAGGCGTTCGGCGTGAAGCTGTTCGAGCACCAGGCGCTGGCCTTCATGATGGCCGACATGGCCACCCACGTGGACGGGCTGCGGGCGCTCGTGTGGCACGCCGCCTGGTCGCTCGACCGCGGCGAGGACGGCTGGGTCGAGTGCCGGCGCGCCCACGACCTGGCCGCCGACCTGGCCGTGCAGGTGACGTCGGACGCCGTGCAGGTGCTCGGCGGGCACGGCTACCTGTGGGACCACCCGGTCGAGAAGTGGATGCGCGACGCGCGCACGCTCGGGCTCGTGGACGGGCTGTTCTTCGACGAGGGCGCGGACCTGCTCGCGCTCGGGAAGTAGGAGGGCGCCGTGGCGATCGACTTCGAGCTCACGGGCAAGATGAAGCAGGCGCGCGACCTCGCGCACATGTTCGCCGAGCAGTTCGTCCGCCCCTACGCGCTCGAGGCCGACGAGCTCGAGGGGCCGCACCCGAGGTTCGTCGAGGCCTGCAAGCAGTTCGGCCTGGGCACCGGCCACGCCGGCGCCATGGTCGGCGCCGGCAAAGGCAAAGATCCGGCCGAGGGCGAGAAGCGCGCGAAGGAGCAGAACCGCCTCATGCTCCTCGCCTCGGAGGAGCTGGCCTGGGGCGACGCCACGGCGGCGCTCAACATGCCGGGGCCCGGCCTCGGCGGGCCGCCCGTGCAGTTCACGGGCACGCCCGAGCAGCGGGCGCGCTTCCTCGGCGTGTTCAAGCCCGACGAGTACAGGTTCGGCGCCTACGCGCTCACCGAGCCGGGCGCGGGCTCCGACGCCAAGAACATCCGCACCACCTGCCGCAAGGACGGCGACCACTGGGTGCTGAACGGCACGAAGATCTACATCACCAACGGCAAGAAGGCCGAGTGGACGGTGGTCTTCGCCACGCTCGACCCCGCCATGGGCCGCGCCGGGCACCGCACGTTCGTGGTCGAGAAGGGCGCGCCCGGCTTCAGCGTGCCCAAGGTCGAGAAGAAGATGGGCCTCAAGGCCTCCGAGACGGCCGAGCAGGTGTTCGAGGAGTGCCGCGTCCCCGCCGACAACCTGCTCGGCGGCGAGGCCCACTACGAGCAGGCCGGCAAGGGCGGCTTCAAGACGGCCATGAAGACCTTCGACGCCACGCGCCCGCTCGTGGCCGTCATGGCCGTGGGGATCGCGCGCGCCGCCTACGAGATCGCCCGCGACTGGGTGCGGGAGCACTACGCGCTGGCCCAGCACACGGCCCGCTACCACCGCCTGGCCGAGGCCGTGGCGCAGATGGAGCGCGAGATCCACATGGCGCGGCTGCTCTGCTGGAAGGCCGCCTACCTGCTCGACATGGAGCGCCCCAACGCCAAGGAGTCGAGCATGAGCAAGGCCTACGCCGGCGGCATGGTCCAGCGCGTCACGGCGAAGGCGGTCGAGGTGCTCGGCCCCGAGGGCGTCCTCCAGCACCGGCTCGTCGAGAAGCTCTACCGCGACCAGAAGGTCTACGACATCTTCGAGGGCACCGGGCAGATCCAGCGCCTCGTGATCTCGCGGCGCCTGTTCGAGCGGGCGTGAGGCCTGGCGGCCCCCTGGGCTCCATGGGTCGTGAGCTCCGCCGACAGGGCCTCGTGGTTTCCGGAGCAGGGTTCACAACAGAGGAGCAGAGGGAGCAGAGGGCGGGACTCCCATGTGCAGAGCCGCCGGTCCCTGCCCCGGGCCGCATGCGTCGACTCCGACGAGGGCGATTGCCGCCGCGCCTGAAGCCTCTTCTGCCTGGGCCGTGCGCTTGCCCTCTCCCGGGCTGCCAGCGGCGACCGCTTGAACCGAGCGATCACGTCCACGGCTTGCCGCCTCATGGAACACGAAGGCAACGGAGGACGACGAAGGTCACGAAGGAGAGGTAAGGACGCGGCCTCGATGACCTTCGTGGACCTCGTTGCCTCCGTGTCCCATGTGAGCCCACACGGTCGGCCGTCGATCACATGAACGAGCGGAGCGCGGGGCGCTGGACCTGGCGCCTTCTGCTCCCTCTGCTCCTCTGTCGTGAAACCCAGGGCAGGCCGCAGCCGTCGATCACACCTCGGACAGCTCTGCCCGTAGCTCCTCGACCGTCTGCGGGCGCTTGCTCGGGTCCTTGTGCAGGGCCCGCGCGCAGAGCTTCTCCAGCGCCTTCGGCGCGTCGGGGCAGGCCTCGCGCAGCGGCGTGAACTTGCCCTTCTCGATCAGCTCGGCCAGGTCGATCACGCTCTTGGCGTGGAACGGCACCTTGCCGGTGAGGACCTGGTAGAGCATCGCCGCCAGGGCGTAGACCTCGCTCTGCGGCGTGGCCACCTCGGCATCGAGGAGCAGCTCGGGCGCCATGTAGAGCGGCGTGCCGATGCGCTGCCCCTCGGCCGTGAGGTTCATCGACGACTGCGTGTCCTTGGCCAGGCCGAAGTCCGTGAGCACCGGGTCGCGCCCCTGGGCCATGATCACGTTGTCGGGCTTGAGGTCGCGGTGCAGCACGCCGTGGCCGTGCGCGTAGGCGACGGCCTCGCACAGGCGCTGGAGCACGCGCAGGCCTTCGGGCAGCGGCAGCCGCTCCTGCTCCTCGAGCATGCCCTTGAGCGTCGGCCCGGGGAGGAAGTCCATGACGAACCAGAGGAGCCCGCCCGCGACGCCGGCGTCGTGCACGTGCACGATCCCCGGGTGGGTGAGCTTGGCCATCGTCTGCGCCTCGCGCACGAAGCGCTGGCGCACCTCCGGCTTGGGCTCGTGCTGCTTGAGGACCTTGAGCGCGAACGGGCGCGCGTCGCCCGGGCGCGTGACCCGGTAGACGACGCCCTGCGCGCCGTCGGCCAGGTACTGCTCGACCGTCCAGGCGCCGACGACGAAGGTCGCCTGGTCCTCGGGGACCTTCAGGCGGCGCCGGATCGCGGCGTCGGGCCCCTGGCGCCGGCCGCCCTTCGCCGCCGGGCCGGGACCCGCCGCAGGGACCGGCGCCGGGGCGGACGTCGTCGCCGTCGTCGGCGTCG
Organism: Planctomycetota bacterium; assembly: GCA_019636275.1. Taxonomy (GTDB): domain Bacteria; phylum Planctomycetota; class J058; order J058; family J058; genus JAMLIC01. The sequence goes on along the minus strand of JAHBXY010000115.1, from coordinate 17,659 downwards.
CGAGCGGCACGCGCGCCGGCTCGAAGTCGAACTCGATCTCGATCTGGCTGCCCGAGGCGGTCACCTGCGGGGCCACCTGCTGCCAGCGCTCCACGGCGCGCTCGACCGTGCGCGTGTCGGGGGCGGCGCGCGGCGGGGCGGGGCCGGGCGACGGCTGCTGGGTGTAGCGGCCGCTCTCGTTGAGGTGCGGCATCTGCTCGGTGGCCCGCTGCATCTGCGAGGGCGCGCTCGACGACGACTCGACGTAGAGCTGCCGCAGGCGGGCCACGATCGCCTGGTAATACTCGGGGCTGAGCAGGCGCTGGCGCACGAGCACCTGCCCGAGCGTCAGCGGGCGGCCCTCCGCCGCGCTGCGCCGCACCTCCTCGGCGCAGGCGGTCAGGCGGTCGCGGTCGACCAGGCCCCAGGCGATCAGCGCGCGGCCGAGGAAGACGTCCTGCCGGCTGAGCGACACCGCACCCCCCACCCCCGAGCATACACCGACCGGGGGGCCGCTCGCCCGCTCACCGGGCCCCCACTCACCGGGCCCCCACTCACCGGGTCGTCGGCCCCCAGCCCGGCGCCAGGAGCATGCGCCGGATCGTGGCGGCCTGCTCCTCGAGCGTCGCGGCGCGCTCCTCGAGCGCCGGCTCCCGCCGGGCCCGGGCGGCGCGGCGCGCCACGCGCGCGCTCTCCTCCAGGGCCCGCGCGCCGGCCCACAGGGCGGCCTCGAGCGACTCGAACTGCGTCTGCAGGAGGCCGTCGAGCGAGAACGCGTGCCCCACGTGGCAGCGCATCAGCACGAAGTCGCCCTCGCGCGCCTCGGTCATCACGCCCTGGCACAGCGGGCACACCACGTCGGCCAGGGGCGCGCCCTCGGCGGGGGGCTCGCCCGGGACGCGCTCGCCGCTCACGGCGCCCTCCTCCTCCGCGGGCAGGGGGTCGGCGACCGCGCGGGCCAGGTAGGCGCCCAGGTCGCCCGCCGACCCGACGTGATCGACCTGCACGTGCTTGAGCGCGCTGTGGGGCATGGACGGCACCTGCGCGTCGTCGGGCCGCTGCACGAGCGTCAGCCCGCCGCGCGCGCGCACGACCATGAGCCCGGCCGTGCCGCAGTCGAGGGCGCCGCTGAGGATGACGGCCGTGACCCGCCGCCCGTAGGCCGCCGCCGCCGAGCGGAACAGCGGGTCCACGGCGGGGCGATGCCCGTTCTCCTTCGGACCCCGCACGACGGCCACCTGCCCCGGGCGGAGCATGAGGTGGTTGTCCGGCGGCGCGACCACGATCCGCCCGGGCGTGACGGGCGCGCCGTGCACGGCCAGCTCGACCGGCAGCGGCCCCGCCCGGCCCAGGATCTCGGGCAGGTGCGTGCGGTGCGAGGGCGACAGGTGCAGGACGACGAACACGGCCGCCGGCAGGTCGGCCGGCAGCGCGGCCACGAGGCGCTGCAGGGCCTCGAGCGCGCCGGCGGAGCCGCCGATCACCACCACGTCGCGTCGCTGCGGCGCCGCGCTCACGCGTCCTCCGGCGCCAGCGGCAGGTCGAAGGCGAACACGGTCGGCCGCCCGGGCGCGCTCTCGGCCCACAGGCGTCCACCGTGCGCCTCGACGAGCCCCCGCGCGATGACCAGCCCCAGCCCCGCCACGCCGCCGCCGGGCCGCGGGCCGGTCCCGGCCGCGCGGTCGAAGAGGCGCGCCAGCGCGTCCGCCGTCAGGCCGGGGCCGCGGTCCTCGACGCTGAAGCGCACCGCGCCCGGGGCGGGCCGCGCCGCCACGACGACCTCGCTGCCGCCCGGCGCCAGGCGCAGGGCGTTCTCGAGCAGGTTCGAGAGCACCTGCCCCACGCGGTCGCGGTCGAGGAGCACGGCCGGGCAGGGCGCCACGGCGGCGCGCAGGGCGACGCCGCCACCCTCCGCCACCGGCCCGTGCAGGGCCACGGCGTCCTGGACCACGTCCACCGGCGCGTGCGGGGCGCGCGCCAGCCGGAGCGTCCCCCGATCGAGCCCGGTGAGGTCCTGGAGCTGCAGCGTGAGCGACCGCAGGCGGTCGGCCGCCCGGCGAAGGGCTGCCAGGGACTTCGGGGCCACCGGGCGCGCGGGGGCGAGCTCGAGCGTGGCCGTGACCATCTGGGTCACGGTCGCGGGGGTGCCGAGGTCGTGGGCCACCTCGGCGAGGAGGTGGTCGCGCGCGCGCGCCGCGGCGTCGGCCGCCGCGAGCCGGCGCGCCGCCACCAGGGCGGCCCCGGCCTGGCGAGCCAGCAGGGCGGCGACCTCGACGTCATCGGCGTCGAGCGGCGCCCGCCCCGGGCCGGCGGCAAGGCGCAGGGCGCCCAGCGGCGGCTCGTCGGCCCCCGCCAGGAGCGGGAGCACGGCCCAGGTGTGCAGGCCCAGGCGGCCGAGGAAGCGCCCGTGCTCCTCGTCCCTGGCCGCGAGGTCGAAGTAGGACGCGGGCGTCGGCACGACCTGCGGACGCCGTTGCTGCAGGGCGTCGACCGTCGCCAGGCCCACGCTGGGGAGCGCCCCCCAGCGGGCCTCGGCCTCGCGGAGGTCCTCGGCCCTGGCCCCGTCGACGTGGACCACGGCCGCGCGGGGGACGAGGGCCTCCTCGCCCACGAGGTCGATCACGCAGGCGCAGGCGAGCGCGGGCACGGCCGCCCGCGCCACGGCCGCGAGGACCTGCGCCTCGTCGGCGGCGGTCGCCAGCGCCGGCGCGACCTCGGCCACGGCGCGCAGCCCCGCCTCGCGGCGCGCCCGGTCGTCGAGCTCGACGATCGCCAGGCGGCAGGTGAGCCCGCCGTCCTCCTCGCGCGCGGCGGCGGCGAGGAGGCGCGCCGCGACGGCGCGGCCGGAGCGGGTGCGAAACGCCAGGTCGGCGCGCACCCGGGCCGGCGCCCCCGCCAGCGCGCCCGTCAGGAGCTCGAGGAAGGCCGCCGCGTCGTCCCAGCGGACGAGCGCCACGAGCGGGCGGCCGGCGGCCCGCAGCGGCTCCGCCTCGAGCAGCGCGGCCGCCGCCTGGTTGAGCTCGAGGACGTTGCCCCGCGGCGAGAGGAGGCACGAGGCCACCGGCGACGCGTCGTAGAGCTCGGCCGAGCGGGCCCGCGCCGCCTCGAGCCGGGCCTGGCTCGCCCGCAGCTCCTGGTTCTGCAGCTCGAGCTCGACCTTGTGCAGCGCCAGCGCGTCCTCGAGCGCCGGCGGCGCCGGCGGCCGCCGGACCGGCGCCTGCTCGCCCTCGCGCGGCTCGAGCTCCCTGCGCGATCCCGTCACGAGGGCCCCTCCTCCCGCTCGCCCCGGCTCACGAGGAGGAGCAGCGCCGGGGCGCCGCGGTCCGCGTCGTCGGGCAGGGCCACCCGGCTGCCGCTGACCGTGAGCGCCCCCGGGGCGCCGTCGCGCAGGCGCAGGTCGTCGAACGGCGCCCCCTCGACGGCGAGCCGCTCCAGGTGCGCCAGGAGGCGCGGGTCGTCCCAGGGCGCGCCCAGGTTCTCGAGCAGCCGGCCGGTGAGCTCCACCTCGCCGCGCCGGAACACGCGCTCGAAGGCCCCGTTGACCCACGTCACCCGCAGGCCCTGGTCGAGCAGGACGACCGGGACGGGGGTCGAGCCGACGACGGCCCGGGCCAGGGCGGCGCCCTCGAGGCCCCCCGCCCGCCGGCCCCGCGCGCCCAGGTCCAGGAACGTGAGGAGGACGCCCTTGATCGTGTAGTCGGTCGTCTTGTAGGGCGTCATGCGCAGCTCGTACCAGCGGTCGTCGACGCCGCGCGCCTCGAGCGTGCGCGGGGTCACGTGCTCGACCACGGCGGCGACCACCTGCTCCAGCTCGGGCGCGTTGATGAACGCGCGCAGGTGACCGACGGGGCGGCCGACGTCGCCCGGCACCAGGCCCAGGAGGCGCTCGGCCGAGAGGGTGAAGCGGCGGATGCGCAGGTCCATGCCGACGATGACCAGGGCGGTGTCGATCGAGATGAGGACGTTGTGCAGGTCGTCGTTGCTCTGGCTGAGCTCCTCCATGCGCGTCTGGAGCTCGTCGTTGACGGTGGTCAGCTCCTCGTTGGTCGACTGCAGCTCCTCCTTGGAGGTCTCGAGCTCCTCGTTGGTCGACTGCAGCTCCTCGTTGGCCGACTGCAGCTCCTCGTTGGCCGACTGCAGCTCCTCGTTGGCCGTCTCCAGCTCCTCGATCGTCGTCTGCAGGTGCTGCTTCGTGGTCAGGACCTCGTGCTCGAGCTCCTCGACCCGCCGCCGCTCCGGCGGCACCGGCGTCGGGGGCTCGTCGTCCTGCCCGACCTCGACCTCCGCGGCCGGCGCGAAGAGCACGAGCATGCACGCGCCCGAGGGCTCGCCGGCCTCGAGCGGGCTGACCTCCAGGTCGACCGTCCGGGCCCCCTCGGGGCCGCGCACGACGACGCCGCGCGCGACCACGGCGGTCCCCTCGCGCTGGCAGCGCTGGAGGGCCGTGCGCAGCTCGATCGCCACCTCCGGGCGGGCGAGCTTGAGGACGTTGAGCGTGGCGGCCCCGGGGGTGGGGTCGAGGAACGGGCCCGTCCGGCCGCGGAACTGCAGCACGTCGAGCTCGTGGTTGACGACGACCCCCGGCGGACCGAACCGCTCCAGGACCCGCCGGTCGGCGAGCTGCTGGAGCGAGGTCAGGGGGCGTGGCTCGCGCGCGGGCTGCGGCCGCGTCGGCGCGTGCGCGCCGCGCCCGGCCGCGTCGCCCACGGTCACGTCGAAGGCGGCCGCCGCGGGCAGGAGGCTGCGCTTGCCGTAGATCTTGCAGTGGCGGTCGACGATCGAGAACAGGTCGCTCGAGTCGCCCACGCTCTCGGAGGTCCCCAGGAGCAGGAAGCCCCCAGGGTTGAGCGCGTAGTGGAAGATGCGCAGCACCTTCCGCTGCAGGGCGCTCTGCAGGTAGATCATGACGTTGCGGCAGCTGATCAGGTCGAGCCGCGAGTAGGGCGGGTCCTTCGTCACGTCCTGCGTGGCGAACACGATCATGTCGCGCACGCGCCGGCAGATCTGGTAGTGGCCGTCCTTCTTGACGAAGAAGCGGTGCAGGCGCTCCGGCGAGACGTCGAGCGCGATGTTCTCCGGATAGACGCCGCGCCGGGCGCGCTCGATCGCCGCGCCGTCCACGTCGGTGCCGAAGACCTGAAGCCGGAGGTCCTGCGCGCGGTCGCCCAGGAACTCGAGCATGGCGATCGCGATCGAGTAGGCCTCCTCGCCGCTCGAGCAGCCCGGGACCCACACGCGCACGGGCACGTCGTGCGACCGCTTGCCCAGGATCGCGGGGAAGACGGCCGCCCTGAGCGCGTCGAACGGCTCGCCGTCGCGGAAGAAGCTGGTCACGCCGATGAGCAGGTCGCGGTAGAGCGCGGTCAGCTCGGCCGGGCTCGACTGGAGCAGGCGCGCGTAGTCGTCGAGGCGCTCCGCCTTGCGCAGGGCCATGCGCCGCTCGATGCGGCGCAGGATCGTCCCCTGCTTGTAGAGCGACAGGTCGTGGCCGAAGGCGCCGCGCAGGAGCGAGAAGATGCGCGGCAGGCCGTCGAGGTCCGGGGCGACGTCGTCCTGGCGGCCGGGCGACAGGTAGGGGTGGTCCAGGATGCGCACCAGCTCGTCGCCGAGCTGCTCGGCCGAGCCGGAGTAGTCGGCGGACCCGGTCTCCAGGGCGCTGCGCGGCATGCGGTCGTGGTCGGCCGTGGCCGGGTCCTGGACGAGGGCGATCCCGTCGGCCGCCTTGAGCGCCTCGAGCCCGAGCGTCCCGTCGGTCCCGGCGCCGGCCAGGACGACCCCCACGGCCTCGCCGCGCCGCTCCTCGGCGAGCGAGCGGAAGAACGTGTCGATCGGCAGCGGGCGGCCCGGCCCGCGGGGGGTCACGCGCAGGGCTCCGTCGAGCAGGCGCAGGTCGTAACCGTCAGGCGCCAGGTAGATGTGGCCCGCGCGGAGCACGTCGCCCTCCCGCGCCGGGAGCACCTCGAAGCGCGACCCGCAGGCGCGGGCCAGCGCGTCGGCGGCGCCGTCGGCGGCGGCCCCCTCGAACACGACGACGATGGCCAGGTCGCTCCGGCGCAGCCGCGCGAGGAGGGCCAGGAGCGGCGGCAGGCTGGCGGTGCCCACGCCGACGACGGGGACGCGGTGCTCGGAGGCGGGGGAGGGGGGACTCATGGAGTCCAGTATTGTAGACCTGGCCGCCAGACGCATGCGGGCGACTCCAGCAAGGCGAGGCCCGCGAGCCGCCACGTGTCGGGCGGGTGACCCGGTCACGCCGACGGGGTCGCGCCGGGTACAACGCAGTCATGCACGACACCCCGCCTCCTGGACCAGCGCCACCCGGCGGGGCCGACCGACGCCCCGACCTCCGGAAGGGCGACGGTTGCGAGCGGGTGGCCGAGCTCTACGAGCGCTCCCCCGTGGCGCACGTGCTGGTCACGCGCGCCGGGCTGGTGGTCGAGCTGAACCTCGCCGCGGCCGGGCTGCTCGAGCTCGAGCGGCAGCGCGCCGTCGGGCGGCCGCTCCTGGCCCTGGCCGCCCTGGAGCGCGGGCCGCTCCTGGCCCACCTCAGGGCCTGCAGCCAGGACGAGGCGCCGCACGCGCTCGAGCTCGACCTGACGACGCGCGCCGGCGTCCTGCGGCGCGTGCTCGTCGACGGGTGCTCCTTCCCCGACATCGACCAGGGCGAGCCGCTGTGCCTGATCGCGCTCACGGACCTGAGCGGTCGCCGGCGCGCCGACGAGGCGCTCGAGTTCGTGCTCGAGGCGGCGGGCGCCACGACGGGGCCGCTCGAGCCCGACGCGGTGATCGAGCGCGTGGCGGCCAGCGCCGTGCCGTTCCTGGCGGACCTGTGCGTCGTCGACCTCGTGCACGAGGGCGGGCTCCGGCGCCGTGTGGCCTTGTTTCACGCCGACGCTGAGCGCGCCGCCCGGGTCGTGGCCCTGGAGGAGCGCTGGGGCGTGCTGCCCAACGTGAGCTTCGCCACGCTGCAGGCGCTGCAGACGGGACGCCCGCAGCTGCTGCCGCCGCTGTCCCCGGCCTACATGGAGGCGGCGGCGGTGGACCCCGAGCACTTCACGGCCCTCGTCGGGCTGGTCCTGCGGAGCTGGGCCGTCATCCCCTTGACGTCCCCCGACGCGCCCGTGCTCGGCGTGCTGCGCCTGGCGATGTGCGGCGTGCGGCGCCCGCTGAGCCCGCAGGACGTGACGCTCGCCGCGCGGCTGGGGGCGTTCGGCGGCGCGGCCCTGACCGGCGCCCGCGCGCGGGTCGCGACGCGCGGCGGACGCTGACCCGCGACGCCCGCGCGCTGGCGCAGGCGCGGGAGCTCGAGGACGCCCTGCGCGCCCTGCTGCGCGCCCGGGGCGGGCTGGGCCCGCGCTCGGGCGTGAGCGTCGAGGTCGACCAGGCCGTCGAGCGGGTCCGGGCCGTGTCCCGGGCGCTCGCCGCCGCGCCGGCCTCGTGACCGCGATCAGCCCGGCTCGTCGCGCCGGACGCCCAGGAGCTGATGCAGGACGCGGAGGAGCTCGGCCGCGCCCACGGGCTTGCGCAGGCAGGCCGTGGGCTCGAGCGGCTCGACCAGCTCCACGTGCTCGAGCGGCGCGCCCGAGACCACGACCACCGGCACGTGCCGCAGGCCCGCGTCGCCGCGCATCCAGCCGAGCAGCGCCCAGCCGTCGAGGACGGGCAGCCGCAGGTCCAGGACGACCGCGTCGGGGGCCGCCTCGAAGGTGAGGTGGTCGAGGGCCGCCCCGCCGTCGGCGACCCCGACCGCGGCCATCCGCGCCGACGACAGGGCGTCACACAGGGCCATCCGGAGGTGCGGGTCGTCCTCGACCACCAGCACGGTCAGGGGCTGAGCGCTCATCTCCGGCGCGGGGGAGGCAAGCCCCGGGCCGGACCGACGGGGAGGAGGCGCGCCAGGCCGGACGTGGGCGACCTCACCCGATGTGGGCGGCCTCGCGGGCGCCTGGTCCCCAGGGGCTGTGGAGAACCGACCGGCGCCGGGGAGCGTCGCGCGGGTCACGGGCGCCCGGCTGGACGGCCGAGGGTGAACCAGAACACGCTCCCGCCCCGGGGGGCGGCCTCGACGCCGATGGCCCCGCCGTGGGCCTCGACCAGGGCCCGTGCGATCGTCAGGCCGAGGCCCAGGCCGCGCTGGTCGGCCGGGCCCAGGCGCACCCCCCGCTCGAAGATCCGCGCCCGCTGCTCGGCCGGGACGCCGAGGCCCGTGTCGCGCACCTCGAAGCGCACCGCGTCGCCGGCCGGGAGGGCGCGGGCGACCACCTCGCCGCCGGCGGGCGTGAACTTGATCGCGTTGGCGAGCAGGTTCTCGAGCACCCGCGCGACCTGGTCGGGGTCGCACAGGACGAGCCCCGGGTCGTCGGCCGCCTCGGCGCGCAGGTCGAGGCCGGCGGCGGCAGCCAGCGGGGCGGCGACGTCGACGGCCTCGTCGAGGATCGCGCGCGCCTCCGCGGGGCGCGGCGCGAGCGGGACGCGCCCGGCCTCGATCGCCGCCAGCCCGAGCAGGTCGTCGACCAGGCGCGAGATGCGGTGGCTGGCCACCCGGATCGACTCGGCGCGCTGCCGCGCGCGGACCTGCTCGTCGGGCAGCGAGCGCGCCAGGGCGTCGGCGTGGAGCAGGATCGACTGCAGCGGCCCGCGTACGTCGTGGCTGATCGCCGTCGTGAGCCGGTCCCGCGCCTCGAGCGTCCGCTCCAACTCGCCGACCAGGCGGCGGCGCTCGTCCTCCGCGCGGCGCATGTCGTCGATGTCCACGTTGGCGCCCACCCAGGCCACGACCGGCCCGCCGGGGGCCTCGCGGACCGACTCGCCGCGGACCAGGTGCCAGCGGTGGCGGCCGTCGGCGTGCCGCAGACGGACCTCGATGGCGTACTCCGGAAGCCCGCGGCCGGTGGCGTCGCGCCAGGCCTCCAGCGTCCGCTTCCGGTCGTCGGGGTGGACGAGGTCCACCCAGCCCCAGCCGAGGATCGTGCCCGGCGGCGCGCCGGTGTCCTCCTGCCAGCGGTGGTTGGCGTAGGTGACGGCGCCGTCGGCGTCGCACATCCACACCTGCGCCGGCACCGCGTCGGCCACCTGCTGCAGGTGGACCTCGCTGGCCCGGGCGCGGTCCTCGGCCGCCTCGCGCGCGGCGACCTCGCGGCGCGCGCTCTCGTAGAGGCGGGCGTTCTCGATCGCCAGCGCCACGCGCCCGGCCAGGTCCTCGGCGCCGGGCACGTCGGCGGGGCCGAAGCGGCGCCCGGACACGTCCGTGGCGAGGGTCAGCACGCCGAGCGTCTGGTCGTGGCGGCGCAGGGGCAACGAGAGGAGCGAGCGCAGGCCGAACGAGCGCAGGGCCGCCAGCCGCTCGGGGTCGTCGGTGAGCCGGCGCAGGAGGGCGTCGTCGACGTCGACGTGCAGCTCCGGCCGCCCCTCGCGCACGACGCGGGCGGGCCCGGCCGCGCCACCCCGGCGGGCGCCCGGGCGCGCGTCCAGGAGGCGCACCAGCCGGGCGCGGGCCGGATCGACGTGCGCCAGCCCCGCCCGGACGAGCTCGCCCCGCTCGTCGACGAGGTCGATCAGGCACCAGTCCGAGATGGTGGGCACCGTCAGGCGGGCGAGCGCGGCCAGCACCTCGTCGAGGCGCAGCGAGGCGCCGAGCACCTGGCTGGCCTCGGCCAGGAAGGCCAGGCGGCGGTGGGCGTCCTCGAGCGCCTCGCGGGCGAGCTGCTGCTCGATCAGGGCGGCCGCGCGCTGGGCCATGGCGTGAAGGAGCTGCTTGTCGGCGGGGGAGAAGTCCGCCGCGCGCGTCGACCCGACGAAGGCCACGCCGATCACCTCGCCGCCGCGCAGGAGCGGCACCCCGTAGAGGGCGCGCACGGCGCGCCGCTTGAGGCCCGGGTTGACGACCCGGGGGTCGCTCGCCGCGTCGTGGACGAGCAGGGGCTTCCTGCCCGCCGCGACCTGCCCGGCGAACCCCTCGCCCATGCGCACGCTGAAGCCGCGCCCGACCTCCTCCTCGAGGCCCATCGCCGCGCGCAGCTCGAGCCGGTCCTCGGCGCGCAGGAACAGGGCCGCGACGTCGACCGCCTCGGTCGAGTCGACCAGCACACGCAGGAGCTGGGGGAGGAACGCGGCGATGTCGCCCTGCTCGAGCGCGGCGGCCGAGACGCGGTCGAGGGCGGTCAGCGTGCGCTCGCGCGCCTCGGCGAAGCGCTCCACCGCCTCCGAGATCGACTGGTCGAGGGCGGCGTTCAGCGCCGTCAGCTCGCGCGGGCTGTAGGTCGCGTCGGCCTCCTCGACCCGCTCGTGGATGCAGCGCCGGAGCAGGGCGTACTCCGCCACGACCTCGTCGAGGTCGTAGCCCATGCCGAGCCGCTCGTCGGCGTGGGTCCGCGGCGTCTCGTCCTCGAAGGCGCGCGGGACGTCGCCGTCCCGCGCGCGGGCCACCTGCGCGGCGAGCCGGTCGAGCAGGTGCGGCACGTGGTCGAGGAGCGCCGGGCGGGAGAGCGCCTGCGCGGGCGCGAGCTTGCGCGCCTGCTCCGCCCAGGCCGTGACGATCTCGTCGCGGTGGGCGCGCAGGAAGTCGGCCAGGGTGCGGGCGGCGATGCGGTCGACCACGGGGCTCCCTCGGCGGGGGGCGCAAGCGGCGGACCACGTACATGGCGAGGACCGGGCCACCTGCGGGGGGCCCGGTCCTCACGCGCCGATCGTCCCGTCGACCGCTACCGCTTGCCGGCCGCCTCGCGCGCGTCCTCGGCGGCGCGGGTGCCCGCGACCTTGTCGTCGCCGGCGAAGCGCTCGAGGGCCATGCGGCGCTCCTCGGCCGGGCGGTTCTGGAGCTGCGCCTGCAGGGCGCGCAGCTTCTTGGCCGCGTCGACCTCGCGCTTGACCGCGTCGTCGCCCTTCATCGCGTCGAGGCGCTCGTCGGCCTGGTTGCCCAGCTCCTCGCGCTTCATCGTCGTCGACAGCCAGCCGTAGATCTCCTGCGCGTCGAGGTAGCGGCGCTCGGTCTCGTACTGCTGGGCCAGGGCCCACTGGCCGTCGAGGATGCGCTGGTAGCGCTCGAGCAGGTCCTGCGCGTCCGCCTTCGCCGTGTCCGACGCGCGGGCGTTGTCGGCGACCTTCTGCGCCTCCTTGCGCGCGGCGCCGATGTCGCGGCGCATGTACTTCTCGAGCGACTTGGCCAGCGACCGGTCGAAGTCGTTGCGGCCGAGGCCGGGGAAGCGGACCTTCGCCATCTCCGCCCGCAGGACCTGGTCGAAGCGCCCGTCGCCGGGGTTGCCCTCCCAGATCACCTTGCCGTCGACGCCGATCAGCCAGCCGTGCGGGATGCCGCCGTTGGTCTGGTAGTTGTTCGCGCCGCCGGCCGACACGGCGTAGGTGCGGCCGCCGCGGCTGGTGACCGTCGAGCGAATCTCGTCGGCCGAGTGGTTCTGCGCCTCGAAGGCGAAGATGTGCAGGCCCTTGCCGCCGAACTCGTCCTGGAGCTGCTGGATGTGCGAGATCAGCGCCAGGCAGGGCGGGCACTTCACGCCCCACTTCTCGACGAAGATCACCTCGCCGCGCAGGGCGCGGACCGAGGCCTGGCGGGGCTCGTTCATCACCCACGAGACCGAGGCGAAGTCGGGCGCCTCCTCGCCCACCTGGGGCGAGGCGGCGAGGGCGGGGCCGCCGACGAGCAGGGCGGCGGCGAGCGACACGAGACCACGAACCTTCATGCAGTCCTCCCGCGTGCGGGGTGAGCGAGCACGCTCCCCGCGGGCCGGGCGGACCTTCAGCGTCGAGCTGCGCGTTCGGTCGGCAGGGGACCCCCGCCGAGTCGACGCGCGACTCAGCCGAAGGGGATCCGCCGCAGCTCCACCGTCATGCGCACGCAACGAGAAGGCTGGCACGCCGGGGCGGCCGTTGCAAGTCCACCCTGGGCGGTCCGTCAGCGGGGGCGGGGGCCGTCGTCGCGCTTCCAGCGGGTCGTGCCCAGGTAGCTGCCGTGCTTCAGGCGCAGGTACTCGGAGAAGCGCAGGTTCAGCGGCTCGTCGGACGGCTCCATGTCGCGCGTGAAGCGGTAGCTGCCCCGCTGGGCGGCGTAGATCGCGTCGAGCGCCGCCAGCCCGCGGAGGCTCCCGTGGCGCACGTCCATGACCTGCCCCGCGGCCAGGGTCAGGCGGGACCGGTCGGCGCCCCCGAGGTCGAGCTCGAGCGTCCCCGAGCGCAGCTCGACCTCGAGGCGCAGGAGGACCTGCCGCAGGCCGCCGCCGTCGAGCGACCCGCGCAGCTCCGGCCGCCCCTGCTCCGAGAACAGCGCCACGGCCTCCGGTGCGTCGTCGATCAGGGCGGCGGCGCCCGTGCCCTGCAGCTCGACGGTGAGCTTGCACGAGCCGATCACGATCCGCGAGCTGGCGGTCAGCGGCTCGGCGCGGCCGATCACGTCCTTGCCGTCGACGTTGGTCCCGTTCTGGCTGCCGTTGTCGTAGAGCGCCGGGCGCTCCGCCCCGACCTCCCAGCGCAGCGTGGCGTGAAAGCGCGAGACGACGCTGTCCTTGATGACGATGTCGTTCTCGTGATGGCGGCCGATGCGCAGGCTGCCGCCCGGGCGGAGCTCGAAGCGCCCGACCCCCGCCGCCTCGATCACCGCCCGCGGACCGTCGTCGTACCGGCTCATGTGGTCGGGCATTGTGCCTCGCGGGAAACGTGACAACAACGTGGTCCGAGGGCGATGCTCCGTCGCCTTGGCAGGTCGGGCGCTTTGCCCTGCCGGGCGGGCGTAAGCGCTTTGGCGCCGGTTCGGCGCCTCTCCTGCTTGGGAGGCCGCAGGAGAAGGAGGACCTCATGATCCACCCCGGGCCATGGTCGTCTCGGCGCGCTTCGCGCGGCGCAACGCCTACGCCGCGGCGCTCGAGGGGGCGGGCTGGCTCGCGCTGGAGGCCGCGTCGATCGAGGAGGCGCTGTGGTGCCTGATCACCTCGCGCGTCAGCGACGGGCGGATCGACCTCGTCGTGGCCGACGCCGGCGCCAGCGCCCTGTCGACGCTGCTCGACGAGCTGACCACCTGGAGCCCGCCCCCGGCGGTCGTCGTGGTTGGCGCGGCCGACGGGCCGGCCCTGCCCGTGCTCCCGGCGGGCGCGCGGGCGGTCGCCGGCCTGGACGAGCTCCGGGCGGCGGTCGGCGAGGCCTTCGCGCCGGCCCGCGGCGGCCGATGACGCCGCCCCCGCGCGCTGACCGATCCGCCGGAGACGGCTTGTCAACGGCCGCGGGCGGGTTCCCATGGACGCATGAGCAAGCGCCAGGACCTGTTCGGCCGGTGGGCGGTGCTCGCCGGCGCCCTGGGCTCGCTGGCCCTGCTCGTGGGCCACGAGGTGGTCACGCGTCGGGCCTACGGGGCGAGCATCGCCGCCCTCACGACCGTGACCGCCAACACGCTGCCGACCGTGCTGCACCTCAGCGAGCTGCGCCGGGTCGTCCGCGACCTCGAGCTCGAGGCCGCCCTGGGGCGGGAGCGCGGCGCGCCGGACCGCATGGAGGCGCAGCTCGAGCGCCTGTGGCCCGTCGTCGAGGCGCACCTGTCGGCCTACCTGGCCCTCCCCGCCGTGCAGGAGGAGGCGCCGCTGCGCCTGGCTCTCCGGGCGGCCATCGCCGGGCTCAGGGAGGCCGAGCGCAGGCTGACGACCGCCGCCGACGAGGGCGCGGCCCGGCGGATCCTCCAGCGCGAGGTGATCCCCGCCGCGGCCGAGGTGCGGACGGTCGCCGACGCGATCGTGACGCTCAACGCGCAGTCGGCCAACGAGGCCGCCTGGCAGGTCGTCGGCGCCCACGACCGCGCCAACGACCTGTCGCGCCTGCTGCTCGTGGGCGTGGCCCTGGTGCTGCTCCTCAGCGGGGGGCTGGGCTACGCCGCCCTCGCGCGCGCGGAGCGGACGGCGGCGCGCCAGCTCGAGGAGCTCGACGCCTTCGCCGGCCGCGTCGCGCACGACCTCAAGGGGCCGCTCCAGCCCGCCGTCCTGGCGGCGGACGTCCTCGCGCGCGAGCCGCTCTCGCCCGCGGGCATCAGCGCGCTCGAGCGCCTGTCGCGTAGCCACGGCCGCGCCGCGGCGCTCGTCGACGGGCTCCTGGCGTTCGCTCGGGCCGGCGCCGAGCCGGCCGAGGGGTCGCGCGCGCGCGTCGACGAGGTCGTCCACGAGCTCGAGCCCGGGTGGCGCCAGCTCGCCCAGGAGGAGGGGGCCGAGGTGGCGCTCGACGTGCCGCCGCGCCTCGAGGTCCGCGCCAGCCCGGCCGTCCTGGGGTCGATCCTCGACAACCTCACCCGCAACGCCCTCCTCTACCTCGGGCCGGCGGAGGTCCGCCGCGTCACCGTGCGGGTGCGCCCCGACGACGTCGCGGTGACGCTCGAGGTCCAGGACACCGGCCCGGGGATCCCGCACGACCTGCTCGAGCGCCTGTTCCGCCCGTTCGAGCGCGGCTCCGAGCGCCCGGGCGGCAGCGGCCTGGGCCTGGCGACGGTCAAGCGCCTGGCCGAGGCCCACGGCGGGCGGGTCAGCATCGACTCGCGCCTCGGCGAGGGGACGCTCCTCCGCGTCCGCCTCCCAAGGTGTGATCGACCGGTGTGATCGACGGCTGCGGCCGCGGATGCCGGGCGAGGGGGGGCGCGCGCGGCCGTCAGGATCCGGCGATCGATAACGGCCGCGCGCGCTCCCCCCTCGCCTCGGCCTCCGCGCCCTCGCCTCGCTTGCGGTTGCATTCCACCCGTGGTTCGCGCGTGTCGAGGACGAGCTGCAGCTTCGCGGACAGCGCCCGGGCGTGGTCGACGGTCGCGGCGGCCGCGCCCGCTCCCGCCTCGCCTCGCCCTCCGGGCCCTCGCCTCGCTTGCGGTTCCATTCGACGCGTGGGTTCGGGCGTGTCGATCACGAGCCTGCGTCAGGTGGCGCTCAGTCGTCTTCGCCGTGCACATGCCGCGGCTCGTAGGCCTGATCGGCCTCGCCTCGCTCGTGGCTCCACTCCGCGTCACCCGCGCGTCGCTCTCGCCCCGCTCGTCGGCGCCGATCGGACACGGGCCAGCCGTGCCATTCCTGTGGGCGCCCCTGTCATCTGCCGGGGGCCGCCCGATGGCAGCAGCGGCTCCGGGCTGCGGTCCATGGCCCGCGGGGGCGGGACTTCACCCGGTATCGCCCTGTCCCGCGGCCGTCCCGGCTCCTGCCCCACGGGGCGTTACGCCACACCAGGGACTCGCCGTGCCCCTGGCCCGGCGGTTGCCATGGCTCCCGCCATGACCACCCGCACGATCATGGTCGTCGAGGACGACCCCGACCTGCGCGAACTGCTCTGCTGCCTGTTGACGAGCGAGAACGTGCAGGCGCTCGGGTTCCCGGACGGCCACAAGGCGGCCGAGCACCTGATGCGCGAGGCCCCGCCGTCGGCCATCCTGCTCGACCTGCGCCTCCCGGTGCTCAACGGCTGGGACCTGCTCGCCTGGGCCCGGCGCCAGCCGGGGCTCGAGGACGTCCCGGTCGTGGTCATCTCCGGGGCCACGTTCGAGCGCGCCGAGCTCACGCTCGAGCACCCGCCCGTGACGTGGCTGCCCAAGCCGGTCGACCCCGCGGCGCTCGTGCGGGCGCTCGACGGGGTGCTCACGCGGCAGTAGCCCCAGAGCCACTGAAGAGCTCGGCGCTACCACGTCTCGCTGGTGACCAGCCTTCGACCGGAGCAGCACGTGAGGCGAGGGCGACGAGGCTGAGCCGCGGCGGCGAGGCGCGCGGGCGACGACGTATCGGCATACTTCGAGCCCGCGCGCGCGCCGCCGCGGCCAGCATCGTCGCCCGCAGCCGTCGAGCACACCACTCACCGGTCTGGCCGCAGCAGGAGCCGCGGCACGACCCGCCGTGGGCCGCCCGGCGGCGCGTAGAGCAGGCGCACGGCCGCGCCCCCCTCGTTCTCGAAGTAGTCGAGCTCGAGCGGGACGGGGCCGGCGCGGAGGAACATCTCCGCGGCGCGCTCGACGTAGCCGTGGAGCCCCGAGTCCTCGAGGAGGCGCTGCCCGGCGACGGTCAGGCGGGTCCCGTCGTCGGAGCCGACCACGAACGTGTAGAGGCCGTCCACCTCGGCCGTGAACGTCCCGCGCCAGCGGACCGCGAAGTGGTCGGGCGGGAACGGCAGGTCGAAGGCCGCGTCCTCGTGGAAGTCGATCACCGGGTCCACGCGCTCGAAGGTCGGCGCGAGCCCGTCGAGGTCGGGGAGGCGGTCGAGCGGGCCGGGGAGCGCGAAGTAGCGCCCGCGGAGCCCGTGGCCGAGCACGTCGAGGCGCAGCGGCGCCGTGGCCAGGGGCCCCAGGCGCAGGCTCACCGGACCCGAGTCGACGCCGGCCGGGACGCGCACGACCACCTCGCCCCACGTCGCCGACACGACCTCCAGCGGCGCGGCGCCCAGCGTCACGACGGGCTCGCCCAGGCCCGGGTCGGCCAGGGCCTCGCCCTGGAGGCGCACGAGGTCGCCTGGCCAGGCGGCCGCCGGGTCGAGGGCCACGAGGCGCGGAGGCGCGCGGCGGCGCACGCCCTCGGGCGGCTCGAGCCGCCCGCGCGGGACGACGCGGCGCGGGCCGTCGCCCTCCTGCATCTCGAGCACGAGCGCCGCGCCGCCGCGGTTCTCGAAGAACTCGACGACGATGTCGTGGCGCCCGGGGCCCAGGAGCGCCTCGCCCTCGCGCGTCGTCGCGGGGTGCAGCCCGCCGTGCTCGATCACGAGCGCCCCGCCGAGCCACAGCCGGGCCCCGTCGTCGCTCGTGAGGAAGAAGCGGTGGCGCCCGGGGCGCAGGACGAACAGCGTGCCCGTCCAGTTGACGGCGAACGTGTCGGGCGGGAAGGGCAGGCCGAAGGCGCGCTCGTGGCGGAAGTCGAGCGGCCCGTCGAGGCGCTCGAGCGTCACGGGCCCCGGCGGGAGCGGCACGAAGTCGGTCACGTCGCCGTCGAGGCGCAGGTAGCGGCCGTGGAGCCCGAAGGCGCCGTCGACCTCGAATGGCACGCCCGGGCTGACGACGCCGCCGACGTCGACGACGAGCTCGCCCCCGTCGGTGCCCTCGGGCACCTCGATCAGCAGGCGGTGGCGCTCGGCCTCGAGCACCCAGGCCTCGGCCTCGCCCAGGCGCACGCGGTTGTAGCTGGGCATGTCGCTGAACCCGGCGCCCTCGACGACGACGCGCGCGCCGGCGGGCGCGCGCCCGGGCACGACGGCGCGCACGAGCGGCAGGTCGCGCGGGGCGGCGCCGCGCGGGAAGAGGAGGCGCGTCGGCACCGGCGCCAGCGGCTCGCCCGGCGGGGCCACGGCGAGGCGGCACGACGCGCCGCCGTGGTTCTCGAAGTAGGTCAGGCGCAGGACGTGGAAGCCCTCGGCCAGCTCGACCGTCGCCGGCACCTCGCGGTAGCCGTGGAGGCCGTCGTTCTCGATCACGACGACGTTGTCGAGCTCGAGGCGGGAGCCGTCGTCGGAGCCGAGCACGAAGGTGTAGACCCCCGGCCGCTCGGCGAGGAACCAGCCCGACCAGAGCGCGGCGAACGTGTCGGGCGCGAAGGGCAGGGCGAAGGCGTCGTCGTGCGCGAAGTCGATCGTCGGGTCGAGGCGCGAGAAGGTCGGCGTGAGCCCCTCGAGGCGCGGGAGGCGGTGCAGCGGGGCGCGGTGGTCGAAGTACTCGCCCAGGAGCCCCGTGCCGACCGGCGGCCCGTCG
>JAHBXY010000114.1 GCA_019636275.1 Planctomycetota bacterium | reverse complement strand
GGCCGCCGCGCTCGAGCCCGTGACCTCGAGGTGGCCGCCGCGCGGGAGCGCCGCCAGGGCGCGCACGCCCGGGGCCAGGAGGTCGGTCGTGGGCGACAGCGCCGTGGCCAGGGCCAGGCGGCCCTGGTCGTCGCAGGCGGCCACGGAGAGCGTGTCCTCGTGCGCGGCCGGGTGCAGGTCGACGTTGGCGCTGCGGTTGCCGGCGGCGGCGACGACGAGCGCGCCGCGCGCCGTGGCGTAGCGCACGGCCGCGTCGAGGACCGGCGACGGACGCACGCAGCCGAGGCTCAGCAGGACCACCTGCGCCCCGCGGTCGGCGGCGTAGGCGATGCCGGCCGCGACGTCGGCCACGGTCGCGCGCCCGGCGCGGTCGGCCACGCGCAGGGGCAGGACCTTCACCCCGGGGGCCACGCCCTCGAGGCCGGGGCGCCCGGCCGGCGGGCGCGCGGCGACGAGCGAGGCCATCGCCGTGCCGTGGCCGTGCGTGTCCTCGTCCCAGGGGCCGTCGACGAAGCTGCGCCCGGGGACGAGGGCGCCCTGGAGGTCGGGGTGGCGAGCGTCGGCGCCGGTGTCGAGGACGGCGACCAGCGTCGTGTCGCGGCCGCGCGTCCGGGCGCGCACGGGGCCGAACGCCGCGTCGAGGCGCTCGCGGGCGTGGTCGAAGGCGTGGGCGTCGACGGCGGCGCGGTCGCCGCCGCAGCAGGGGGCGCCGGCCACGTGCAGCTCGAGGTTCGGGCCGACCGACCGCACGCGCGGGTCGCGGGCCAGGCGCTGGAGCGCCGCGTCGACGGGGCCGGCCACGGCGACCAGGGCGGCGTCGAGGGCCGGGATGCTCCGCTCGACGACGAGGCCGTGGTCCCGGGACAACCCCTCCCACGCCGCTCCCGTTTCAGCCACGACGACCAGGTGCGCGTCATGAGACGAAACCATGACACGGGGCCCTGCGCCGGGGGCGCACAGGGCGGCCATCGCCAGCCCCGCGAGCACCTTGCAGAACCTCTTGCGCGTGTGCCTCTTCGCACCGACCATGGCGACCCGGCTTCCGGGCCCGAGCCGAGACGCAGGCGTGACCAACGTCCGTGGTCCCACCGGCGTAGACAAGGGCCGTCGGCGTCAGCCGCAACTGGGTGACCAAAGTCGGACTGTCGGCCGCGAGACGCATCTCGCGGGAGACGGAGGGGGAGAACGGGATGTCCGCACGCTGGCCTCGCCTCGCGCTGGTCTTCGGCCTCGCCCTCCTCGCCGCCGGCCCGGTCCTGGCCCAGGAGGCCGCCCAGGCGCTGCAACAGCAGCTCCGCTCGATCGCCGAGCAGGCCAGCGACGCCGTGGTCGCCATCCAGGCGCCCGCCGCCGGCGGCTCGGAGAACGCCTGGGACGCGCAGGCGCGCGGGTCGGGCTTCCTGACCCTCCCCGAGGGGACGATCGTCACCGACGCGCGCTTCGTGCGCGGCCGGCGCCGCGTCGACGTCCGCCTGCGCGGCGGCGTGCGCGCGGCGGCCCGCGTCGTGGGCGTCGACCCCCTCAACCACATCGCCGTCCTCGAGCTCGAGGACGCGCCCCAGGTGGCCGAGCGCCTCGGCGGGCGGCTCCCCGCCCTGCCGCTCGGGTCGTCGGCCGACCTGCGGCCCGGGCAGTCGGTGTTCTCGATCAGCAACGCGTTCGACAGCCTGGCCGTGGACGGCGCGCCCTCGTTCTCGTGGGGCATCGTCACGTCGATCGGCCGCGTGCGCGAGGGCGACTACCGCGGCGTGGCGATCGAGACCGACGCCGCCGTGAACCCGGGCTCGTTCGGCGGGCCGCTCCTCGACCGCGCCGGCCGCGTCGTCGGCCTGTGCTCCATGCCCTTCTCGACGCACCGCTGGCTCGGCATGGCGATCCCCGTCGACCAGGTGCGCCTGGGCGTCGAGGCGATCGTCGCCCGGAAGCCCGTGACGCACGCGGTCCTCGGCCTGGCCGTGCGCGGCACGGGCGGCGAGGCGCAGACCAACGGCGTCGAGGTCCTGCGCGTCGTCGACGGCTCACCGGCGCACGCGGCCGGCGTGCGCGCGGGCGACCGCCTCCTGGCGCTCGACGGCGCGGCGCTGTTCGACGCCGACGACCTGGCGCGCGAGCTCGAGCCGCTGGCGCCGGGCAGCCTCGTGAGCCTGCGCCTGCGCCGCGGCGACGCCGCGCGCGAGGTGCGCGTGTCGCTCGGCCGCGGCGAGACGCCCGTCGTCGTGCGCGAGGAGCCGGCGCGGCGCCCGCAGCAGCCGACGACGGCGCGCCCCGCCGAGCCGCAGCCCGCCCCGACGCCGCCGGCGCGGGCGACGCTCGGCGTGCGCACGACCAACCGCGAGGGCGGCGGCGTGCAGGTCGTCGAGGTCGTCCCCAACGGCGCGGCGGCGCGCGCGGGCGTGATCCCGGGCGACGTCCTCCTGGCGATCGGGCCCTCGCCCCTGGCGAACCTGCTCGACCTGCGGCGCGTCCTCGACACGCGCAAGCCGGGCGACCGCGTGCCGCTCAAGGTGGCGCGCGACGGCAAGGAGCTCGAGCTCGTGGCCACGCTCGACGCCGTCGGCCAGGCGCCGGCGCCGGCGCGGACCCCGGGCTTCCTGGGCGTCTACCTGAAGGCGTCCACCGCGGCGGCCTCGGCCGAGGTCGAGCGCCTGGCCCCCGGCTCACCCGCCGAGGCGGCCGGGCTGGCGCCCGGCGACGTCATCGTCGGGGTCGACGGCAAGGCCGTGACCGGCGCCGAGGCCTTCGGCGCCCTCCTGCGCGAGAAGGCGGCCGGCGACCGGCTGCGCATCGAGGTCGTCCGCGGCGGCGCGCGCCGCACGCTCACGGCGACGCTCGCCCCCGTCCAACCGCAGGGCCAGTCGCAGGCGCCGGCGCAGCCGACCCGCCCGGCGACCCCGGCCCAGCCGGCGCGGCCGGCGCAGGGGGCCTGGCTGGGCGCGGCGCTCGTCGTCCGCGGCGGCCGCGTGGTCGTCGACGACGTCGACGCGCGCGGCCCCGTGGCCCAGGCCGGGCTGGAGAAGGGCGACGTCGTCCTCGAGGCGGCCGGCCGGCGGCTGACGAGCCTCGACGACTTCGAGGCGGTCTTCCGCCCGCTCGCCCCCGGCGCGCGCCTCGAGTTGCTCATCGAGCGGGCGGGCTGGACCAAGCGCATCGAGGTGCGCCTGGCGGCCCGTCCGTGATCACCACCGACTCAACGCACACAACGACGACGACGGAGATCACATGAGGACCTCGATCGGGCTCACTCGCACGCTCGCCGGCGCCGCCGCGCTGGCGCTCGCGCTCGCCGCGCCGGCGCTCGCCGCGCCCGGCGGCTTCCTGGGCGTCTACCTCGTCGAGGACGAGCGCGGCCGCGACGGCGCGCTCGTCGAGGAGGTGGCGCCCGACTCGCCGGCGGCCAAGGCGGACCTGCGCAAGGGCGACCGGATCGTGGCCGTCGACGGCACGCCCACGCCGAACTCGAAGGCGCTCATCGGCATCCTCACCCGCGGCAGCGCGGGGCAGAAGCTCTCGCTGCGCGTGAGCCGCGACGGCTGGGAGCGCACGCTCGAGGTCACGCTCGCCGGGCGCGAGCCCGCCGCCGCCCGCGCGCCGACCCCGCCGGCCCCGCGCCCGCAGGGGGAGAGCGGCTTTTTGGGCGTGTTCCTGCGCCAGGGGCCGCAGGGCGAGGCCGTGGTCGACGGCGTGCGCGACGGCTCGCCGGCGGCGCAGGCCGGCCTGCAGAGCGGCGACGTGGTCAAGACGGTCGACGGCCGCGAGGTGCGCGACCCGAGCGCCTTCGTCGCCGCCCTGGGCGGCCTGCCGCCCGGCCACAAGGTCAAGCTGGGGATCCGCCGCGGCGGCGCCCTCGGCCGCGACATCACCGTCGAGGCCACGCTCGCCCGGCGCACGGCCGACGCCACGGCGCCCGCGCCGCGCGCGCGCCCGTCGCAGCCCGAGCCGGTGCCCTCGCCGGCGGCGCGCCGGCCGCCCTACCTGGGCGTCGCGCTCGTCGACGCCGACGGCAAGGGCCCGCTCAAGGTCGAGGACGTGCAGGCCGCCAGCCCGGCCGAGCGCTTCGGCGTGCGCCCGGGCGACGTCGTCCTGTCGGTCGACGGCGCCGAGGTGAAGACGATCGAGCAGTTCGTCAAGGCGATGGACGGCAAGTTCGCGGGCGACGCGGTCGTGCTGAAGATCGAGCGCGACGGCTGGCGCAACGACGTCCGCGTGACCCTGGCCGCGCGGCCCGAGTAGCTCGAACCCCGGGAGGAGGCCTCACGTGGTGAACCGGAAGCTCGCGGCGGCCCTGGCCGCCATCGCCCTCCTCGCCCCGGCCGCGCCGGGGCAGCAGGAGGCCTCGACGACGGCCGCCGCCGGCCCGCTCGACGCCCTCGACGGCGTCGCGGCGGCGATCGTCGAGCGGGTGGCGCCGTCGGTCGTCCTCATCGAGGTCGAGCGGCCGGCGCGCGCGCCGCGGCGGCTCACCGCCCGCGAGGTCGCCGGCCTGGGCCTCGGGCAGAACTACGACCCGCGCTACTTCACCCGCCCCGACGCGCCCGTCACCGGCGTGGTCGTCGGGCCGGGCCTCGTGGCCACGTCGCAGTGGAACCTCGAGGGCGACGGCGCCCTCACGGTGATCACGCCCGACGGCGCCCGGCTCCCGGCCAGGCGCCTCGGCCGCGACGAGAACCTCGACGTGGCCCTCGTCGGCGTCGAGGGCGCGGGCCTGCCGGCCCCCCTGCCCATGGCGCCCGAGAACCCCGCCGTGGGCCGCTTCCTCCTGCTCGTCGCGCGCACGCCGCAGAACGGCCCCATGGTCACGCTCGGCATGGTCTCGGCCCTGGGCCGCCACCGCGGCGACGCCTTCGCGCACTCGGCGCGCACGAACTACCAGAACGCGGGCGGCGCGCTGGTCGACATCGAGGGCCGCCTCGTCGGGCTGTCGGTCCGCCACACCGACCGCTCGCGCCAGGGGCAGAGCTCCGGCGTGGGCTTCGGCGCGCCGGCGCTGGCCGTGCAGGTGCAGGTGCCGGGCCTGGCGAAGGGCGACGTCGTCCCGCGCCGCAAGACGCCGTTCCTGGGCATCTCCGGCACGCAGGAGCCGATCGAGGGCGGCGGCTGCCTCGTGGGGCAGGTGCTCCCCGGCACGGCCGCGCTGGCCGCGGGCCTGCGGGCGGGCGACATCATCAAGATCTTCAACAACGTCGAGCTGCGCGACTTCCTCCACATGCGCGAGGAGATCGAGAAGCTCAGCGTCGGCAGCGAGATCGTCATCACGGTCAAGCGCGGCGACCAGGAGCTGGACCTCACGGTCAAGCTCGGCGCCCGGGCGGAGGAGGAGTGATGCGGACCGTCACCAGGAGCTCGTGGGTCCCCGCCGCGCTGGCCTGCGCCCTGCTCGCCGCGCCGGCCGTCGCGCGCGCGGACGACGCGGCGCTCGCCCACGCGCGCGCCGTCGAGCGCGACCTCGTGGCGCTGATCGAGCGCGTCAGCCAGGCCTTCGTCGTCATCGGCGGCGGCTCGGGCGTGATCGTCAGCCCCGAGGGCGACATCCTCACCAACGACCACGTGGCCGGGTCGCGCGACGTCGGCCAGACGTGGACGGTCATGCGGCCGGGCGGCGTCATCGAGACGGCGCGCATGATCGGCAAGGACCCGCGCGGCGACATCGCGCTCCTGCGCCTCGAGGGCAAGGGGCCCTACCCCTTCGTGCCGCTGGCCGACTCGGACCGCGTGCAGGCGGGCGACGCCGTGATCGCGCTGGGCAACCCCTTCGGCTTCTCGAAGGACGGCACGCCCCACGTGACGCTGGGCGTGGTCAGCGCGGTGCACCGCTTCCAGGGCGGCTACAGCGACGCGATCCAGACCGACACGGCGATCAACCCGGGCAACTCGGGCGGGCCGCTCCTCGACCTCGAGGGGCGCGTGATCGGCATCAACGGGCGGATCGCCGTGCGCTTCGGCACGCGCGCCAACACGGGCGTCGGCTACGCCATCCCCGCCAACCAGATCCGCGAGTTCATCCCGCACTTTCGCGCCAAGGGCGTCGTCCACCACGGCATCGTCCCGGGCCTCGTCCTGCGCGACACGCCGCGCGGCGGCGACGGGGCGCTGGTCGAGCGCGTGACCGCCGGCAGCGCGGCGGCCGAGAAAGGCCTCAAGGCGGGCGACGTGATCATCGAGGCCGGCGGCCGGGCCGTGAACAACCCGCAGCGCTTCCAGGGGATCGTCGGCACCTACCCCGCCGGCGAGACGGTCTCGATCGTGGCCCGCCGCGGCGACGACACGATCAAGGTCGAGGTGGCCCTCGAGGCGCGCTCCTCCGAGGAGGGCGGCGCCGTCGCCGGCCGCGGCGCCTACCTGGGCGTGCGCATGTCGACGCACCAGGGCGGCGGCGTCGAGGTCGAGGAGGTCGTCAAGGACTCCCCGGCCGAGCAGGCGGGCGTGACCACGGGCGACGTGATCAAGCGCGTCGTCGCCGGCCGCGCGGCCCACGACGTCACCGACGTCAACATGCTCGTCAACGTCCTGGCCCGCCTCGAGCCCGGGACCGACATCAAGCTCACGATCGCCCGCGGCGACGGCACGGTCGAGGTCGACATCAAGCTCGGCCGGCGGCCGGCGAATCAGCGGTAGAGCTCACAACAGAGGAACAGAGCCAGCAGAGGGCGGGTGTGCCAGGCACCCCGCCCTCTGCTCGTTTCGGTCATGGGCGCGGCCTGCTGCGCCAACGTGGCGGATCGCCCTGGCCGGCCTCGAGACCGAACCACCGCCCGCCCTCTGCTCCCTCTGCTCCTCTGTGGTGAACCTCAGGTCTTCACCCCGCCCCCAGCGTCAACGGCCAGAAGACCTGGAACGCCTGCCGCCGCAGGTCCTCGGCGCCGGCGCGGCGCGCCCCGCAGGCGGGGCACACCAGGGTGTCGCGGTGGTTTCGCTGCCCGCACACCGTGCAGGCCACGCGCTCGTCGTGGGCCACGGGCCCCTCCTGTTCGTCGCTCTCGTGGTGGAGCGGGCCGCCGTCGGCCCGCAGGACGGGGCCGTATACGGGCGCCGGGCGGGCGCCTGTCACGGCCTCCCCAGCACGTAAGCCGCGCCGCCACAAGCGCGGGGGCGACCGCGCGGGCGTGGCAGTCGGGCCGCCGGCGGGCTACAACCTCCGGCCGGGCGGGACTCGCCGGGAACCGGCGCGAGGCCGCCCGCGTCCAAGGCGTCCGTCGCTCGCTCGTACCCCCGCCGTCCGGGGCGTCCCTCGTCGCTGGAGAGGACCCATGCACCTGCGCCGCTTCGCGCTCCCCGCCCTCGTCGCCCTGCTCGCCGCCGCGCCCGCCCTCGCGCAGAACCGGCCGACACCGCCGCGCCAGCCGGCGCCGCCCGGCCCCACCGACCGGCCCGACCGCACGGTCTACGTGCCGATCGACGACTTCGACAAGATCTTCGACCGCGAGCAGGGCGGCGTCTTCGTCCCCTACCAGGAGCTCCTGCGCCTGCTCGAGCGCGCCAACGCGCGCCCGACCCAGCCGCCCGTGACGCCCGCCGCGCCGCCCGCCGACTACGTCCTCGTCGGCGCCCAGCTCAAGGGCACGGCCGGCGAGCGCGTCGTGCAGTTCGAGGCGACCTTCGACATCGAGGTCCTCGAGGCCGAGCGCTGGGTCATCGTCCCGATCGGCCTGGCCGAGGCGTCGCTCGAGGACGTGCGCACGACCCAGGGGCGCGCCGTCGTCGGCCCCATGGCCACGCTGGCCGCGCAGGTCGGCGGCGCGCGCCGCGGGCCCGACGCCCTGCCGACGACCGGCTACGGCGTCATCCTCCGCGGCGCCGGCCGCGTGCAGACGACGGCGCGCTTCGCCGTGCCGATCTCGAGCAAGCCGGGCGAGTCGACCTTCGGGCTGACGCTCCCGGGCGCGGCGCTGTGCAACTTCGAGGTGGCCCTGCCCCAGTCGGGGCTGCGCGTGCGCGTCGACAACGCCCTGGCCACCGAGGAGCTCTCCGACGAGCGCGCCGACCAGACGAAGGTGCGCGCCTACTTCGGCGCCGCCGCGCGCGCGGGCGTGACCTGGAACCCGCGGCCGAAGCAGGTCGAGGGCGAGGAGCGCGACCCGCTCCTGTTCGCCGAGACCGAGACCGCGGTGCGCCTCGACGAGGGCGTCCTCCAGGCCACGACGCGCATCGCCTACCGCATCCTCCAGGCGCCCTGCGGCGAGTTCCGCGTCCAGTTCCCGAGGGGCTACACCCTGCTGAACGTGCGCGGCGAGAACATGAGCGCGATCCCCGTCCCCGAGCAGGCGGGCGACGCGCAGACGATCACCGTGCGCCTGCACGACAAGGTCAAGGACGCCTACGCCCTCGAGCTGCGCCTCGAGCGCATCCTGGCCGAGGGCACGCGCGAGCTCGAGCTCCCGCGCGTCGTCACGCTGGGCGCCGAGCGCGAGAGCGGCGTCGTCGCCGTGCGCGGCACCGAGTTCCTGACCCTCGAGCCGGCGGCCCTGCAGGGCGTGTCGCAGGTCGACGCGACCTCGATCCCGCAGCAGCTCGCCCGCGACCTCGGCGTCCAGCCGCGCGACGCCCGCCCGCCGCTCGGCTTCCGCTACCTGCGCCAGCCCTACGCCCTGCAGGTGAAGGTCGGCAAGGTCGAGCCCGAGGTCGAGGGGCGCCTGTTCGGCCTGACGATGGTGAAGGACGACGAGGTCACCCTGGCCACGATCGTCCACTACACCGTGCGCAAGCGCGGGATCTTCGGCGTGCGCGCCCGCCTGCCGCAGGGCTTCGTCCTCAACCCGTCGGAGAGCTTCGACGAGTCGGTGAAGGACCACCGCGTGATCCCGGCCACGGCCGAGGAGCGCGCCCAGGGCCTCGGCGACGTCCTCGCCGTCGACTTCGTCAACCAGCGCCAGCCGGGCACCTTCCCGCTGACGATCATCGGCTCGGTGCGCCGCGCGTCGTCGACCGTGGCCGAGGGCGACACGATGCCCCTGCCGCGCCTGCGCCTGCTCGACGTCGTCAAGGAGACGGGCGTCCTGGCCGTCGGCTCGCAGACGCACCTGCAGCTCACGCAGGAGGGCAGCCCCACCGGCCTGCGCGCGGTCGGCGCGCCCGAGCTCCGGCGCCTGAGCTTCCCCTTCGCCGCCGGCCAGGGCGAGGACATCACCTTCGGCTACGCCTACCTGCGGCCCGAGGCGGTCGCGGCCAGCTTCAGCCTGAAGAAGCGCGAGCCCAAGGTCACGGCGCGCGTGGAGAAGCTCGTCGACGCGCAGGAGGAGCAGGTCAAGGTCGAGACGGCCGTGCACTACACGGTCGAGTACGCCGGGATCGAGCAGGTGCGCCTGGCCGTGCCGGCCGAGCTGGACACCGACGAGAAGCTGAAGATCGACGGCGACGTCGTGCAGGACCGCCGCTGCGAGGTCACCGACGTCCCGCACTTCGGCAAGATGGCCGTGTGGACGATCTCGCTCCGCGGCAAGCGCACGGGGACGTTCGCGCTGCAGCTCCGCTACGAGCTCAAGCTCGAGGACTTCAAGGCCGGCCAGCAGAAGGACGTCTCGCTGCACGAGGTCAAGGTCCTCGACTGCTTCACCGAGACGGGCGACATCGCGCTGGTGAAGCACGAGAACCTGGTCATCTCCGACAAGGTCCGCGACGGCGTCGAGCGCCGCGACCAGCGCGAGCTGCCCGACGCCCTGCGCGCCCGCGGCGCCATCCAGGCCTTCCGCTACGTGACGCACGACAAGCCCTGGCGGCTGACCCTGCAGATCACGAAGTACGACTTCCAGGCGCCGCTGGGGATCATCGTCCGGCACCTGCACCAGGAGGAGGTCCTGGACCTCGACGGCCGCCTCAAGGCCGAGGCGTTCATCCTCATCCAGAACAACGCCGAGCAGTTCCTCACCGTGCGGCTGCCGGCCGGCGCCGAGGTGCGCGACCTGCTCGTCCACGGCAAGCGCCAGGAGTGGTCGGTCGTCCCCGGCGCCGCCCTGCCGACCGTGCAGGTGCAGCTCGGCGAGGCGACGAAGGTCCACCGCGACCAGCCGTTCTCGATCCGCCTGCGCTACGACCTCCCCGTCGGCGCCCTGGGCGGGCTCGGCGGC
Organism: Planctomycetota bacterium; assembly: GCA_019636275.1. Taxonomy (GTDB): domain Bacteria; phylum Planctomycetota; class J058; order J058; family J058; genus JAMLIC01. The sequence goes on along the minus strand of JAHBXY010000114.1, from coordinate 19,672 downwards.
GCCGAGCTCTTCACCCTGCGCTTCCCGCTGGGCGAGGCCAGCGAGCAGGAGGTGCCGGTGGCGCGGCTGACGCGCGCGCTCTACCTGCCGACCGAGCGGGCCTACCTCGAGTTCGACACCGACGCGCGCAAGCACTTCGACGACACGACGCTGTGGGAGGACCTCAAGGCCGCCGTCGGCGTGCGCGTCGACCGCGAGCGCGGCGGCGTCGGCCGCCACGCGGCCCTGCAGGCGATCTCGAACCTGCGCGCCGCGTCGCCCGACGACCCGAGCCACCGCTACGCGGCGCTCGAGCTGCCGGCGCAGCACCACGCGCGGGTGTTCGAGAAGCTCGACAACCCGTCGCGCCTGAAGGTGCGCTACGCCTCGTGGCCGGTGCTCTTCTTCCTCGACGTGCTGGCGCTCGTCGCCGTCGTGGCCCTGGGCGCCTTCCTCGACGCGCGGCGCCTCTTGCCGGGCGCGGCCTACGTGGCCGTCGCCGGCGCGCTGACGATCCTCGGGGCCACGTTCCTGGGCAAGGCCTGGGAGCCGTTCTTCGCCTCGGGCCTCGTCGGCGCGGCCGGCCTGGGCGGCTTCTTCCTCTGCCGCGGCGCCTGGCGCGAGCTGACGGTCGAGCGCCACGCCCGGCGCATGGCCGAGCTGGCGCAGGAGGCGCAGGTGGCCAAGGCCCGCGCCCAGGCGGCCGAGGCCGAGGCGCGGGCCCGCGCCGGGGCGACCGTCGCCGTCGCCCCGCGCGACCCGAAGGCCGGCGGCGGCGGCGACGCCGCCGGCGCCGACCAGATCCAGCTCGACCCTGGCTCGCAGGCCTGAGCGACCCCCGAGAACCGCGAGGAGGACCGCCATGAGCGCCACCACGAAGCGCCTCACCCTCGGGGTCTTGCTCTGCGCCGGCGTCGCCGCCGCGCAGGACGCGCCCGAGCCGGCTCGCGTCGAGCGGGTCTACGTGCCGGAGCGCGCCTTCGAGCGCGTGCTCCAGCGCCACCCGCGCGGCGTGGTCGTGCGCGACCAGGAGCTGCAGGAGCTCCTGCGCCGCGCGGGCCTGCGCCCGCCGGCGCCGGTCGAGGTCGCGCCGCCCGTCGCGGCCACGATCCGGCAGGTGCGCGCCACCGGCCGCGTCGACGACGGCGTGGCGACCGTGGCCTGCGAGGCCGACGTCTCGGTGCTCGCCCGCGGCGAGGTGGCCCTGCTCCTGCCCCTGCGCGGGGCGGGCCTGCGCCGGCTGACGGTCGACGGCGCGCCGGCGCGCGTCCTGCCCGACGCGCAGGGCGTGCGCGTCGTGCTCAGGGGCGCGGCCGACCCGTCGGCGCCCGAGACGCGCAAGGTCGCCTGGGAGCTCGGCGCGCGGGTCGAGCCGGGCGAGGAGCGCGGCGCGGGCGTGCTGGCCCTGCCGGTGCCGGCGGCGGCCGCGGGCAAGCTCGACCTGATCGTGCCGGGCGACGTCGAGGTGGTCGTGCCGCAGGCGGCGGCGCCGGCCCAGCAGGCGCAGCTCTCGCGCGGCCGGACGAACGTCGCCGACGACGCGCGGACGAGCCAGGGGTGCATCGCGTGGGCGCGCGGTCTCGAGGGCGACCGCACCCGGATCGATGGCGCCTTCGGGGGAGCGTTCGGCGGCGCGCACGGCGAGGGCCAGGTCGTCGTGAGCTGGCGGCCGCGGCGGTCGGCCATGGACGTGACGCCCTACGTCGTGGCGGACGAGCGCAGCGTGTTCTGCGTGCGGCAGGGCGTCGTCACGCTCGACGCGGTGGCCACGCTCGAGGTCTACCGGGCCGGCCGCGACCGCTTCGCGCTCGACCTGCCGCCCGGCTTCGTCGCCCGGTCGCTCGTGCTCGAGGGCGAGGAGGCCACGCACAGCCAGCAGGGCGACCGCGCCGAGCTGGTCCTGGGCGCCCCGCGCACCGGCCGCTTCGTCGTGCGCCTGCGCGCCGAGCTGACGACAGGCATGGGCGAGGGTCGCCAGCAGCTCGCCCTGCAGCCGCTGGGCTTCCCCGACGTGCAGCGCGCCTCGGGCCTCGTCGGCGTGGCCCAGGGCGACGGCACGGTCGTCGGCTTCGACGAGGTCGTGGGCCTCGAGCGCGCCGACGCGGGCGACCTCGGCGCGACGCCGACCGGCGGCGACGTGCTCCTGCGCGTCTACCGGCGGCTGCCGGCGCCGGCGCGCCTGGCCGTGAGCGCCGCGCCGCAGGCGCCGCGGGTCGACCTGGTCATGCGCGCCGTCGTGGGCCTGGGCGAGCGCGAGGCGCGGGCGCTGACGATCCTGCAGTTCCGCGTGCAGGAGGGGCGCGTGTTCCGCGTCTCGGCCGACGTGCCGGGCTTCAGCGTCGAGACGGTGCAGGTGCGGCAGGTCCGCGGCGGCGCCACGACCGAGCCGGTGCACCAGCTCACGATCCAGGACGGCGCCGTGCTCGTCGAGCTGCAGGAGGCCCTGCGCGCCGGGCACGAGCTGTTCCTGAACGTCCAGGCCGTGCGCGACGAGCCGCAGGGGCTCGCCGGCCGCACGGTCGACGTGCCGCGGATCACGGGCGCCCCGGCGACGACGCTGCGCGGGCACATCGGCTTCGCGCCCGACGAGGCGTTCCGCCTCACCGGCGCCGCCCAGGCCGGCCTGACGGCCATCCCCGCCGCCGAGCTGCCGCGCGCCGGGCTCGACGTCGCCGGCCTGGTCCTCGGCTACCGCGTCGACGGCCCCGAGTTCGCGGGCCAGGTGCACCTCACGCCGCGCGAGACGCGCGTGTCGTCGCAGCTCACGACGCACCACCGCGTCGCCGAGCGCGTGGTCGAGACCGACGCGCTGATCGAGCTCGACATCGAGGGCGCGCCGGTGACGACGCTCGAGATGCTCCTGCCGCCGGGCGTCGGCCGCCTGGCGCGGATCGAGGCGCCCGACCTCAAGGACGACCGCGAGCTCGTGGGCAAGACCGACGACGGGCGCGAGCGCTGGCGGCTGACGTTCGAGCAGCGCAAGGCCGGGCTCCTGCCCCTGCGCGTGCGCTTCGAGACGACGGCCCCCGTCGCCGCCGGCGAGGACGCCGCGGTCGTCCTGCCGCGCGTGGCGGTCGCGGGCGCCTTCCGCGAGCGCGGGCAGGTGGCCGTGTTCTCGAGCGACGCGACGGAGCTGCAGGCCAGGGCCCAGGGGCTGCGCGCGGTCGAGGTCACCGACGTGGCGCCGCTGCCGGGATCGTCGTTCACGGGCCGGCCGCTGTTCGGCTACACGCACACGTCGGCCGACCACCGGCTCGAGCTCACGGTCAAGCGGCGCGACGCGGCGGCCGTGCTCGCGGCCGTCGTCGAGCGCCTCGAGCTGAGCACGAGCGCCGCCCCCGACGGGCTCTCGCGCCACGAGGCCGTGTTCCACGTGCGGCGCCTCGAGTCGCAGTTCTTCGCCCTCAAGCTGCCCGACGGCGCGCAGCTGTGGAGCGTCGTCGTCAACGGCCAGGGCGTGAAGCCGGCCGAGCGCGACGGGCTCAAGCTCGTCCCGCTGCCCTCGGGCCCCGGCGGCGGGCTCGACGCGATCAGCGTCACCTACACCCTGCGGCGCGCCGCCTGGGGCGTCTCGAGCCGCGCCGACCTCGACGCGCCGGCGCTCCTCGTCGACCGCGACCGGCCGGTGCCCGTCCTGCGCACGCGCTGGACGCTGGCCCTGCCCGACGACTACCGCGTGCTCGAGTTCGCCGGCAACCTGAGCGGCGCCGACGCCCGGGCCGCCGCGCCGCTGGCGCTGGGCCTCGGCCGGGCCGCCTGGGGGGCCACGCTGCCGCTGGGCCTCCTGCTGGTCGCCCTGGCCCTCGGCGCCAGCGTCCGGGCGCGGACCGCGCTCGTCGGCGGCCTGGCCCGCTCGGGGACGCAGGCGCGCGGCGTGGGGCAGGCGCTCGTCGGCGTCGTCACGCCGCGGCGGGTGGTGATCGGCGCGGCCGTGGTCCTGGTGCTGCTGTGTCTCGTGTCCAGCTTCAAGCGGGCACTCGACGGCGCGTTCGACGCCGGAACGAACGAGATCGCATTCCACCGGGAGATGATGCCGACGGCGAGCGCGCCCATGGACGAAGCGTACCTGGACCACGCGATGCAGCGCGACCTCTCCAACGTCACCCGCACCTCCGACATGGACTTCTTCGGCGACCAGCCCGCCCCGGGCGGGCGCCCCGGGCGCCACGACGCCGGGGAAGCCGTCGGCGGCGGTAACGCCGGCCCCCAGCAGGAGAAGGCCGGCGAGGACCTGGGCCGGAGCACGGAGCGGTCGCGCCGCGTCCGGGGCGAGCCCGACTCCATGAGGCTGGAGAGCGCTCCCCCGCCCCCGCCCGCCGCGCCCGCACCCGCCGCGCCGCCGGCCCCGTCCGCGGCCGAGCCCATGCCCGCCCCGCGTCCGGCCCGGCCGCAGCTCGAGGGCGCGCCGCGCCGTCAGCCCAGGCCCGATGGCGCCCGAGAGGATCGAGGTCCGCCGCAGCTCCGCGACGAGAAGCTCGCCGAGTCGGACGACGCCCTCGACGGCGACGGCGCCGGCATGGCGCAGCTCGACCCGGCGCCGCTCACGGCGCCGGCCGAGGCGCCTGCGCCCGAGTCGATGCTCGGCCTGGCCACCGGCGGCGGCGGCGCCGGCACCGAGGCCAAGAAGCCCGCGCCGGTCGTCCGCCAGGAGGCCGCCGTGTCGGACGACCTGCAGGCCGGCCGCGTGGGCCTACGCTCGCTCGTCCTGGCCCTGCCGGCCGTCGGCCGTGACGTGACGCTCGAGCGCCCGGGCGGGCAGGCGCGCCTGGCCGTGCAGGTCGTGCGCGACGACGCCCTGACGCTGGCCGCCGGCGCCCTGGCCCTCGTGGGCCTGCTGGCGGGCGTCCTGCTCCCCGGGCGGGCGCGCGTCACCTACCTGGGCCTGGCGCTGGTCGGCCTGGCGGTCCTGACCGCCCTGCCCTACGTGCTCGCCGACGCGCGGGCCACGCCGCTCCTCAACGCCCTGGCCGTCGGCCTGCTCCTCGCGGGGCCGGTCCACGTCCTGCGCGGGCTCGCGGGGCTCGCGGCGCGCGCCGCGGCGCACACCGGCCCGCGCGACGACGCCGTGCGCGCCGTGGGCGTCCTCGCGGGCGGCCTGTGCGCGGTGAACCTGGTCCTGGCCGGCGTGGCCCTGGCCTCGGGCGGCCGCGGCAGCGGCGAGGCGCTGGCCGCGTTCGGCGGCACGGCGGCGGCCCTGGCGGTGATCGCCGTCGGCCTGGCCCTCCAGGTCCGCTGGGCGCTCGTCCCGGCGCTGGTCGTGGGCCTGGCCCACGCCGGCCTGGGCGCGCTGGTCCTGCAGGACGCGTGGCGCCACGCCCCCGGCGGCGTGACCGCCCTCGTCGGCGCGTGGATCGTCCTCTTCGGCCTGGTCGGCCTGTCGGCCCTGGCCCTCCTGCTCGGCGGCGCGGCGACGCCGACGGCTGCAGGCGTGGGCGCCGCGCCCGCGCGCGGCCTGGCCGGGCTCCTGCTCCTGGCCGCCCTCCTCGGCGCGCCCTCTTCGGCGCGGGCTCAGGAGGCGCCGCCGGCCGGCGCGCCGCCGCGGGTCTACGTGCCCTACGACCCGGCGCGGCCCGACGCGACGCCGGGCGACGTCTACGTGCCCGAGGACGTCTACCTGGAGCTCTGGCGCCGCGCCTACCCCGACCGCGCGCCCACGCCGGCGGTGCCGGCGGCCTCGCACGCGATCGGGCACGTGGCCTACGAGGGCGCGCTCGACGCGTCGGGCCTGAAGCTCGAGGCCAAGGTCGCGGTCGACGTCCTGGGCGACGGCTGGGCCCGCTGCCCGCTCGGGCTCCTGGGCGCCGGCCTCAAGGACGCGAGGGTCCAGGGCGGCAAGCCCGGCGCCCGCGTGCGCGTGGCGCCGGCCGGCGGCCTCGAGCTCGTGGCCGAGGGCCCGGGCAGCTACGTGGTGACGCTCGACCTCGTCGTGCCGCAGCTCCAGGGCGGCCACGTGTTCGCCGCCGTGCCCACGACCGCGGCGACCCTGCGCCTGCGCTCGACGATCAAGGACCGGCGCGTGGTCGTCGGCGGCGCCCGCGCCCAGACCGAGGAGCGCGCCGCCGACGGCTCGCTCGTCGTCGACGCCAGCCTGGGCGACGCGCCGCGCGTGCACCTGACGCTCTCCGGCCGCGAGGTCCTCTCGTCGGGCGGCGCGTCCGAGGCGGCGGCGACCACGAACACGCTGGTGTGGGTGCGCCGCGGGCGCCTCGTGGTCCTGGCGCAGGTGGCCTTCGAGGTCACGGGCGACGGCCGCGAGGGCTTCCTGTTCGACGTGCCGCCCGGCTTCCAGGTCACCAGCGTGCAGACCGACGGCCTGCGCGCCTGGCGCCTCGACGACCAGGGCCGCCTCGAGCTGGCCCTGCGCCGGCCGACGGGCGCCCGGGCGACCGTGAGCATCTGGGGCGAGCAGGTGCTCGCGCCCGAGGTCACGCGCGTCGAGGCCCCGCAGCTCGTGCCGGTGGGCGTGAGCCGCGAGGCGGGGGTCGTCGGGCTGGCGGTCGAGGACGGCCTGCGCGTGCGGCCGCTCGACCCGGCCGCGGGCCTGCGCCAGGTCCAGGCCGGCGCGCTCTCCGGTCTGGCGCGCACGCTCGGCGCCGGCAACGTCGAGCGCGCCTACGGCTTCGCCCGCCGCCCGGCGGCGCTGGAGCTCGAGCTCGTGCAGGAGCCGGTCGAGGTCCGCGCCGACGTCGAGCTGCGCGCGACCGTCCTCTTCGACCGCGTCCTCCTCCAGGCCGACGTGGCCTACGACGTGCGCCGCGGCAAGGTCCACGAGCTCGCCCTGGCCGTGCCCGCCGGCTTCGAGCTCGCGCAGGCCCCGCGCGGCCTCGAGGTGCGCGAGGCGCCGCTCGTCACCGAGGCCCAGGGCGAGCGCGTCCTGCGCCTGGGCCTGGCCACCGGCCTCGCGGGCCAGGGGCGCCTGTCGCTCACGTTCGAGCGCGCCCTGCCCGCCGGCGCGACGTCGGCCCCCTTCCCCGACCTGCGCGCCCTGGACGTGGCCACCGAGACGACGAGCCTCGTGGTCGCCGTCGCCCAGGGGCTGCGCCTGCGCCCGCAGCAGGAGCCGGCGGGCCTCCAGGTCCGCGACCTGCGCGCCGCCGCCCGCGGCCCGGCGCCGGCCGGGAGCGAGTGGGCCCTGGCCTACCACCGGCCGCACGGGCGCACGCCCGGCCTGGCCACGGCGACGCTGGGCCTCAGCCGGCCGACGCCGAAGGTCACCGGCTCGTGGACGCTCCACGCGCGCCTCGAGCGCGACGTCGTGCGATACACGCTGCGCGCCGTCTACCGGATCGCCGACGCCGGCGCGAGCGCCTTCCACGTCCTCCTGCCCGAGCAGGTGGCCGAGCGCGTGCGCGTCGACGCCGTCAACCAGCGCGAGGTGCGGAGCGCCCCGGCCGCCGACGGTCAACGCCGGCTCACCATCGAGCTGCAGAGCCCGGCCGAGGAGGCCTACGAGCTGGGCCTGAGCTGGGAGGAGGTCCTCGACGGCCCGCGCTTCACCACGCCGCACGTGGCCCTCGACGGCGTCGAGCGGCAGGCGCGCCGCTTCGTGCTCGTCGAGACCGCCCCCGACGTGCAGGACAAGCTGGTCGAGGCCGGCCTCGCGGGCGGCCTGGAGAAGGCGCGCGCGTCGGAGGCGCCCGTCCTCCCCGGCCCGGCGACCGACTTCGCCTTCGCCTACCGCCTGGGCGGCGACGCGCCGGGCGCGGCGAGCTTCAAGCTCGAGCCGCGCGAGGTCAAGCTGCCGCCGGCGGCGCGCGTGCCCTGGTGCGAGCTGACGTCGGTGTTCACGACCGACGGCGTCGTGCGCCACCGGGCGCGCTACCGCGTCCACAACCTGCGCCTCCAGTTCCTGCGCCTGGCGCTGCCGGCGGGCGCGGAGGTGTGGAGCGTGTTCGTGGCCGGCGCCCCGCGGCGGCTGCACCACGAGGAGGGGCTCACGCTCATCCCGCTGCCCAAGGGCACCGACGCCGACCTGAGCTTCGACGTCGAGCTGATCTACGCCACGCCGCTGCCGGGCGACTTCGGCTTCGGCGCGTCGCTCGCGCCGCAGGCGCCGGCGCTGAAGACGCCCGACGTGCAGGTCGAGCGCACGTCGTGGACCCTGCACGTGCCCGAGCGCTTCGACGTGCGCGGCTTCGCCGGCAACCTCAAGCCGGCCACCGTGGCGGCCTCGGGCGTCAAGGCGCTGGTCGAGGAGGTCAACGAGCTGAAGAAGCTGGTCGACCTCGCGGACAACGCCAGCGGCACGACGCAGCGCCTGGCCGAGGGGAACCTCGGCGCGCAGCTCGCGCGGGTCAAGGAGCAGCTCCAGCTCTGCGACGCCCTGGGCGCGGCGCAGGCGCCGGTCGAGCGCGAGGCCCTGGCGAAGAACCGCCTGGAGCTGGAGCGCCTGTCGGGGGCCCTGCAGCACCGCCACCAGGCGCAGTCGGCGGCCCCGGCGCCCGTGGCGGACGCCCCGCAGGTGACGGTCGAGGGCAAGGGCTTCGACCGCCTGGCGTCGGGTTGGTACTCGAACAACGAGGTCACCGGCAGCGGCAGCAACAAGACCCGCTGGGCCGGCGTCCCGGCCGAGGGGCCCGGCCAGGCGGCGGCGGGCGAGAGCTGGACGCTGTCGATCCCCGAGGGCCAGGGGCTCACGCTCTCGAACGCCGAGGTGTTCAAGGGCGGCGGCCAGCAGGGCCAGCAGGGCGCGCAGGCCGGCCGGCGCCTCCTCGACAACCGCGGCTACGACGAGGCGCAGGAGGAGGTCGCGCGCCAGCAGATGCAGGACGTGCAGCGGCAGGCGCAGACCTACGGGTTCGGCGAGGAGGAGACGAACGCGATGGCCGAGCGGCTCCTGCAGGAGCGCGGCGAGCGCCAGAACCTCCGGCTCGACGAGCGGGCGCGGAACGCGCCGGCGGACCTGCTCAACCGCTTCCGGGACGTCGACGACCGTCGCGAGCGGCAGCAGTCCGTGGACACCGGGACCTCGTTCGCGGCGCCGCTCGCCAAGGACAAGGCGGAGTTCTCCCTCGCCCGCGCCGGCCGCAGCGAGGGCCTCCTGTCGATCTCGGTCCCGTTCGACACGCCCGGCCGCGCCTACCACTTCGCGACCGACACGCAGGACCCGCCGGCGATCACGTTCTCGGTCTACCCCGACGGCCTGGGCGAGCAGGCGCGCCGCGCCGGGCGCGGCCTCGTGCTCCTCGTCCTGCTCCTGGGCCTCTTCCGCCTGGGCCTCCTGGCGCCGCTGCCCGGCCGCGGCGCCCTGCAGGCGCTCCTGCTCCTGGGCGCCGGCCTGCTCGCCGCGGCCGTGTTCGTGCACGTGGGCGGCGCCGTCCTGGCCCTGGCGGCGGGCCTGTGGGGCCTGCGCCGGGGGCCCGGGCTGGTCCAGCCGGCCGCTTGAGCGCGGCGCAGCTTCGTTTACCCTGAGGGTGTTCCAGCCGGCCGCGGCCCGTCACGGGTCCGCGGCCGCCTCGCTCTCAGGACGGTGCCAGATGAAGGGTCTCAAGCCGGGTCAGCCGCTCTACACGCTCAAGAACGTGCGCCGCAAGTTCGGCGACCGGCTGGTCCTGCGCGACGTGACGTTCAGCCTCTATCCGGGCGACCGGATCGGCATCGTCGGCGTCAACGGCTCGGGCAAGTCGACGCTCATGAAGATCCTCGCCGGCGGCGACAAGGACTTCGAGGGGATCGTCGCGCCCGCCAAGGGGCTGACCGTCGGCTACGTGCCGCAGGAGCCCGACCTCGACCCCGACAAGACGGTGCGCGAGAACGTCGAGGAGGCGGTCGCCGACACGCGGGCGCTCCTGGCGCGCATGGACGAGATCTACGCGCTCTACGGCGACCCGGAGTACCTCGAGGACGAGGCGAAGATGAACGCCCTCATGGAGGAGCAGGGCGAGGTGCAGACGACGCTCGAGGACCGCGGCGTGACCGACGCGTCGATCCTCGACAACAAGATCGAGATGGCCATGGAGGCCCTGCGCCTCCCGCCCGGCGACCGCGTCACGCGCGTGCTCTCGGGCGGCGAGAAGCGGCGCGTGTCGCTCGTGCGGGCGCTCCTGGCACACCCCGACCTCCTGATCCTCGACGAGCCCACGAACCACCTCGACGCCGAGACGATCGTGTGGCTGGAGGGCTTCCTCGCCGACTACACCGGCACCTACATCCTGGTCACGCACGACCGCTACTTCCTCGACCGCGTCGCCAACCGCATGCTCGAGGTCGACCACGGCGAGATCAGGAGCTACCAGGGCAACTACTCGGACTTCCTCGAGCAGAAGCAGAAGCAGAAGGAGGTCCGCGACAAGACGGACGCCAACCTGCTCAAGGCGCTCGAGCGCGAGCTGGAGTGGATCCGCTCGACGCCGGCCGCGCGGCGCAAGAAGTCCAAGGCGCGCATCACCGCCTTCGACCAGCTCGTCGAGCAGGCCGAGGCGATCGACCGCCCCATGGAGCTCGAGCTCGTCCTGCCGTTCGGCCCGCGCCTGGGCGGCAAGGTGATCAACGTCGAGCACCTGACCAAGGGCTTCGGCGACAAGGTCCTGTTCAAGGACCTGAGCTTCGAGATCCCGCCGGGCGCGATCCTGGGCGTCACCGGGGCCAACGGCCTGGGCAAGACGACGCTCATCAAGATCATCCTCGGCCTCGAGCAGCCGGACGGCGGCCGCGTGGACATCGGCCAGACGACGAAGCTCTGCTACGTCGACCAGACGCGCGACACGCTCGACCCGAACAAGACCGTCTACGAGGAGGTCTCGCAGGGCTCGGAGTTCGTGACGATCGGCGCGAAGCAGCTCTCGGTGCGCCACTACCTGGCGCGGTTCCTGTTCACGGGGCCGATCCAGCAGACGCCCGTGGGCAAGCTCTCGGGCGGCGAGCGCAACCGCGTCCAGCTGGCGAAGTTCCTCCGCGAGCCCTCGAACGTCATCATCCTCGACGAGCCGACCAACGACCTCGACCTGATGACGCTCCGCGTGCTCGAGGAGGCGCTCACGACCTTCCCGGGCAGCGCGATCGTGATCACCCACGACCGCTACTTCCTCGACCGCGTGGCCACGCACATCCTGGCCTTCGAGGGCAAGCAGTCGGCCGGTCCCGACGGGCCCGACGGGCCCGGCGGCCAGCCGTCGGTCTACTACTGCTTCGGCTCGTGGGAGACCTACGTCGAGCGCAAGAACGAGCGCGACGCCGAGGCCGGGCGGTCCGACCCGTCGCAGAAGTTCAAGCACCGCAAGATCGCCCAGGCCAAGTAGGTCGGGGCGTCTTCACGGGTTCCTGAACTGACCGGGGGCCAGGTGTGGAGAACCGGGGGACCGACCCCCGGCACCCCTCCCAGGCGACTGCAGGACAACGACTTGCGAGAGCGGCGCCCGAACACCGGTTCGGGGGGGCCGGGTGGAGAAGTCCCATGGCGGTGGCGCGGGTGACGGAGGTCGTGACCTCCTCGACGGAGAGCTTCCACGACGCGATCCAGCAGGGCATCGAGCGCGGCGCGCGGACGCTGCGCGGGATGACCGGCATGAAGGTCCTCGAGCAGAAGGCCAAGATCGAGAACGGCAAGATCACCGAGTACCGCGTGCAGATGGCCATCACGTTCGTCCTCGACGACTGACAGGGCGCCGGTCCTCGTGGTCCACGTCCACGCGTCAGGACACGGAGGCAACGAGGGTCGACGTAGGACGCGGAGGTCACCTCGGCGTCCTTCGTGCCCTCCGTCGTCTTCGACGTCACCTACGCCCACTCGTGACCGTCGAGGGCTGGCGAGCGCCCGCGCCCGCCGCCAGAGTGGGCGCATGCGCGCGCCGTGGTCGCTCCTGCTCGCCGCCCTGCCCTGCCTGGTCGGCTGTCCGCGCGGCGGGGTCGACCCGCCGTCGGCGCCGCCGGCGCCGTTCGAGGACCGCTACCCGCAGGACATCGGCCTCCCGCCAGGGGTCGAGTACCCGTGCGCCGTCACGGCCTTGCCGCGCGACCTCACCGGGGTTCCGGAGGCGGAGCGCAACTACGTGAACCACGTCTACGCGGCGCTGATCGAGGTCGTGCAGTCGAAGCAGGTCCTCCTCGCCGCCATGGCCCGACGCGCCGACGCGACCGCCGCCGACGCCGAGCACCGCGCGACGACCGAGCGCGCGCTGGCGACCCTGCGCGCCGAGCCCGTGCCGCGCGGGCTCGAGGGGTTCCACGGCGACGTGGTCGCGGCGCTCGAGCAGCAGCGGACGTTCTTCGACCAGGCCGTGCCGCGCAGGGCCTCCGGCGCGAGCATGGAGGACGTCCACCACATCCCTGAAGGCAGGGCCGCCTCGCATCGGCTCCTGAGCGCCTGGGCCGCCATGCAGGGGCGCTACCCGCGGTGGAGCGCCGAGGTGAAGGACAGCGTCTACCACCACCTCTGCGCCCTGGACCTGTTCTGAGATGGACGCCACCCGACCGCCGCCCGAGCGCCCCGACGACGAGGCCGACGACGCGCGCGCCGTCGACGCGGCGAGCGGCGGGCAGGTCCGCTGCCCCTACTGCCACGACGCCCTCGCCGACGGCGCCCTGGCCGGGACGTGCGAGCGGTGCGGGACCGCGCACCACGCCGGCTGCTTCGCCGAGCACGGGGGCTGCTCGACCCACGGCTGCGGGTCGACGCGCGCCTCGACCGCCCCGGTCGGCGCGGGGCCGGCCGCGCTCGACTTCACGCCCCGCACCTGCGGCTGCTGCCGCCGCGAGCTGCCGCGGGAGGCGCTGGTCGCCCGCTGCACGCGCTGCCATACGACGCTCCACGTCGACTGCTACGACCGCATGCGCGCCTGCGCGCCCGGCGCCGCGGGCTGCGGCGCGGCGGTCGAGGTCCTGCCCCACGCGCAGGTCGTGGCCCTCGAGTGGCAGCGCGTGGCGCGCAGCGGCGCCCTGCTCTGCGTCCTCTGGGCGGCGCTGTGGGCGATCGCCTGGGTCCGCGCGCATACCTTCGCCGAGCGGGAGGTCCTGACCTACGCGATCGCGGCGGGCGTGGCCTTCTTCGGCCTCGTCGCCCTCTTCGCCCGCCTCCGGGCCTCGCGCCTGGCTGCGAGCGCCGCCCGCCCGCCGCGGCGGGTCAAGGCGCCGGACGCCAAGGCCTGACGCCCGCTCACGGCGCGCCGAGTCCTGGACCCGCCCTCGATCGAAGCAGCGAGCGAGGCGAGGGCGACGAGGCTGAGCCGCGGCGGCGAGGCGCGCGGGCGACGACGTAGCGACCTACTTCGAGCCCGCGCGCGCGCCGCCGCGGCCAGGCACGTCCGTCGCAGCCGTCGAGCACACCTCAGCGCCGCCGGGCCGCTCCAGGCTCGCCGAGGGTCACCTCCGCCGCGCCGGCGCCCGCGCCGCGCTCGCTCGTCGCCAGGGCCTTGACGACGTGCGCCCCGGCCGCGCCCGAGGGCGCGCGCAGGGTCGCCGCGAAGCGCCCGTCGGGGCCGACGCCCACGAGCGAGGTCGCCAGCACGCGGTCGTTGGCGCGCGCGTAGCGCTCGAGCGGCGTCTCGCCCGCCGGCGCCGGGCGCGTCGGCCGCCCGCGCGGGCCCTCGAGGGTCACGGTCACGCTCCGCGCGCCGGCCGGGGCCTGCCCGCGGACCGTCACGACCTCGCCGTCGACCGTCGCCTCGACGGCCAGCGGCGCCGGGCGCGCCAGGCGCAGGGCGGGGTCGCCGAGGAGGTTGTACATGTCGACGTGCCGCGGCAGCTCGCGACGCAGCTCCTCGCGCGGCATGAACGCCGACGACAGGAGGAGCACCTCGGCGCGCAGCGGGTCCTCGTCCTTGCTCCGCGGCGCCACGAGCTCGCGCCGCGCGCGGTCGAGCCGCGGGCCCAGGCGGTCGTCGCCCGCGTCGTCGAACAGCGCCCCCACGAGCGAGATCCCGAGCAGGGCGTTGGGCACGGGGTGCGAGATCCGCGACGAGCCGAAGAAGGCCACGGGCCCGCGCCCCGTGGCCAGGAGCTCCTCGCCGATGCACGGCGTCGCGGCCTCGTAGCGGCCGGTCCAGCAGGCGATCGCGACCATCACCGGCGGCGCCTGCGTGGCGATCGCCGGCACGTGCGAGGCGTCGAGCACGGGGTAGTCGACCTCGCGCCCGCTCGCGTCCTTCACCGTGAGCGAGTCGACGCTGCGCTCGTTGCCGTGGCCGACGTAGGCCACGACGAGGGCCCCCTCGTTGACGCGCCCGACGACGCGCCGGGAGAAGCCCTCGAACGGGAAGCAGTAGGGCGAGGTCGGGTTGGCGTAGGTCAGGTCCACGTCGAAGCGCGGCGGGATCGTCCTGGCCACGACGCGCTGGAACATGTCCTCGATCAGCGCGTCGACCGCCGGCCCGAAGCGCCCTTCGCCGGCGACCAGCGCGCACTGCCGCTGCCAGGCGCCCGCCGCGCGCTCGGCCTCGTAGGCCACCGTGCGCGCGACCATGCGCGAGAGCGCCCCCGCGTCGCGCGCCGGCAGCCGACCGACCGACACCTCGGGCAGCCCGTCGTCGTCGAGGTCGCCGTAGGGCCGGTCGGTGGCCGTCTCGGCCACGTCGAAGTGCGGCACGGCCCGCGCGTCGGCCGCGATCAGGAGGAAGCGCGGCCGCGCCTGCCGCACGACCTCGCGCAGCGCCGCCCGCCGGTCGCGGCCGGGCACGGCCTCGACCTCGACCACGCGGACCGAGAGGCCCTCGGCCGCGCGGTGCGCCGCCAGCGGCTCGACCGCCTGGTGCAGCGCACTCGGGACGAGGACGAGGTAGTCGACCTCGTCCGCGCGCGCGGCGGGCGCGAGCAGGGCGAGGGCGAGGGCGAGGGTGAGCAGGCGGAGCATCGTCATGGGGGTCCTCTCTCGAAGGCCGACCGACCGAGCCCGGGGCACGAAGACGCGAAGGTCGACGGAGGCCACCCGTGATCTCCGTGGACCTTCGTCGCCTTCGTGTCCCGATCGACGCCTACGCGCCGCGCCGGAAGATCGTCACGACCGCCGTCCGGTCGTCGCCGCCCATGTTCTGGGCCAGGCCGACTTTCGGCTTCGACGCCACCTGGTAGTCGCCGCAGCGCCCGAGGAGCTGCCGGCTGACCTCGACCGCCTGCTTCACGCCCGTCGCGCCCACCGGGTGCCCGAACGCCATCAGGCCGCCGCCCGTGTTCACGGGGAGCCGGCCGCCGAGCGCCATCGCGCCCTCGTCGATGAGCTTCTTCGCCTGCCCGCGCTCGGCGAAGCCCAGCGCCTCGACGGCCAGGAGCTGCGCGATCGAGAAGCAGTCGTGGACCTCGGCCACGCCGATGTCCTTGGGCCCGAGGCCGGCCGCCTCGTAGGCCTCCTGGGCGGCCGCGCGCGTGACCTCCATCTCGAGCAGGTCGGGCGGCCCCTCGATCGGGCCGGTCGCGTGCCCGTAGGCCACGACCTCGACCGCGTCGGCCGGCGTCTTGCCCGCCTTGCGCAGCCCGGCCTCCGACACGAGGACGACCGCCGAGCCGCCGTCCGAGACCTGCGAGCAGTCGGAAACCTTGAGGAACGGCTTGAGCTCCGGGTTCTCCAGGAACAGCGGGTTCTTGTCGCTGGCCTCGCGCGCCTGCTCGACGGACAGCTTCACCGTGCGCATGTGCGCCTTCGGGTTCTTGCTCGCGTTGGCGTAGGCGCTGGCCACGACCTTCGCCACGTCGCCCGGCTCGAGGCCGAACGCCGCCATGTAGGCCTTCATGCGCCGCGCGAACAGCGCCGGGAAGGTGAACGGGTCGATCTCGCGCTGCGTGCGGTAGTGGGCCGCGCGCGCCAGGTAGTCGGCGCCGACCTTGGCGTTGACCGTCGTCTGCACCTCGGCCCCGACCACGAGCGCCACGTCGACGCCGGCGCACACCGAGTCGATCGCCGCCGTCAGCGCGAGCGCCCCGCTGGCGCAGGCGCCCTCGACGCGCATGAACGGCTTGCCGCGCAGGTCGGGGTGCGCCGAGGCCAGCACGGCGCCCAGGTGCCCCTGGTTCACGAACAGCTCGCCGGTGAAGTTGCCGACGTAGCCCTTCTGCACGTCGCGCGGCTGGAGCCCGGCGTCGGCCAGCGCCGCCAGCGCCGCCTCGCGCACGTGGTCCTCGATCGAGGGGTTGTCGCGCTTGCCGAAGTCGGGGTGCCCCTTCCAGATGAAGTCGGGGTGGAACTTGCCGAGGAACGTCGTGTTCGCGCCGCCGAGCACGAACACCTTGCGGGCCAGCTTCATGGGGGGACCTCCTGCGAAGCCGAGATTATAGGGCCATCTGCGCCCGACCGGCCCCCCCCTCCTCTCGCGCAACCCGCGCGGCGAGCGCGCCCCGGCGCGCGCGAATGCGCCAGCCCCGGGCCCGTGCTACTCTGATGCCATCGGCGCGCGTGGCGCCGGGGTCGCGGTCGGGGGGAGCCTCCGGTGGGCGTCGTCAAGGCCACCCACGTCCTGTGCGTCGTCTACTTCCTGGGCTTCCTGGTCCACGTCATCGGCCAGGACGCACCCTGGCACCTGGCCCTCGTCCAGGCGCTCGGCGTCCACGACGCGGCCGGGCTCTTCGCCAGCCCCTGGACCCTCGTCACCCACCTGGCCCTGTATCGCCACCCGCTCGAGGCGGTCCTCGCCGTGGGGATCCTGCTCCTCGCCGGCGTGCGCGTCGAGCAGCGCCTGGGCCCCGCGCGCTTCCTGGCCGTCTACCTGCTCTCCGGCGCGCTCGTGGCCCTGGCCCACGTGGGCCTCGTCGAGGCGGGCGTCGCCGCGGGGCGCGTCCTCACGGGGTCGCTCGGCGCGTCGATCGGCCTGCTCACGGCCTTCCTGTTCCTCATGCCCGAGCGGCGCGTCGGCAGCCTGCCCTACCCGATCTGCTACGCGGTCGTGGCCGTCGTGCTCGTCGCCCTGGTCGGCCTGATCGGCGTCTACCACGAGCGCGCCCTGCTCGACCGGACCGAGAAGGCCCGCGCCTGGGCCGAGAGCGGCGAGGCCAACCGCCCCGAGGAGCGCGTGGACCTGCTCTGGCACGCCAGCGCCCAGCGCCGCGCCCGCCCCAACCACATGGTCCACTTGCTCGGCTTCGCCCTCGGCGGCGTGGCCCTGGGCACGACCCTGGCCGCCGGGCGCTACCGCCGCCGGGCGCGCGTCCTGCGCGAGATCCGGGGCCTGCAGGAGGAGGTCGACGCGCGCGCGCGCGTCGACGAGCTGCTGGAGAAGATCAGCCGCCACGGCATGAGCTCGCTGTCGCGCAACGAGCGCAAGTTCCTCCGCTACGCCAGCCGGTTCTACCGGGGCGTGCAGGGGCCTCAGACGTCGTCGAGCCCTTAGAGCCCTTGGAGGCCGGCCCTGGGGCCGCTAGCGGCCGGCGGCGGGCGGCTGCGGGAAGCCGGCGGACGTCGACGAGGGCGCCTGGACCTCGTCGGTCTCGTCCTCGTCCTCGTCCTCGTCGCCGTCGGTCTCGGTGATGCCGGCGGGCACCGTGTCCATCACCTTGGCCTTCATGACCTTGCCGGGCTTGAAGGACACGACGGTCTTCTCGGGCACCTGCACCGAGTCGCCGGTCTTGGGGTTACGGGCCGTGCGCGGCTTGCGCCGCTTGAGCTCGAAGATCCCGAACTCGCGGAACTCGATCCGGTTGCCGCGCGAGAGCTCGTCGATGATCTGGTCCATGAAGACCTGCACGAGCTGCCCGGTCTGCGTCGTCGTGAGGCCGTGCCGTTCGCTGACGGTCTTGACGATTTCCTTCTTGCTGATCGTCGCCACGCGTTGCCTCTCGTAGGGTTAGGTCGTCCCGGGCACCATACCACCGGGGTCCGACGACGTAAAGCCCATGTTTCCCGCACGTTGGCCGCGCGGCGGCGGGGGCCGGGGGGCCCCGTGAGGTCAACGGGTTATGGCCCCAAGTCCGCCCGGGCGAGCGCCTTGCGGACGAGGCCCGTGGCGTCGCTCTCGGCCAGGGCGCGGCCGAGGCGCTCGCGGCGGTCGAGGTCATCCACCTGCAAGGCGAGCTCGAGCGCCCGGAGCTTGATGGCCAGGTCGGCGTCGCGCTGCGCGCGCGCGACCACGTCGTCGGTGCGCAGGTCGTTGGGGCGCCGGGAGGTGAGGAGCAGCGCGGCGTCGAGCCCCCGCGCGGTGCCCTCCCCCAGGCGCGCGACCTCCTCGAGCGCCTCGGGCGCCGGCGGGAAGTGCGCCTCGAGCAGGTGCAGGGCGAGGTGGCGCGCCTCGGCTCGGCGGTGGCCGAGCTCGCCCAGGACGGCGCCGGCGATCGCGGGCGGGTCGAGCCCGGCGCCGAAGGTCAGCCCGACCGCCAGCTCGCGGGCGAACTCGCGCGAGCCGAGATAGGGCAGCCGGTCCTCGGCCGCCCGGGCGACGAGCCGGAACAGCGAGCGCACGAGGACCTCTGGCTTCGCCGCCGGCACCAGGAGCAGGTGGTAGGTCGTCGGCCGCCCGTCGAGCGTGGCCACGCGCACGAAGGTGCGCCCGGCGGGGAGGCGCGCCCGCGTCATCGCCAGCCAGCGGTGGGGGGGCGGCTCGAGCGACAAGAGCGGCGCGGCGAAGTCGGGCGGGTAGGCGCGCGCGATCGCCTGCGCCCGGGGCTCGCGCCGCAGCAGCACGGCGACGACCTCCTGCGAGGCGCGGGCGTCGATCGCGTGCAGGTCGGTGCCGTCGCCGTCGGCGAGGTCGAGCCGCCCCGAGACGACGCGCCCGAGGTCGTGCGCGACGGCGCCCAGGGGCGTGCGGTCCTCGCCCGAGCGCGCCTCGGGGTCGACGCGCTCGACCTCGAGCGTCACGCGCGTGCGGCGCGATCCGGCGCGCGACTCCGGCCGCTGGACGAGCACCGACCGCGCCAGCGGGAAGGTGATCGTCGTCGTCCCCGCCTCGAGGGCGGGGAGGGTCAGGGGCGCCGAGAGCTCGAGCGCCGCGTCCCCCGCGCCGAGCGTCACGTCGCGCTCGACGAGCCGCAGCGTCGCCGGCCCCGCGGCCCGCGCCCGCACGACCACGGGCGGCGTCGCCTCCCCGAAGAGCGGCAGCGGCGGCAGCGCCGCCTCCCCGAGCGTGACCAGGAGGAAGTAGTCGGGCTCGCCCCAGTCGTCGTGCAGCGTCGGCAGCCCGGTCACGGCGGCCACGCGCACGCGGAGCGTCACCGCCTCGTGGTCGGGCGCGAGCACGTCGGGCCCGGGCGAGGCCAGGACCGCCCGCACGAGCCCCTCGACCGACTGCACCGGCGTGACCACCGGGCGCGCCCCCTGGGCCCCGGTGATGAACCCGAGCAGCGCCCCGTCGGCCGCCAGCACGGCCGCGCCGGCGGCCTCCTGCGCCCGCGCCTCGAACGAGCGCACGTCGCCCGGCCACGCGCGCGCCAGGGCCGTGAGGCGCACCTCGCCCCCCGTCACCTCGGCGACGGTGGTCCCGTGCACGACGAGGGCGCCCAGCCCGGGCGTCACGACGCGCACGGGGTCGCCGACGTGCGCGGCGCCCGCCGGCCCGACGGGGCGCAGGTCGCGGTCGCCGCGCGGCACCTCGAGCAGGAGCAGGTCGCGCCCCTCGCAGGCGCGCAGGGCGCGCTCGTCGTCGCGCACGAGGGTGAGCCGCTCGAGGCCGAGGCCCACGACGAGCCGCCCGGGGAGGGGGCCGCCCGGGCAGGCCGAGGCCAGGAGCACGGCCGCGCGGTCGGTCGTGCGCACGATCGCGCCCACGCCGACGGGGCGGCCGGCCTCGTCGAGGAGCGGCACGAGCGACGGCACCTGGCCGCCGCGCGGCGGCGGCTCCGGCCG
>JAHBXY010000113.1 GCA_019636275.1 Planctomycetota bacterium | reverse complement strand
CGTCGCCGCTCTCGCCCATGGCGCGCAGCGCCGCCCGCCGCCCCGCCCGGCCGGCGGCGGCCGCCTGCGCGATCGCCGCCACCACGTCGGGGTGGCGCGACAGGTGGCCCAGGGCCTCGGTGGCCGCCAGGCGCTCGTCCTCGTCGTCGGCGCGCAGGCGCTCGAGGAGCAGGGCGCGCGCGGCGGCGAACAGGTCGGGGGCCGGCTCGTCGTCTTCGTCGTCGTCGCCGGGCGGCGCGCCGTCGAACAGGTCGCCCTCGCGGATCACCTGCCCGAGCGCCAGGCAGGCCTCCCGGCGCACCGCCGGCGCGCCGTCGCTGCGGGCCAGGGCCAGGACCCGGCGCACGAGCTCGGGCGCGGCCGGGTAGCTGGCGACCGCCGCGGCCGCCGCCGCGCGCACGTCGGCGTCGTCGTCATCGAGCAGCTCGACGAGGCGCGCCCGCGCGGCGCCCTGGTCGAGCGCCTGGTCGCGGATCGAGGTCAGCTCGGCCAGCTTCTCCACGCGCGACACGGCCGCGCCTCCCCCCGGGCCCGGGGCCCGCGCGGGGAATTGTAGGTGACGGCGCGGCCGGACGCAGGGATCAGGGGGCGGACGGCGCGGGGCCCGGGTCGGGCGCCGGCGGGCTCGCAGCGGCGACGGTCGTGGTCCGGCCGCCGGCCCGGGCGACCTGCCGGTCCGGGTCGCGGCGGTAACGCCGCAGCCAGCGCTTGAGGGCCTCGCGGTCGGTGATCGACCAGTCGAAGTAGAGGTCTTCCATCTCGGCGATCGCCCGCTCGGGCGACCAGCCCTGGTACTGGATCCTGTAGAGGGCGGCCCACAGGCCCGTGCGGTGGATCCCGCCCTGGCAGTGCAGCACGATCGGCCAGTTGGCGGGGTCCTCGACGAGCGCGAAGAACTGCTCGACCGACTCCGGCGGGGGCTCGCTCTTGCCGCTCGTGCGCAGCTGCACCCAGCGCGCGCCGATCCGCTCGACCGCCCGGCGCTCCTCCTCGAACCACCGCTCGCCGTGCTGCTCGCCGCGCAGGTTCACCACGGTCTGCACGCCGTACCGGGTGCTCAGCGACTTGATGTCTCCCTCGTCCGGCTGGGGGGCGCGGATGAGGATCGGGGTGCCGTCGTGGGCCTTGTCCACGACCTGCGTGACCCCGCAGCCGGGCGCGCCGACGACGAGCAGGAGAAGCAGAAACGGCCGGACGCCTCGCTGCATCGTGTGGAACCCCCCTCTGCCTGGGATGGATATAGCTCACGGGCGCAGAACACGCCGCACCGACCGCGCGCTCCGCGGACCTTTCCCCGGCGGAACTCGCGCCCCGAGTGGGGCGTGTGTGCTGCAGGTCCGCGTCGCGTATCCTGATGCCACGGAGCCGCTCGACCATGCGCACCCTCGCGGGCACGTTCGCCCTGGTCCTCGCGATCACCCCCCCGCTCCCCTCCTCGATGGTGGAGGCGCAGGAGCGCCGGGGGGGCATCGATCCCGAGCGGCTGATCGACATCCTCCGCGAGACGGCGGCGGCCCGCGAGGCGAGCAAGCTCGACCGGACGGGCGACGCCGAGACCGCCCGCGACCGCGAGGTCGCCCGCGAGGTCCGGCGCACGCTCGCCGGGCGGCGCATCACGGTCAACTTCGACCGCACGCCGCTGGCCGAGTGCCTCGACTTCCTGCGCGACGTCACCGGCATGAACCTGGTCATCACCAAGGGCGCCGCCGAAGCGGCCGCCGAGGCGCCCGTGACGCTCCGGCTGCGCGACATCCGCCTCAAGGACTGCCTCGAGCTCCTCCTGCAGCAGGCGCACCCCGACCTGCGCTACGGGATCCGCCACGGCGTCCTGGCGATCGGGCTCAAGGACGAGTGGCGCACCAACCTGCGCCTCGTGCTCTACGACGTGAGCGACCTGCTCCACCGCCCGCCCGACTTCCCCGGGCCGCGCATGGGCCTCGACGGCGTGAAGTACGACGATTAGTCCCCAAGCACCTCGAGGAGCGACACCCCGGGGCCCTGCCACAGCGGCCTGAAGCGGGCCGGATGGCGGGCGACGAGCCCGCGCTCGGGGTCGGCGCCGCCGCGCTGGGGGTCGTCGACGAGGAGGAGCACGTCGACGCGGCGCGCGTCGAGCTGCGCGAGCCAGAAGGCGTCGTCGACGCGCCGGCGGCGCTGCGCGGCGACCTGCAGGTGCACCGTGTGGATCCACGGCGGCCGCGGCGGGTCGAAGGTCAGCGGCGCCTCGCGGTCGTCGGGCGACAGGCGCAGGTAGACGACCCGGTTCTCGAGCCGCGGCCCGAACAGCGGGTAAACGAGCGGCGTGCCCGCGTAGGCCACGACGAGCGGGCGCCCGAGCGCGTCGAGGCGCGCCCACGCCTCGCCCTGGGGACCCCAGACCGCCGCCCGCGCCGAGGGCCGGGCGGCGTCCCGCGCGTCGCGATAGCGCGGATACCAGGCAGGCGCGCTCAGCGCGGCCGCCACCCAAACGACCAGGGCGGCGTCCCGGGCCCGACGCCGGAGCCCGGGGCGCGCGGCCAGGACGACGCCCGCCGCCGCGCCGAGGCCCGCGACGAGCACCCAGCCCTGGAGCCACGCGCCGGCGGCCGTGAGCTCGAAGACCAGCAGCGCCGGCGCGACCAGCGCGAGCGCGGCGCCGGTCCGCGGCCGGTCGAGGCGCGCCGCGCGCGAGGCGCCGCGCGCGGCCGCCAGCCACAGCCCGTAGAAGGTCGCGAGGTGGTAGCGCGGCTCCTCCCACGCGCCGGGCACGAAGGCGAGCAGGAGCATGACGTGCAGCGGCGCGAACCCGACCGGCAGGAGCGCGCGCCCGAGCCCGCGCCGCCAGCCCGCCGGCGGGCGCAGGGCCAGCCCGACGGCGGCCGCCCCCCAGCCCAGCCACGCGAGCAGGCTCCAGGGCGGGACGAGCGCGTGCTGCTCGGGGCCGTCGACGAGGAGCGCCGCCACGGCGCCGGGCGACCAGCCGTGGTCGAGGAAGGCCGAGAAGTCGTAGGGCCCGTCGAACAGGGTCAGGCCCAGGACGCGCACCTTCCCCGGCCAGAGCGGGTTGCCGTGCAGGGCCCACGTCCGCAGGAGGAACCCGGCGCCCAGGGCCGCCAGCGCCAGCCCGGCGAGCGCCGGCCCCCGGAGCCGCCGGCGCGCCGCGGGATCGCGCAGCCGGGGGGCCAGGGCGGCGAGCGCGAACGGCGCCAGGGCCAGCGCGGTGATCGTCGCCGTCCCCTTGGTGGCCAGGGCCACGCCGGCGCCCAGCCCCAGGAGCGCGAGCCCGCGCCGCGCCCGCCGGCGCAGGCACAGCGTCCCGTGCAGCGCGAGCGCCACGCCCAGGCACAGCAGCAGGTCGTTCTGCTGCAGCTGCGCGTTGACGAAGAACGGCGGGCAGAGGGCCAGGAGGCCGGCGAGGCCGGCGGCGACCGGACGGCTGGCCCCGACGAGCCGCGCCGACCGCAGGTAGACGGCCACGAGCGCGAGGAGACAGGCCGGCTGGATCAACCACACGAGGCCGTCGTCGCCCGCGAGCCGCAGCAGGAGGAGCTGCAGCGTCTGCGAGAGCGCCGGCCCGTGCTCGAGCCCGCCGCCGTGGAACGGCAGGTCCACAGGGGTCAGCCAGCCGGCCTGCAGCCACCAGGCGGCCATCGGCAGGTGGTAGAGCAGCGCGTCGGTGCCCAGGACCGGCGCGTGGCGCAGGTGCGCCAGGAGCGCGATCACGCCCGCGAGCGCGAAGCCCAGGGTCGCCGGCCCGGCGAGCGCGATCGAGCGACGAGGCATGGGCCCGGATTGTAGTGGGCCCTCAGCGGAGTCCACCTCCGCCGTGGACGAACCGGAGGTGTCTAGGCCTGTCCTCGAACGGGCAAACTGGTGATCGACACGCTCGAACCCGAGTGGAATGGAACCACGACCGAGGCGAGGGCGCGGAGGCCGAGGCGAGGGGGGAGCGCGCGCGGGTCGTATCGATCGCCGGACCTCGCCCGGCATCCGCGGCCGCAGCCGTCGATCACACTAGTCCCTCGGCTCGACCGTCACGGCGACGTCGCCGCCCGCCGCCCACACGAGGACGACGCCCAGGGCCTCGTCGACCTCGACCTCGGCCCGCCCGGCGCGCACGGTCGCGCGCGCGCCGCCGGGGTAGCAGCCGCGCGGGAGGGCGATCACCGTCGGGGCGGCGACGGCGGGGTCGGCGACCCACTCGACCTCGGCGCGGCGCGCGGCCGGGTCGAAGGCGAAGCGGACGAGCCGCCCGGAGACGCGGGCCGGGTAGGGGCGCATGGCGAGCGCCAGCAGGCCCGCCTCGTCGCCCGGCCGGTGCTCCCAGTAGGCGGCGCCCGCCTGCGCGTCGTCGAGGAGGGCGCCCGTCTCGTGGGCCAGGCGCGCCGCGTCGCCCGACGACGCGTGCAGGTTGCCCCACTCGCCCACGAACAGCGGCGCGCCCAGGCGACGCGCGTGCTCGACGTGGCGCGCCAGCGCCCGGGCCGTGCGCCGCAGGTCGCCGTCCCAGGCCTGCCCGCTGTCGACGAAGGCGTCGTAGAGGTGCGGCGCGTAGACGACGGCGCGCAGCCCCGGCGGGCGCACGAGCCCCGGCGCCACGCCGACGCCGGCCAGCCCCGTCGGCTCGAGGAACAGCGGCCGGTCGGGGTCCTCGCGGTGGATCGCCGCGCCCACGCGCCCGTACAGCGCCGAGGCCCGCCGCTCGACCCGCTGCGTCGGCGCCGCGAGGGCCTGCGACAGGCGCTCGAAGCGGTCGGGCGCCTGCGCCAGCCCGACGAGCGCCGCGGCCAGCTCCTCCTCGAAGCTCGTGCGGCGCACGACGCTGCGCACGAGCGCCGTCACGCCGCCGCGCGCCGCCAGCGGCGCGCCCGCCAGCCCCAGGCGCACGAGCGCCTCGCGCGCCTCGGCCCCGAAGAAGGGCTCGTTCATCAGGTCGTAGCCGACGACGCCGTCCTCGGCGGCGAGCCGGCGGGCGACGCGCGCCCAGGCCCGCGCGTAGTGCTCCTGGAGCCCCAGGCCGGTCGCCGGCACCGGCGCGTCGGACCACAGCGCCTCGAACGAGCCCCACACGCGCCGGTCGAGGTAGCGGAGCTGCCAGGGCGCCCCGTCGGGCAGCGGCAGCGGGCGCGCGTCCGCGGCCAGCGTGGCCCAGTCGGGCGCCCCGTGCCCGGCCATGGCGCCGCCCCACAGGTCCTGGTGCATGTCGACGAGCACGTGGAGCCCGTGCGCGCGCAGGCGGCGGACCGTGTCGGCCAGCGCGTCGAGGTAGGCGTCGTCGTAGCGGAGCGGCGCGGGCTCGACCGCGCGCCAGGCGATCGTCAGCCGGGCCACGTTCGCGCCGGTCGCCCGCGCGAGCGCGGCGAGGTCGGCGTCGGTGTGCGGCGGCAGGAAGGGCGCCCGCTTGAGCCCCAGGTTCACGCCGCGCAGGAGCACCGCCCGTCCGGCGGGATCGACGAAGCGCGCGCCGTCGACGCGCAACCGGCCCTCGAGGGCCGCCGGCGTGCGGACGACCGGGCCGGCCGGCGCCGCCGCCGACCCGGCGCGCCGCCCGCGCTCGTGGACGGTCGCCGTCCCGCCCGACGCGCTCGGCTGCTGGCAGCGGCCGACCAGCTCGCCGTCGCGCAGCCGGTAGCGGCCGGTCCACTCGGCGGCCGGGGCCACGCCGGCCAGGGCGCCCACGAGGCCGGCCGGCCGCGGGAAGCGCACGAGGACCTCGTCGCCGCGCCGCTCCCAGCGGCCGTCGAGGGTCACGGCGCGGCCGCCGACCCGGACGACGCGCCGGGCCCGGGCGGCGTCCGGCAGGAGCTCGAGCGTGGCCTCCTGGCGCGAGAGGGTCCAGGTCCAGCCGCGCAGGGCCCAGACGCCCTCGACGTCGCTGGCGCGGGCCGACGACGCGGCGAGGGCCAGCAGGAGCGCGGGCAGGGAGAAGGCGACGGGACGGCGCATGTCGGTCGCACCGCACGCCGCGGACCGGTCACAACCCCCGTCGCCGCAGCGCCGTTCCGCCAGGTGCGGCGCAGGTGCGACGCAGCGACGCAACCGGGTTGCGGCTGGCGAAAGAGGTCTGACGACCTACCGGGGCGCCTTCACGTGCCGGTCGAACCAGTCGATCGTCTCGGCGAGGACGTGCAGGACCGACTCGCGCGCCTGGTAGCCGTGGCCCTCGTGCGGGAGGAGGACCAGCCGCGCCGCGCCGCCGTGGCCCTGGATCGCGTGGAACAGGCGCTCCGACTGCAGGGGGAACGTGCCCGGGTTCGGGTCGACCTCGCCGTGGACCAGGAGCAGCGGCGCCTTGATCCGGTCGGCCCAGGTGAACGGCGACAGCCGCGCGTAGGTGTCGCGCGCCTCCCACAGCGTGCGCCGCTCGCCCTGGAAGCCGAAGGGCGTGAGCGTGCGGTTGTAGGCGCCGCTGCGCGCCAGGCCGGCCCGGAACAGGTCGCAGTGCGCGAGCAGGTTTGCGGTCATGAACGCGCCGTAGCTGTGCCCGCCCACGGCCACGCGCGCCGGGTCGGCCACGCCGAGCCCGGCCACGTGGTCGATCGCCGCCTTCGCCGCGGCGACGATCTGCTCGACGAACGTGTCGTTGACCGTCTCCGGGTCGCCGACGACCGGCATGGCCGCGCCGTCGAGCACGGCCCAGCCCTGCGTGACGAGGAACAGGTGCGACGCGCCCCACAGGCGCGTGAAGCGCAGGGGCGACCCGCTCACCTGGCCGGCGGTCGCCGGGTCGTTGAACTCCTGCGGGTAGGCCCACACGAGCAGCGGTAGCCGCCCCTGCGCCGGCGTCCACCCGGCGGGCGTGTAGAGCGTCCCCGAGAGCGGCACGCCGTCGGGGCGCGCGTAGGTGACGAGCTCCTTCTTCACGCCGCGCAGCGACGGCTGCGGGTCGGCGAACGCGGTCAGCGCCGCGCGCTCACCGCCCGCCCGGACGCCGTAGTTCGGCGGCGACGTGGGCGTCTCGCGGACGGTCAGGACGCGCGAGGCGTCGGGCGCGAGCAGGTCGACGACGTCCTCGTAGCAGTCCTCGGCGCAGCGCCACAGCCGCGTCGCCTCGAGCGTGGCGAGGTCGAGCCGGTCGAGGAACGGCCGGTCGCCCGCGGGCGTCGAGCCGCGCCCCGAGAGGAGCAGGGCGCCCTCGTGGACGCGCACGACCTCGCGGCCGTCGGGCGTCGTGCGCGTGAGCGGCGCGCCCGGGTGCCCATAGCGGTCGCGGATGCTCCGGTCCCACACCTTGCGCGGCGCGCCGGCGAGCCCGACGCCGTCGAGCGCCACGAGCCACGTCCGCGACCAGCGGCGGTCGCGGTCGTACTCGCTCACGAGCGCCCGCGCCGCCTCGCCCTCGCCGCGCTCGAGCCACGAGAGCCCGCTGAACCGGTGCTCGAGGCGCAGGAGCTCCTGCGCCTCGCCCTCGAAGGGCGCCGGCCAGAGCATGACGCGGTCGCGGTGCGGGGCGGCCTTCTTCGGGTCGCCCCCGTCGAGGGCCTCGACCCACGTGAGGACGTCGGGCGCGGTCTCTTGCCAGCCGAAGCGCCGCGGCCCCTGCTCGACGCCCTCGATCGGCACGTCCTCGCGCAGGGGCACGCGCGCCACCTCGCGCACGAGGGCGCCGTCCTTGGCCGAGCGGACCTCGACGCGCTCGGGGAACGCGCCCCAGGGGACGAGCGTCGAGAACGGCCGCTCGGTGCGACCGACGAGGAGCAGGCGGCCGTCGGGCGAGGGCTCGACGAGCGTGTAGAGCGCGGGCGGCCCCAGGTCGACGCGGCCGCCGGCGAGGTCGAACGCAGCGAGCTGGCAGGTGAGCAGGTGCTCGAAGAGCGCCATGTCGTGCTCGTCCTGCAGGAGATCCTGGTAGGTGCGCGCCGGGGCCGCCTTGCCGCTCGTCTCGCGCGTGACCGGGCCCGCCGGGACCTCGGGCCGCGCCGGCGCGGGCCCGCGGTCGGCGGGGACGAGGCGGCACAGGAGGCGCGAGCTCGAGAGCCACTGCACGGGCGCGCGGCCGGCCGCCATGACGACCGGGCCGGTGAGCGCGCGCGCCTTGCCGGTCGCCGCGTCGGCGACCCACAGCTCGACGCCGTCCTCTCGCGCGAGCGTGAAGGCCACGCGCGCGCCGTCGGGCGCCCACAGGGGCAGGTCGAGGTCGGCGTCGTCGGGCAGCCCCGTGACCGGCACCTCGCGGCGGTCGTCGACGCGCAGGAAGCGCAGGCCCGTGTAGCGGCGCGGGCCGTGCGGCGCCGGCCGGCGCGCGTCGATGCGCAGCCCGGCGAGGCGCAGCATGGGCCTGGCGAGGTCCTTGATCGGCGGGAGCCCCTCGCGCTCGACGAGGAGCAGGACCTTGCCCGTCGGGTCGAGGAGGCCGCGCGGGGGCAGGGGCGCCTCGACAAGGCGCACGACCTCGTCGGGCGGGCGGCGGTAGGGCTCCTGCCCGCGGGCGGCCGGGAGGAGCGCCACGGCGCCCAGGAGCAGCGCGCGCTTGACCAGGTCCACGGGGTCCCTCCTCTCCCGCGGTCGGCGCGGGGGGAGCAGGGTAACCCCTCCGGAAGGAGATCGAGCCCCGCGGGGGCCGTACCCCCCCCGCGGGGCTCGCTTGAACGGACGGTCTGCGGAAGGCGCGACCCGGGTCGCCGTGCCGGGGTCGCACGACCCCGAACATCACGGCCGCGCGCATCAGACTCTCGAACCCCGCGCCGGCCTTCCGACCCTCTCCACGTCGCGCGGGTGCCCCGGGTTCCACGCCTTCTCGAGGTGCCGCCCCGCCGCGGGTTACGGCGGGGCGGCTTGCCCGGGGGCGGCCGGCGGCTAGGCTCCGGGCGTGCGCCTCCTGCTCGGCCTCGCGATCGTCGCCCTCCTGCCCGTCCTGCCCCTCCTGCCCGCGGCCCGGGCGGACGACCCGCTCCAGGGCGTCGACCTCACGCGCCTGGGCCGCGACGACCGCCGCGACGTGCGCGAGGTGCAGGCGGCGCCCACGGCGGCCTGCGAGGTGCGCGAGACCGTCCGCTGCCGGACGGGCGTCTACCGCTTCCTGCTCGGGCGCCTGCCGCTGGCCGCGCGGGCCGTCGAGGCGCTGAACCTCGAGGGGACGGGCCGCTACCTGGTCGAGGACGCCGGGGCCGGCCGCTTCACGATCGACGACCGCGCCGGAGCCACGGCCGAGTGCTCGCGCGCGTGGGACGAGGAGGGCCTGCTCGTGGTCGTCGCGCGCGGGCGCCTCGACGTCCCCGTCCTGCCGCGGATCCTCGGCACGGGCGTGATCGTCGTGCGCTACGCGCCGAGCCCCGACGACCCGGGCCTGGTCGCGGCCCGCGCGCACGTGCTCTTCCGCCTCTCGAACCGGCTCCTGCGCGCCCTGTCGACGCCCGTGCGCGAGGTCCTGTCGCGCGTCCTGCGCGACAAGCTGGCGCTGCTCGTGCGCACGGCCTCGGCGCTGGCCGAGGCGCTCGAGCGCGACCCGGCGGGCGTCCTCGCGGCGCTCGAGGCGGCCGGGACGGTCGACCCTGACGACCTGCGCGCCCTGCGCGTCGCCGCGCTCGTCCACTGACGCCCGGCGATCACCCCCGGAGCGCGGCCCGGGGCGAGGTCGCTGCGTCCGCCATGGCCAGGGCGCAGCGGGTGATAATGCCCGCCATGGCCTCCCCGGACGACCTCCCCGACGACGACACGACCCCCGACGCGACGGGCGACGAGCCGCTCGAGCTCGACGCGGCCGGGCTGCGCGCCTACGTGCTCGGGTCGCTGGCCCTGCGCGGCTCGGCGCACGACGACCTGGGCGGGCGCGTGCAGCGGGCGCTCGGCTGGTACCGCGCGCTCGCGGTCCGCGGCGCGGGCCAGGGCGTGCTCTTCTCGTGGGTCTACGACCTGGGCCACCTGCTGATCGAGGGCGACACGTTCGCGTTCCGCAGCCAGGCCGACCTGGGCGCCTGGAGCGACGACGAGCGCGCCGTGCGCCTCGAGCACGAGAACCGGCTGCTCAACGGCGTCCTGCGCGACCCGTCGGCCCGCCTGGCGATCGAGTGGCTCCGCCAGGACGCGTCGCGCGACGACCTCGTCGCCCGCGTGATCGAGCTGCTCCTCCAGCCGCTCGTGGCGGCCGGCGGCCACGCGAGGGCGCCGGCCCTCGACCCGGTGCTCCTGCGCGAGCTCTCGCCGCACGGAGCGCTCGACCCGCGGGCCGAGAGCCAGCGCTACGACGAGGTCGTCGGCCAGCCCGGCGCGCTGCTCGAGGCGGCGCGCTCGTCGCTCCGGCGCTTCTTCGCGCGGCGCGGGACGCGCCCGGCGCTCGGGCCGGACGACCTGGTCGAGGTCGAGCACTGGAGCGCGTACAAGCGCGCGGCGCAGCGCCTGGCCGGGCGGCGGATCGCCGCGCGCGCGGCCGACTTCCCGCGGATCGACCCGAAGCAGGTCACCGTCGTCGAGGAGGCCGACGTCGAGACGGAGCTCCCCGACAGCGGCTACTACCCGCAGGGGGGCTTCGCCGAGCTGTCGACGCGCGGGGCGCTCGAGAACCTCGTCCCGACCGAGCTGGTCTACATGGGCGAGGACCCGTTCGGCGCGGACCCCGACCCGGCGGTCGACCTGTTCGCGATCCGCAACCTCGAGGCCGAGACCCTCTACTTCCAGCGCGACAGCGGCCAGCTCCGACGCACGCGCCGCACCGTCCACGTGGCCGTCGCGCCCGACGACGGGCTGCGCCTGCAGCTCCGCTGGCACAGCGACCCGCTGGCGGTGCTCGTCTACGCCCTCGTCGTGCGCCTGAGCGAGGACCTGGGCAAGGTGTTCCAGCACGACGCCGTGCGCGTCGAGGTGCACCTCCTGGCCGAGCCGGGGCACGACGCCAGGGTGACCGAGGACGCCGAGCTCCTGCGCGTGCTCCTGCGCCACGAGGTCGCCCGCGGGGCGGCCGCCGTGCACGTGCGCACGGGCGGCCTCGACCTGCGCGGGCTCGGCGAGCGCGCGCGCCGCGTCTACGGCGTGGCCGTCGCCGCCGGCGACCGCCGCCCGGCGGGGCTGCCCGATGCGCCGGCGCCGCGCCCGTCCGACGGCGTGCGGCCGCCGCGGGTGATCGTGTGGCAGCTCGGCGGCGAGCGGCCGCAGGCCGCGGGCGAGCTGCCGGTGGTGCACACGACGCTCGAGGGCCCGCCGACGGGGCCGCTGGTCGAGGCGCGGCGCGCGCTCCTCGGCGCGATCGCCGGGATCGGCGGGCGCGGCGGGCTGCGGGTCGGGGCCCGCGGGCGGCGGTGACGGACGCGGTCGAGCCCTACGCGCCGCCGCGCGCGCTGGCGCCGGACGTGCACGTCGTCGACGGCGAGTGGCAGGGGACGACGTTCCGGCGCCGCATGACGGTGCTCCGCCTGGCCTCGGGCGACCTCGCGCTCCACAGCCCGATCTGGCTGCGCGAGGCCGACCTCGCCTGGCTCGACGGCCTCGGGCGCGTGGCGTTCGTCGTCGCGCCCAACCGGTTCCACGGCAGCGAGGCGCACCGCTACGCCGCGCGCTACCCCGACGCGCGCGTGCTGGTCTCGCCGCCGGCCGCCGCCGAGGTGCGCCGGGGCGGTCGCGTCGACGGCCTCCTCCCGGACGCCTGGCCGGCGGCCGCCCGCGACGAGGTCGACGTCCTCGAGTTCCGCGGCACGCGGCTCCTCGCGGAGCAGGTGTTCTTCCACCGCGGGTCGCGCACGCTCGTGCTCACCGACCTCGTGTTCAACCTGCAGGTCGAGGTCCGCGGCCTCGAGGGCGCCTTCCTCCGCTGGAACCGGATCGACCGGCGCTTCGGGCCGTCGAAGCTGTTCAAGTGGGTGTTCGTGAACGACACGGCCGCCGCGCTCGCGTCCTACCGGCAGCTCATGGCGTGGGACTTCGACCGGGTGATCATGAGCCACGGCGACGTGCTCGAGCGCGGCGGCAAGGCCGCGATGAAGACCGGGTTCGAGTACGTCTTCGGCGAGCGCGCCGCCCTGGCCTGAGGTGTGCTCGACGGCTGCGGCCGCGGATGCTGCGCGGGGCGGCTGCGCGCGCGGGCTCGAAGGAGATCGAAGGCTGGTCACCAGGACTCATCGGCGAGCGTCGACGGCTTCGAACCCTCTGACGCGTTTGCGGGCGGGGGCCGCCCCCGGCCACACTGCGGCGTGCGGCGGATCGGGCGCTACGAGCTCCTCGACGAGGTCGCGCGCGGCGGCGCGGGCGTCGTCCACCGCGCCCGCGCCCCCGGCGGGCAGGTCGTCGCGGTGAAGGTCCTCCTGGCCGGGGCCGGCGCCCCGCCGGTGGCCCGCCAGCGCTTCCTCACCGAGGGGCGGCTCCTGGCGCGCCTCCGCCATCCGGGCGTGCTCCGCGTGCACGAGGTCGGCGAGGAGGGCGGCTGCCAGTTCCTGGTCATGGACCTGCTCGAAGGCGCCAGCCTCCAGGACCGGCTCGACCGCGAGGGGCCCTTCCCCCCGCGCGCCGCGGCGGCGCTCGTGCGCGACCTGGCGCGCGCCCTCCAGCACGTCCACGAGGCCGGGGTCCTGCACCGTGACGTGAAGCCCGCCAACGCGCTGCTCGACCGCAAGGGCGCGGTCGTGCTCACCGACTTCGGCCTGGGCAAGGACCTGCTCGCCGCGGCGCCGGGCCCGTCGGTCACGGGGCAGCTCCTGGGTAGCCCGGGCTTCTGGGCGCCCGAGCAGGCCGCCGGCGAGACGCGCCGCATGGGCCCGCGCACCGACGTCTTCGGCGCCGGGGCCACGCTCTTCGCGCTCCTCACGGGGTCGCCGCCGAACCGGGGCGAGGGGCTCGCCGAGCTCCTCGAGGCCATGACGCGCCCCCCGCCGCCGCCCTCGCGCCTCGCCCCCGGGATCGACGCCGGCCTCGACGCCGTGTGCGCCCGCTGCCTCGCGCGCGACCCCGATGCGCGCTACCCGACGGCCGCGGCGCTCGCCGACGACCTCGACGCCTGGCTCGCCCGGCGCGAGCCACCGCGCCGCCGCCGCGCCCTGGCGCTCGTCACTCCGGGGCTCGCCGCCCTGGCGCTCGTCCTGGGGCTCGCGGCCTGGCGCGGGACGTCGGCGCCTCCTGCGGTGGACGAGGTCGACGCCGACGGCTGGCTCGTGAGCGCGACGGCGGCGCTGGAGCGCGGCGCCTGGTCGGAGGCCGAGGCCGCCTGCGTCCGCGCCCTGGCCCTGCGCCCCGACGACCCGGCGGCGCTGCGCGCCCTCGCGCGGAGCCTCGCGGGCCAGGAGCGCCTCGCCGAGGCGCTGGCGCGCGCGGACCGCGTCGTGGCGCTCGCGCCGGCGAGCGCCGACGCCTGGCTCGAGCGGGCCGGGGTCAAGGTCCGCCTGGGCGACCACGCCGGGGCCGTGGACGACTTCACGCGCGCCCTCGAGCGCGACCCGCGCCTGGCGGCGGCGCTCCGCGGGCGGGCGCTGGCGCGGATCGAGCTGCGCGCCGACGGGGCCGAGGAGGACCTGTCGGCGGCGCTGGCCCTGGACCCCCAGGACGTGGCGGCCTGGCGCGCGCGCGCCAAGCTGCGCGACCGCCGGGGGGCCTACGCGGCGGCGCTCGAGGACTACGGGCGCGCGCTGGCGCTCGCCCCCGACGACGCCGAGACGTGCTGCGCGCGCGGGCTCGTGCACGGGCGCGCGGGGGACCTGCGCAGCGCGGTCGCCGACTTCGACCGCGCCCTGGCGCTCGACCCGACGCTGGTCCGGGCCTGGGCCGGTCGCGGCTACGCTCGCCACCAGCTCGGAGAGCCGCACGCGGCGCTCCCGGACCTCGACCAGGCGCTCGCGCTCCGGCCCGACCAGGCGCTCTACCACGCCTACCGCGGCGACCTGCGCCTGACGCTCGGCGACCTCGATGGCGCCGTCACGGACCTCACGCGCGCCATCGAGCTCGACCCGAGACACCTCCCCGCCTGGGCCAACCGCGCGCGCGCGCGCTGCGCCCTCGGCGACCACGCCGGCGCGGCCGCGGACTACGAGGCCGCGGCGGACCGCGTGCCGCCCGACGACGACCGCGCGCCCCACCTGCGGGAGTACGCCGCCCGGGAGCGCCGCGAGGGGCACCGCTGACCCCCTGCCCGCCTCCTGGTCCGGGCGCCGAGGCCAGGTGACCTGCGATAGGATCCTCGCTGCCTGACCCGAGGAGGAGCCCATGACCGCCACGCTCGAGACCCTGCAGCAGGCCCTCGACCCGCTCGCCCGCGCCCTCGAGGGTCTGTCGCTCGACGACCCCGCGGCCGCGCGGGCCGAGATCGAGCGGCGCCTGCCGTTCGACGGCCCGCTCGTGGCCGCCGTGCGCGAGGCGGCCCTCGCCGGCGCCGACGCCGGGTGGCTCCTGCCGCGGCAGAACGGTCCGATCCGCTTCGGGCGGCCGGCGAAGTCGCTCCACGGGTTCACGGTCGACGCCGTGCTCATGAGCACGCCGGGGCCGCAGCACCGCCACCCGAACGGCGAGATCGACCTGTGCTTCACCACGCGCGGCGAGGCCCGCTTCGACGGGCACCCGCAGGGCTGGGTGGTCTTCGGCCCCATGTCGGTGCACATCCCGACCGTGAGCGACGGCGAGATGCTCATCCTCTACTTCCTGCCCGGCGGCGCGATCGAGTTCATGTAGACCCGCTGCTGCGGACTCGGGCGCGAGACGCGCTGGCCGAGCGAGTTGCAAGCAGCAGCGGGACGGGGCTCCCGGAGGCGGGACGCACGGATGACGCACCCCGCTGCTACAGTCCCTCTTGCCATGAGCGACGACGTGCTCCGGGAGGTGGAGCGGGCGGCCGCGCTGGGCGACCGCCCGGCGCAGGCGCGGCTCCTCGTCGAGCGCGTGCGCCGCGGCCGCCTCGACCACGAGCGCCTGCGCCTGGCCGCCTGGCTGGGCGACGCGACGGCGCGCATGGCCCTCGGGGACGACTCCGACGAGGCGCCGCGCCGGCCCAAGGGGCGCCGCGACGGCTGGACGCTGACGCTGGCCGGCTGGGGCAAGGAGGCGCTCGTCCGCGCCGCCTACGTCGTGGCCAGCGAGAGCATGCGCCACTGGCGCCGCCACTACCGCGACGACCCCGTCCTGCCGGGGGTCCTCGAGGCCGTCGAGGCCTGGCTCCGCTGCCCGTGCGACCCCTGCGCCGCCGCCGTCGGCCGCGCCGTCGACGACGACGCGATCCCCGAGAGCAAGGACAACCGCTCCGGCCGCGCCCGCTGGCACGTCGTCAACGTGGCCGAGGCCGCCCGCGCGCGCGGCGACGACGCCTGGACGCGCTTCGCGCTCGAGGTCCTGGGCGAGTCGCCGGCGACGCAGGTGCGCGAGGCCGTGCGCGAGGCGCTGGTCCCTTGGGCCCTCGGTCACGCGGCGCCGGCGACTTGACGTCGCCCTGACGGGAGGTCTGCCGGAGGGGTGCCTGTCGCCCGAAGGCGTTACTGTTTCGCCACATGCGATCGGCGGGACCAGCTCGGGCTGAACGCAAGTCTTCGATCGATTGAGTCAAATGTTGCGGCGTATCACGGCGACCGCGAGCGCTGCATCGAGGCGGGCATGGACGGCTACGTGGCCAAGCCCGTGGAGCGCGCGGACCTCGCGGCCGCGCTCTCGTCGTGCCAGGCGTCGGCCCCCCGCCCTCCGGCGCCGCCGGCCGCGGCCGGGGGGCTCGCGACCCTCGACGTCGCGCGGCTCATGGCCCTGCGCGATGCCGTGCCCGACCAGGTCGAGGGGCTGGTACGGGAGTTCATGATCGAGACGACGCACCAGCTCGGGCTCCTGCGCTCGGCCGTGTCGGCCGCGGACTTCGAGCGCGCGCGGCGCATCGCGCACACCCTCGAGGGCATCGCCGGCACGTTCGGCGCGTCGCGCCTCGCCGACGGCTTCCGCGCCGTCGAGGCCACGGCCGAGGGCGGCGGCCTCGACGGGTCCCGGCGCTCCTCGACGACCTGCTGGTCGAGCTGGAGCAGGTCCGGGGCGCGCTCGACGACGTCGCGCGCTCGGGGCGCCTGGCGTAGCGCGGGCGGCCACCAGCCGATAGGGTCGAGGCCACGAACGACGCCCGGGCGCAGGCGCTCGCGTGGCGACGGAGGGTGGAATGTCGATGCGCCCGTGGCGGTTGGTGATCGCGCTCGTGGCGGCGGGCATTCCGGCGCTGCCGGCGCTGCGCGCGCAGGAGGGCGCGCGCGACGAGCTGGGCCCGCCGCCGTTCACCGCGGCCCAGATCCAGGAGGCGACCCGCGCCGGCCGGCGCTACCTGTTCAAGATCGAGGCGCCCGGCGAGCCCGTGCAGTTCCAGCTGATGGAGTTCACGGCCGTGAGCGCGGCGGGCGCGACCCTCCGCCAGTCGACGCTCGACGCCGAGCGGAAGCCCGAGGGAGCGCCTGCCGAGGCCGAGGTGACCTGGTCGGACCTGGAGGCGCAGGGCCGCTTCCCGCGGGCGCGCACGCGCGTGACCGAGGAGGAGCTCTCGCTGCCGGCGGGGAAGTTCGCCTGCAAGGTCTACCGCGTGGACGAGCCGGACGTCGTCGTGACCCACTGGTTCGCCACGTCGCTCCCGGGGGCGCCGGTGAAGGTCGAGGCCAAGGAGGGCGGGCACCGGCTCGTGTTCACGATGACCCTGGTCGAGCACGTGAACCCGTCGAAGTCGGAGTGACCGCGCGCGCGTGAGCGCGCGGCTCGACCCGGACGCGAGCGCGCTCGGGGCGTGATCCCGCGGTAGCCTGGGTTGCATGGGCGACGCGCGCCGGCGGCGGCTCGAGCGCGAGGCCGCGCGGGGCGACGCCGCCACGCGGCGCACTGGAGCGCGTGCGCGCGGGCGACCTCCCCGCGGAGCGCCTGCGCCTGGCCGCGCACCTCGGCGACCCGGACGCCCGGCAGGTCGCCGGCGCGACGACGGCGCCAGGCGACTGGTTCGCGGCGCTCGGCGGCTTCGGCCCGGAGGCCGCGCTCCGCGCCGTGCTCGTGGCCGTGCGCCTCGCGCGGCCGTTTCACCGCGCGCTCGAGTCGCCAGGGGCGCGGGCCGAGGCGGCGGTCGAGGGCGAGCAGGCCTGGGCGGCCGCCGTGTGCGCGCCCGACCACGGGACGGCGGCGGTCGAGCGCGCCCGCGGCCTCGCCCGCCAGCAGCAGGCGTTCGCCGAGCGCTTCGGCCCGGGCTCGGGCGTGAGCTGGCACGTGGGCTGGACGCCGGGCTGCGCGTGCGCCTGCGCCGGCGTCTCGGCGGTCGACGCCCCGGGCGTGCTCGCGCGGCTCTCCGACCCGCGCGCGCTGCCCTGGCTGGGCGACGCGGTCGACCTGACCGCCGACGGCGTGCGCGCGGCGATCGCCGCCGACCTCCTGCCCTGGGCGCTCGCCGTGTGACCGCGCTCACCGGTTGATCTGAGAGCGAAGCGAGCAGATCGACCGGTGAGCGCGCATCCCCGCGCGTAGGCCGCGAAGCGGCCGGAGCGAGGGCGACAGGTGCGTCACTGCGGACGGAGCATCGGGTCGCGCTCCTGGACGTGGGCATCACGACAAGCGACGGCCGCTGTGACCCGCGCGAGGCGGCGGACCGCGGGCCCGAGGTAGACTCGCCCGCATGGAGGACGCCTCCCAGCGGGCCCGGGTCCTCGTCGCCGGCGCCGTGGCCGCCACCGCCCTGCTGACGCTCCTGCACCTGCTCGTCGTGCGATGGTTCGCCGTCGACGTCCCCTACTGGGACGAGTGGGAGATGTTCCACCCGGACGCGCTGCCCGCCGGCCTGCGCTGGGGCTGGCTCGTCGCGCAGCACAACGAGCACCGGCTCGTGCTCACGAAGCTGCAGATCTGGGCCCTGCATCGGCTCGACGGCTGGGACCTCGTCACCCACGTGACGCTCAACTTCGTCGTCTACGGGCTCCTGGTCGCGGCCGTCGGCGCGTTCGTCGCGCGCGCCGCCGGGGCCCGCGGCGCGGCGGCCTGCCTGCCGTTCCTCCCGTTCCTGCTCTCGCCCCTGGGCCACGAGAACCACGCCTGGGGGTTCCAGGCGCAGTTCCACTTCGCCTACCTGGGCGCGGTCGTCGCCGCCTGCGCCGTGGCGGCGCCGCGCCGCGACCTGCCACACGGGGTCGTGGTCGCCCTCTCCGTGGCCCTGGCCATCGCCGCCATGACGGGCGGGCTGATCGTCTGCGGCGGGCTCCTCGCGGTGGCCGCCGTCCACGAGGCGGCGCGCCTCCGCGCCGGCGACGCCGCGGAGCGCCGCGCGACCCTGCGCTTCGCCGGGGCCGCGCTCCTCCCGTCGGCGGCCCTCGCCCTGCTCTGGGCGGCGACGTTCGTCCCCATCCACCGCGAGTACTACCAGTCGCCGCTGTCGGGCCGGGTCCTCGCCTACTTCTGCGACCTCGTGGCGCTCGGCTTCGGGGTGACCACGACGAGCCTCGCCGCCGGCGTGCCGTGCCTGCTCGCGGTCGTCGTGCCCGCGGCGCTCGCCGTCCGCGCCGCCCCGGACCCGGCCGCCCGGGCCCGGGCCGTGGCCACGGCAGGGCTGATCGCCGGCCTCCTGGCGGCCCTCTTCGCCGTGGCCGTGGGCCGCGCGGTGCAGGCGCCCGAGACGGCCAAGAGCTCCAAGTACTGGCAGACGGCCGCGCTGCTCGTCCCGCTGGCGGCGGTCGCCTGGCACCAGGCGCTCGCCGGCCGTCCGCGCCTCCGACGCGGCGTCCTCGCGGGGCTGTGGCTGGCCTGCGCCGTCGGCTACGCGGACGACTGGACGACGGCGGGCTACCGCCGCGAGCGCGCCCGCCGCGTCGAAGGGCTGCGCTGCGCCGCCAGCTACTACGCCGTCGGGGCCCCGACGCGCTGCCCCGAGGTCTACTACGGCGACCTCGCCCCGCGCCTCAACGCCGCCCTGACCCTCGAGGCCTCGTTCACGCGCGCGCTCGCCGCGAAGGCGCGGTGAGCCTCACCGAGGGACGAGCACGCGCGCGCCCTCGACCGGCTCCGGCCACGCGACGCACGCCGTGCGCAGCCAGTCCGAGAGCGCGGGCAGGTCCTCCAGCGCGCCCATGGCGAACCAGGAGAGCTGCTGCCCGGCCACCGTCGCCCCGGCCGGCAGCGGCGTTAGGTCGATGACCAGGCTCGACCGCCGGGCGATGCCCTCGAGCAACAGGGCGCCATAGGGCGTCGGGCGCCCGCCGGGCCCTGGCGGCTCGAGCAGGCACACGCCCGGCGGGACCCAGCGCATGAACAGGATCTCGCCGGAGACGTCCGGCGCCGCGGGCAAGCGTCGGGCCCGGTAGTAGAGCGACGGACAGGCCCCGATCACGGTGATCCGCTCATGCGGGCGCGTGCTGCGCCAGATCGACTGCAGGAGAGGGCTCCGGCGCGCAGCATCGAGGTCCTCGTGACCGTCCCAGCGCGAGTTCCGCACCATGGTCAGGCCGACGGCCCCGAGCACGTACACCCCCGCGATCGCGAGGAGCCCGCGCCGCCCGCGGTCGCTCCGGATCCGCTCGCGCAGAGCGACCCAGCCGGCGCCCGCGAGCACGCCGAGCCCCGGGGCGAGCATCACGAGGTAGTGCGGGTACGGCCGTCCGCCGAGCACCGAGAGCGGGACCGCGGCGAGCCCCCATGCGACGAGGAAGCCGGTCCGGAAGGCGGCGGGGCCGCGATCTCTCCGCACGAGCGACCTCACCCCGAGGCCGAGGCCGAGCGCCGCGAGGCCCACGACGCCCGGATTGGCGAGCAGCAGGTGCGGCCCGAGGAGGGTGGGCCCGGCGCCCAGCAGCGCTCCGGGGTCGAACCGGTGCCCGGCCCTCGGGAGCGTCCAGGTCCAGAATACGACCTCCGGCGTCACCTCCCGTAGGAGCAGGGCCCAGGGCAGGGCGCTCGCGACCATCCCGGCGAGGAGCGCCGCGGCGCCACCCGCCCGGCGGAAGACCGACGTCCCTGCGCCCAGGCCGGGATGGAGGACCGCGCCGGCCAGGTAGAGCGGCAGGAGCAGGAGCGCGTTCTGTCTGATGAGCGCGGCGCAGCCGAGGGCGGCGCCGGCGCCGAAGACCGACCAGGCTGCGGCCCGAGGCGACCCTTGCCCCTCGGGCCGGCGCAGGAGCAGGAGCGCCGAGAGCGCGAGCGGAACGAGGAAGAGCGGCTCGGCCAGGCACGGGAGCATGTCCTCCGGCGGGAGCTGCGTCGACGCCAACAGGGCGGCGCTCACGGCGGCCGCGATCGCGGCGTCTCGCCCGCGCCAGGCGGCTGCGAGGCGGGCGGCCACCAGGCACGCCGCGACGACCGCGAGCGCCTGGATGACCCGGTGCGGGGTCACGCTCGCCCCGAAGAGCGCGTGCACGGCGGCGAACGACGCCGTCAGGAGCGGCGGCTTGTTCACCCAGCAGTCTCGGTACGGCAGCATGCCCTCGGCCCAGACCATGCCCTGGACCAGGTAGAGCGCCTCGTCGTGGCCGAACAGCGCGGGGTCGGTGAGGGCGCGGAGCCGCCCCAGGGCGACGATCGCGACCACCGCCGCGACCACCAGGCTCCGGCCGCCGATGGCGCGGCGCTGCGCGCCGTCGCTCACGTGCCGGGTCCCTCGGCGGCGGCGGTCGGGTCGCGCGGACCCGCCCACCCGGCGAGGACCTCGCGGACGACGTAGCTCGGACCGGCGTACTGGTGGCCGTGGAGCCGGACGACGTACTCCCCGACGAGCGCGACGAGCGCGACGAGGAGGGCCGTGGCGAGCAGCATGGCGTTGAGCAGGAGGCCCGTGGTGGGCTGCCCCGCCAGGATCGAGCCGGGGAACGTCCAGGCGAGGGCGATACGCGCGAACGTCAGACAGGCCACGACGAAGGCGGCGCCGCTGACCACCTGGAAGGCGCCAACGGCCAACCCGAGCATGTTCTCGAGGTTGAAGCGCAGCAGCTTCGAGAGGGTCCAACCCGATGCGCCGTAGCGGCGCGGGTGGTGGGTGACCGGGACCTCGCAGCAGCGACCGGCGGAGCGGATCACGTAGACCGGATTGAACGGCCGCCGCGGCCCGAACTCGTGCGCCCGGATGAGGGCGCCGCGGAAGACCTTGAACGTGCAGCCGAAGTCGGTCAAGTCCGCCCGCGCGACCCGGCGCATGACCCAGTTCGCGAGCACCGAGTAGAGCCGGCGTCGGAGGGGGTCCTTGCGGAGACGACGCACGCCGCTGACGACGTCGGCGCCCCGGTCGAACGCCGCCAGGAGCGAGGGGAGCTCCTCGGGCTCGAGCTGCAGGTCGCTGTCCATGAAGACGAAGTTCGCGCCCGTGGCGCGCTCGATCCCCGCGGTGATGGCGCAGGCCTGCCCCGAGTTGCGGAAGAGGTCCACCACCGTGACGTCCGGGTCGCGCGCGTGGATCGCCCGGAGGCGCTCGAGCGTCCCGTCCGTGCTGCCGTCGTTGACGATGATCACCTCGAACCGCCGCCCGGTCGCCTCCAGGGTCGCGCGGAGCCGGCCGTAGAACTCGTCGATGCTCTGCTCCTCGTAGAAGCAGCTGATGATCACCGACAGCTCGGGGGGCACGTCAGCCGCGGCTCGCGCGCTCGTGCAGCGCCCAGAGGATGTCCGCGATCCGCTCGACGACGTCCGGCCGCAGCTGGCCGTAGATCGGCAGGCAGAGCACCTGCCGCGCCACGCGCTCGGCGACCGGGAGCCGATCGGGCGCCGCGGACGGCAGGGCCCGGTAAGCCGGAATCTGGCTGCACAGCGGGTGGAAGTACTTGCGCGCGTGCACGTCGAACAGCTTGAGGGCCGCGTACAGGGCGTCGCGGTCGAGACCGAACCGCTCCCGGTCGACGAGCACCGGGAAGTAGCTGCAGTTCGACTCGACACCGGGCGCGTCGAGCGGCGGGAGACGGAGACCGGGGAGGCCCGCGAGGCGCGCGCGGTAGCGCGCGCTCACCGCACGCCGCGCGGCGATCTCGACGTCGACCTGCTCGAGCTGCAGGAGCCCGAACGCGCTCTGCAGCTCGTTGAGCTTCCCGTTGATCCCCGGGCCGACGACCGTCTCCTCGTCGGCGATGCCGAAGTTCTTGAGGAAGTCGATGCGCGCCTTGAGCGCCGCCGAGCCCGAGACGAGCGCGCCCCCCTCGATCGTCGTGAACAGCTTCGTGGCGTGGAAGCTGAGCATCGTGAGGTCCCCGAACGACGCGATCGACCGCCCCCCCGCACGCACCCCGAACGCGTGGGCCGCGTCGTAGATGAGCCGCAGCCCGTGTCGGTTGGAGATCCGCGCCAGCGCCTCGACGTCGCAGGGCTGCCCGAAGACGTGCACGGGCAGGATCGCGAGGGTCCTCGGCGTGATCAGCGCCTCGACCTGCTCGGGGCAGAGATTGAAGGTCACCGGGTCGATGTCGCAGAAGACCGGGGTGACCCCGTTCCAATGGAGCACGTGGGGGGTGGCCGGGAAGGTGAACGGGGTGGTGATCACCTCTCCGCTCGACACCCGCAAGGCCTGCAGAGCGACGAGCAAGGCGATGGTCCCGTTGCAGAACAGGCTCAGGTGCTCGACCCCCAGGCGGGCGCAGAGGGCCGCCTCGAGCCGCTGGTGGAACGCGCCCCCGTTGGTCAGCACCCGCGAGTCCCAGACCTGCTCGAGGCTCTCGCGGAAGCGCTCGAGCGACGGCAGCGTCGGCCTCGTCACATACACCGGCTCGGGCAGCCGGAGGCCCCGGGCGAGCTCGACCACGGATCGCTCGTCGAGGGCGCTTCCTGCGGGCAGCTCCGTCACCGGCGGGTCCCAGCCGCTCCGGCGACGCCGCTCGAGCGCGAGAGCCTGACCGACGGTCTCCTCATGACGCGCACTTCCCCGGGTGGCGGCGCCAAGCGACGCAGGCCGTGCTCCTTCAGGACGCAACGGCGGCGGGCGACCCGGGCGCCAGGATAGACGAGCGGGTCGACCACTGCCAAGCGCAAGCGTCGTGGTCACTTGCGGGGCGAGCCCTCCGCGGCTGCAATGACGAGGTGAATCAGGCCGCTCAGCTCCCCTTCGCGCGCCGCGGGCAGGACGTGACGATCTGGCCGCTGGCGAAGGTCATCAACCCTGGCGCGATCACGATCGGCGACTCCGTGATCGTCGACGACTTCGTGCTGCTCGACGGCGGCGCCCGGACCACGATCGGGAGCTTCGTCCACATCGCCATGCACGCGTCGATCGCCGGCGGCGGCGAGCTCGTGCTCGAGGACTTCGTCGGGCTCTCCGGCGGGGTGCGCCTCTACACCGGGAACGATGACTACGGCGGGGGCTGGTTGACTGGACCGACGGTCCCGGCCAAGTACCGCGGGGTGCGTCGCGGCCGCGTCGTGGTCGGCAAGCACGCGATCGTCGGCGCCAACACCGTCATTCTCCCTGACGTCGTCATAGGAGAGGGCGCCGCCGTGGGAGCCAA
This sequence comes from Planctomycetota bacterium, assembly GCA_019636275.1. Taxonomy (GTDB): domain Bacteria; phylum Planctomycetota; class J058; order J058; family J058; genus JAMLIC01. The sequence continues at coordinate 6,639 of JAHBXY010000113.1, read as the reverse complement.
CGCGGTCGTGACGCGGGACCTCGCTCCGTGGACGATCCACGTCGGCGCCCCGGCTCGCCCGCTGCGGGAGCGCCCGCGCGAGCGGATCCTCGAGCTCGAGGCGGCGCTGCGGCGCGAGCTGTATGACGCTGCGGGCTGCTACATCGCGAAGGACCTCCGTTAGCACCCGGGCTCGGTGTGCTCGGCGACGGGCTCTTCGTCCCTCGTGTCTCGACGCTGGCTCGCTCTCGGTCGGGGCTCTGAAGCCGGGGAACCGCGTCACCTCGAAGGCCCCCGGGTGACGCGGCCCAGCGAAGAGCCCTCGAGGCGACCCGGAGCCCGGGTCTCCGGACGCGTGTCCGAGGGCGGCTGCGCACCTTAGAGCCGGCCGGCCGCTGGCCCGGCGCCGCCCGCGGGGCTACCCTCCCGCATGGCCCCGCCCGCCCCCGCCGCCGGCCCCGACCCCGTCCGGCCGGACGGCCCGCGCGGCCTGCGGCAGCTGCGCAAGCGCCGCCTCCTGGCGCAGTCGGGGGTGCCCCTGCTCCTGTTCTCGGCGCTGCTCGTGGTCGTGGCGCAGGACACGAGCCCTGGCGCGCGCACGCAGGACGGCCGGGCGGGCGCGCACCTCACGCCGGACGCGCTCGCCGCCGCGCAGGCGCAGCTCGCGGAGCTGGAGGCCTGGGCCGCCGCGCACCCCGACGAGGCGGTGGAGCTCTACGGACGCGCGCGGGCGCTCAGCGGGTCGCGGGTCCCGGAGGTCGCGGCGACGGCGGCGCGGCTGGCCGCGGGCGCGCTGGCCCGCGTCGACCCGGAGCTGCGAGCGACGCTCGCCCACGGCGAGGCCTTGGAGGCCGACGGCCGCGACTGGGAGGCCGACCAGCACTACAAGGAGTTCCTGGCCCGGGCCGACGTGGCCCCCGAGGTGGCCCGCGTCGTCCGCGACGCGCGGGGCCGGGCGTCGGGCCGCTTGCAGCAGCGCTTCGTCGAGGACGCGGCGCGCGTCCGCGCGCTCGTGGCCGCCGGGGCGCGCGCGGAGGCCGAAGCCCTCGTGGCCGAGGTCCTGCGCTACGCCGGGCCCGACGCGGAGCCGAGCCTGCGCGCGCTCCTGGTCGCGCCGCCGGCGGCCGCCGCGACCAGCCCGCCGCCCGACGACACCCCGGTCGACGCGACCCTCCTGGCGCGGGCGCTGCGGGCGCGGGTCGACGACGCGGGCGACGGCGCCGTGCGCCTGACGTATCGCTTCGACGGGCCCGACCCCGCGCGGGACCTCGAGGACTGGCCGCTGACCGCGCAGGTCGCCGCCGGCGCCCTCCTCCCGGGGCACCTCGAGCCGCTCGAGCCGACGGCGCACCCGGCCTGGTACACGGCCGAGGGCACGCTGGTCGGCAGCGGCTGGACCCGGCGCCAGCTCGTCGTCGACTTCCGCCCGGACCGACCCGTCACCGTGGAGGTCGCCGCGCGCGGCGCGCGCAACCGCGTCGCGTCGCTCGGGCTCCTCCCCGGGCGCTCGTTCGTCGGCGGGTCGGGCGTGGCCCTCGACCTGCCGCTCGACCGCCTGCCGCAGCGCCCGGCGAGCCTCGAGGCGCTGGTGCGCCGCGCCCGCGAGCGCGGCCCGGGCATCGCCCTCCTGCGGGAGGTGGCCTTCCTGGACCTCGACGAGGCCCTCTTCCGCCCCGAGCCGCCGCGCGCCGCCGCGCGCGTGACCCTCGACCTCCGCCCGGCGGCCGGCGGGCACACGCTCGGCCTGCGCGTCGGCGACCTGCGCCTCGAGCCCGCCCCGGTGACGCTCGACGACGGCCCCGTGCGCGCCTTCCTCGTCGCCCTCGGCTCGCCGGTGGCCTGGGAGGAGGTCGTCGTCACGGGCGTGCCCTCGCCCGACATCGCCCGCGCCCTCCCGGTTCTCGCCCGCGACGCCGGCGGCGACCCCGACGCGCTCGCCGGCGGCCTCCGCGCCTGGCTCGGTCGCCGCCGGCTCCCCGGCCGCCAGTGATCGTCCGCCGCGCACGGCGCCTGCGGCCGGCTGCTGGGCGGCGCGGCGCGCGCCCGCGCGTCGTCGGAGCCGGCACGACAACCGACGCTCGCCGTGGGACGTCACGATCGGGCGCCGAGCCCTGCCGCGAACGCCTCGTCGTCCGCCGCGCACGGCGCCTGCGGCCGGACGCCGGCCGGCGCGGCGCTCGTGGGCGTCGTCGGAGCCGGCACGACGACCGACGCTCGCCGTGGGACGTCACGCTCGGGCCGAGCTCGCCGCGAGCGCCTGTCGTCATGGCGCCTGGCAGCCGGCATGTCCGGGCCCGCGGCCCGGTCCGGTCGCGGCCGATGCCGCGGGCGACCGGCCAGGCGGTAGTCCAGTTGCCCCGGAGGGCCGCGCCCGCTAACGTTCCGCGCGTGCGGCGGTCGATCGGCGAGGTGCTCGAGCTGGCGGGGGTCAGCGCCTACCTGCTCGGCGCGGGCGCGTATTTGCGCCTGCGCGGCCGCCTGCGGCCCTCGGTGCCCCTCCCGCTCCTAGCCGCTCGCGCCGCCCAGGTCAGCCTCGGCCGCCTGGTCGGGCGCACGGCGGGTCCGCTGACGCGCATCCGTCCGGTCGGCGGTCGCGCCTTCGTCGCCGACCTTCCGCTCCTCCTGGGCGAGCCGTCCGACGCCGAGAGCCACTCGCGCCTGGTCGTGCTCGAGGACGGCAGACCGCTGGGCCCGGGCCACAGCGCGCACGAGCAGGTGCGGGCGCAGGGCGGCGGGCGCTACTCGCACTGGCTCGGGCGCGTCGTCTTCTCCGCCTCCGACGACTCCGACCCGCGCACGAACGGCCGCCGCTACGAGTTCGCCGTCCGTGGCTGAGGCGCTCGACGACCTCCTGCGTTGCCCCGAGACCGGCGCCCCCCTGCGCCGTGACGGCGACGCCTACGTGGCGCCCGACGGGCGCCGCTGGCCGATCGTGCGCGGCGTCCCGCGCTTCGTCCCCGACGACGCCTACGTGGGCTCGTTCAGCTTCGAGTGGAACACCCACCCGACGACCCAGCTCGACGCGCGCACCGGCGCCGGCTGGTCCGAGGAGATCCTGCGCGCCAAGACCGGCCTCTCGCCCGAGGACGTCCGCGGCAAGGTGGTCCTCGACGCAGGGGTGGGCGCCGGCCGCTTCTCGGACCTCATGGCCCGCTGGGGCGCCGCGCGCGTCGTCGGCGTCGACCTGAGCCTCGCCGTCGAGGCCGCCCGCGACAACCTGCGCGCGCACGCCAACGCCTCGGTCGTGCAGGCCGACATCGGCCGCCTGCCCTTCGCGCCGGCGACGTTCGACCTCGTGGTGAGCATCGGCGTCCTGCACCACACGTCCGACACGCGCGCCCACTTCGAGCGGCTGGTGCCCCTCCTGCGACCGGGCGGGACGATCTGCGTGTGGGTCTACCCGCACGAGGGCGCCTACCTGCAGCGCAACGCCTGGATCCCCTTCACCCGCCGCCTCCCGCCCGCGCGCTTCCATCGCTGGTGCCGCTGGTTCGTGCCCTTCGCGCGCCGCCACCGGCGCCGCGTCCTCGTGCAGTACGCCCTGCAGCTCTTCCCGATCAGCGACCAGGGCCTCGGCCTCGACAACGACGTCCTCGACACGTTCGACGCCTACAGCCCCTGGTACCACGGCACGCACACGCCCGACGAGGTCGTCGGCTGGTTCGAAGCGGCCGGCCTCGAGGACGTGCGCGTCCTGCCCTGGGACACGGCCGTGCGGGGACGCAGGCCGTAGCGCGCCCGTCAGGCTTCGGTGGACGGGACGAGCGCCGACAGCGCGGCCTCGAGCCGTGGGTCGAGCGCGAGCAGCTCCTGCTCCAGCCACAGCCCCCGGGCGGCGAGGTCGCGCACGAGCGCCGGCGCGTCGCCCAGGTCGAGGTCGTCGGGCCAGGGCTGCGCGAGCGCGCGCCCGGGGACGTGCTCGGCCCAGAAGCCGGGGACGGCCCAGCGCAGGCCCGGGCAGAGCGCGCGCAGGTGGCGGACGATCCGCACGCCGTTGGGGTCCAGGTCGCCGAAGTGGACCACCGGCACGCCCGGGAGCTGCTCGAGCAGGTCGCGCACGCTGGCCGTGTCCCAGCCGGGGACGTGCGCCACGAGCCAGCCCGCGGGCGGGCGCAGGTCGACGAAGGTGCCCTTGTTCTCGACGAGCAGCAGCGCGCGCGGGGGCTCGCCCGCGAGCCGCGTCCCGTCGCGAAACGCGCGCTCGGAGATCGTGACCTCGCCGAGCACCGTCGCCACGTCGTCGGCGGCGAGCGACAGCCCGCCCCGGACGAGCGAGAGGCCCGGGCTCGGGCGCAGGCGCACGACGCCGTCGCGCGTCAGGTCGACGTCGCTCAGCCCCTCGAGGCGGGCCTCGCTCAGCGCGGCCTTCGAGTGCGGCGCGACCGCGGCCGTGGCCGTGCGGACGTTCAGCCGCCCGGGGAGCGGCGGGAGCGCGCCCTGCCGCTCGAGGTCGCCCAGGCGCCGCCAGCCGCGCTCGTCGACGGGCAGGCCCACGGCCTCCAGCCGCGCCACCTCGTCGCGCCACCCCGGCCACGCCCGGTCGAGGAGGGTCTCGAGGGCCGCGCGGTGGACCGGGTCGAGGGCCAGCTCGTCGCGCCGCGACGTGCGCCGCGTCCAGGGGAGGCGGGCCAGCTCGTCGAAGGCGTCCGCCTGCGAGAGGCGCCGCCGGAGGCTCCCCGCGCGCCACAGCTCCGCCAGGGCGAGCCGGCCCGCGTCGCGCGCCCAGAGGCTCACGCGCCCGCGCTCGCCACCAGCCGCCGCCCGGTCACCAGGACGTCCTCGCGGCCCTCGATCACCCGCCGCACCAGGCGGTAGGTCGTGTTGCCGCCGCCGTGCGCCACCTCCGGCGCGGCGATGATCAGCTGCAGCTCGAGCGTCCGGCACAGCTCGAACAGGACGACCAGGTTGTCCTGCGACAGGCGCGTCGCCTCGTCGAGGAACAGGAGCCGCAGCGTGCCCTGCGACCGCTTGCCGCGCAGCAGGTTGGCGTCGCGCTCCCAGGCCGTGAGCACGACCATCATCACGGCCGCGCCCACGCCGATCGCCTCGCCCGTGGAGAGCCGCGTCGGGTTTGCGGCCTCCCAGTCGGGGCGGTCCTGCCGCTGGACCTCGACGCGCAGGTCCAGGTATTCGCGGTAGTCGAGCAGGCGCTGACCGCCCGTGCGACCGCCGCCGTGGCGCCGGAACAGCTCCTCGAGCGCCGCCTCGATCGGCAGGTCGGTCTGGAACAGCACCTGCTGCGCGGCGCCGCTGCGCAGGGCGTCGAGGAGGCGCTCCATGCGCTGCTCCTGCTCGACGCGGATCTTGACCCCCCGCACGCTGCCGAAGCGCACGGTCGACAGCTCGTCGTTGAGCCGGCCGACCATCGTGCGCGCCTTGCGGATCTGGCTGTCGATGCTCCGGGCCACGTCCTCCGACTGCCCGCGCAGCGTGCGCTCCTGGTGCTCGAGCCGCTCGCGGAGGCGCAGGAGGTGGTCGCGCAGCCGCGCCAGCGCCTCGAGCGGCTCGTCGACCTCGGCGAACTGGGCCGGGATCCGCTGCAGGAGCCAGCCGCGCAGCTCGAGCCAGGCCTGCAGGTAGGCCTCGGCGCGCCGGCCCTCGTCCGCCTCCAGCCAGCCGACGAGCTGCACGCGCAGCGCCTCGCCGCCCCGCGCCGCGCCCAGGCGCTCGAGGAGCACGGCCAGCTCGCGCTGGGCCATGTTCCACGCGTTGGGGCTGCCCTGGCCGCCGAACGCCTCCTGGAAGGCGCGCGTGGTCGCCGCCGCGAGCAGGCCCTGCGCCTCGGCCTGCGCCCGCAGCCGCTCCCAGCGCTCGTGCGCGGGCCGCCACAGCGCCTCCTCGTCCCCGGCGCGCCGCTCGGCGTCGTCGAGCTGCGCCCGGGCGAGCGACAGCCGCTCCTCGTGGCGGATCACGTCGTCGGCGCGCTCGCGCGCCAGCCGCTCGAGCGCCGCCGCCCGCGCCGTGAGGTCGTCGACGCGCTGGACCGCCCGCGCCAGCGCCTCGTCGCTCGCGTCGGCGACCTCCTCGCGCGCGCGGTCGTCGCGGGCCCGGGCGATCGTGGCGTCGAGCGCGTCGAGCGCCGCCTGCGCCTTGCCCAGGCGCTCGGTCGCCGCCTCCAGGTCGGCGTCGGCGCGGTCGACGCGCGCCTCGGCGGCCGCGAGGTCGGCGACCGCCCGGTCGAGCTGCTCCTGCAGGGCCGGCGCGAGCGCGCGCCGCTCGAGCAGCGCGGCCGCGGCGTCGGTCCAGGCCAGCGCGGCCCGGTGCTGGTCGACGTGGTCGAGCGCCGCGACCACCCGCCAGGCCTCGTCGCGCTCGGCGGCCAGCCGCTCGAGCTCCGCCCGCAGGGCGACCAGCGCCTCCTCGGAGGGCGGCGGCGCGCGGAGGACGTCGAGGCGCTGCTCGACGAGCGCGCGGTCGTCGGCCGCCCGCTCGACCTCGGCCGCGGCGGCCCTCGCCGCCGCGAGGCGCGCCTCGAGCGCCTCGACCTCCTGCCGCTGGTCGGGGAGGTCGAGCAGGTGCGCGTCGCCGAGGAGCGCCGAGAGCGCGCGCTGGCGCCGGCCGAGGGCGTCGGCCTGCCGCGCCGCCGCCGCGACCTCGACCACGACGCGTGCCAGCTCGAGCTGCCGGCGTGCCCGACGCTCGGGTGCGGATCCCTGGCGC
>JAHBXY010000112.1 GCA_019636275.1 Planctomycetota bacterium | reverse complement strand
GCGCCCCTCGCCGCCCTGCTCGCGCTGGCGGCCGCGCTGCTCGACGCCGCGCTCACCACCTGGCGCGTGCGTCGGCCTGCGCTCAGTTACCCTCGATCGCCGAGGTGAGGCCGCTCGTCGCGGGGCCCGGGACGACGAACACGTTCCAGTCGGTGCCCTTGCCCAGGCGGCCGTCCCACACCCGCACGCGCCAGCGGTAGGTGCCGGGCGGCAGCTCGACCGCGGGCCGGTAGCCCACGTGGTCGCCCGCGTAGCGCTCGTCCACGAGGAGCCGGCCGTCGGCGACCATGTCGTCGATCTGCACCTGGAAGGCCACCTGGTCGCGGCCCTCGGTCGAGTGGTAGGCCCAGCGCAGCGTCGGCCGCTCGCCGGGCCGCACGCGCACGCCGCCCTTCGGGCTCAGCGCGACGACGTTGAGCGCGCCGTCCCCCGCCGTGTGGACGTAGTCGCTCGACGTGCGGAAGGCGTGCCACCCGCTGATCGTCTGGTTGCCGCGCCCGTCGTAGGACATGACGCGCCAGTAGTAGGTCCGGTTCGGCTGCAGGCGCGAGCGCACGTAGTGCAGCCCCTTGGCGCCGTTGAGCTCCTTGCTGTCGCTCCAGATCCGCGCGTGGTCGGCGTCGTCGTCGATCCACACGCGATAGCTCACCTGCGGCTTGTCCGAGCTCCAGCGCAGGGCCGGCGTGCTCTCGACCACGGCCCCGCCGGTCGGGCTGAGGACGGTGAGCTGCCCGCGGGCGAAGTCGGTGCGGAACGCGACCCAGGCCGAGCTCGTCGTCGCCTGCCCATCCCACCCGAGCACCTGCCAGCGGTAGGTGGCGCCGTGGCGCAGGCGCGCGGTCACCCGGTGCCGCGTGGCGCCCCCGGCGACGAAGCCGGAGTCGTAGCGCAAGGCGCCGCCGACCTCCTCGACCAGGACGCGGAAGCCGCGCTGCTCGCGCCCGAGCGTGCCCCACTCGGTCGTCAGGCCGGAGAGGTCGGCCGCGACGTCGTCGGTGCCCAGGACCTCGCCGGGGGCGGGCCGCAGGGGCTGAAGGGCCAGGGCGGCGGTCGTCGGGGTCGTCGACGGCGTCGGGCTCGGGGCGGGGGACGAGGTCGGCGGCGTGGACGTCGACGGCGTCGACGTCGTCGGAGCGGACGTCGTCGGAGCGGACGTCGGGGTGCTGGCTCCGCCGCCCTCGCGCACCAGGCGCAGGTAGAGGTTCCAGTCGAAGTAGCGACCCGGGTCGGTGTGCGTGGCGCCGGGGGCCTCGACGTGGCCGATGATGTGGCGGCGGTCGATGGGAATGCGGTAGGTGTCGCACAGCCAGCGCGTGAGCCGCGCCGAGGCGCGGTACTGGGCCATCGTCCACTTGTTGCGCCCGGCCCAGCCCGCGTGCTCGAGGCCGATGCTCTGGCCGTTGATCCGCCCGGCGTGCCAGGCCGTGTCCTGGTCCTTCACCATCTGGGTGAGCTTGCCGTCGAAGTCGATGATGTAGTGGGCGCTGACCTTGCGGCGGCCGTGGCGGAACGTGTTGATCCCGCTGCCGGCGGAGCCCTCGATCGTGTGGATCACGACGTAGCGGATCGGCTGGGTGCGCCCGCGCTTGTAGAAGTTCGGGTTCGCCGGGACCCAGGTGGTCGGCGGCTTGCCCTGGGCGAACGCAGGGGCGGCGCCGAGGAGGAGCAGGGAGAAGATGACGATCCCGGATCGCATGGCGCCTCGACTCTTTTCGTGACCCTTCTCTCGATACGTCTCTCCAGTGCAAGCCTCAGGCCACGGCGCAAGTTGTTCATTTCAAGGCGACGAGACGAACATGGAGTGCACGAGAATCGCTCGATCGGCGCGACGGGCTGAAACGCACCGACGGCGAGCGGCACGTACATGACGACGCGGCGGGGGTTCGCCCGCCGCGTCCGTCGCTTCGTGGTCCGTCCGGCCTCGCCTCAGCGCTTGCGGACGCCCGTGGCGGTCGCGGTCGAGCTGGCGCCGAACTCCGCCGCGCCGATCTCGGCCACGGCGGCGGCGCGGAAGTCGTAGTCGCGGGGCAGGTAGCCCTCGCTCGGGAGGCGCTTCAGGCCGTAGTGGACGTGGATCGTCAGGAAGACGGTCGAGTCCGCGGGGAGGTCCGTGAGCGTGATCCCCTCCAGGAGTTGCCGCAGGGCCGTGCCGGCGCTCGACTCGGGCGCGGCGACGTCCACCTCCCCCACGTAGAGGTGGGTGGCGTTGGCCCCCTTCGGCCCGAAGTCGGCGGGGATCGACGCGCCGAGCGTGAGGCGGTCGATGTCGACGGCGGTCGTGATCAGGACGTTGAAGTAGCTCCGTGGTTGCAACGACCGGCGCCAGACGGCAACGCCCCGCCGTGCTAGCGTCGCCCTCCGTGGACGCGTTCGCCCACCCCGCCCTGCTCCCGATCGGCCCGCTGGCCGTGCTGCTCCTGTGGCTCCTCGAGCGCTGGCGCCAGCGGCCGGTGCGCGTCGTCGTGGCCGACGTCGGGCTGTTCTCGACCACGCCCGAGGTCGAGGCGGAGGCGCGCGCGCGGCGCCGGCGCCTCGGGGCGCGCTTCGTCGTCGTCGCGCTGGCGGCCCTGTCCCTCGGCCTGGCGGCGGCGGGTCCGCGCGGGCCGCGCCCGGCGGCGGGCCCGCTCGTCGTCGATCTGGTCCTCGACCGCGGCGTGACCTCGGGGGTCGTCGAGGCCGACGGCGCGACGCGCCTCGAGCACCACCGGCGCCACCTGCGCCGCGCCGTCGACGCGCTGGGCCCCGACGACCGCGCGCGCGTGCACCTCGTGCCGGGCGAACCGGGCGGCACGCCGCCCGCGCCGCGCGGCCGACGGCGGCCGAGGCCGACCTCGAGCCCGTGCTCGCGCGCCTGACCCCACCCGGCGGGCCGGTGCTCGTGGCCACCGACCGGGCGCTCGACGGCCCGGCGCTCGTGGCCGTCTCGGGCGAGGCGCGGCCCGACCGGGCGGTCGTGGCCCTGGCGCGCGGCGACGACGGCGCGCTCCACGCGACGCTCGCCTCGCGCGGCGCGCCCGGGCCGGTCCGCGTGCGCTTCGCCGCCGTCGACGCTCGGGGGGGCGAGGCGCACGGCGTGATCGAGGTGACGCTGCCGGCGCGCGGCCTGGCGCGCGCGACGTGGCCGGGGCTGCCGGCCGAGGCGGTCACGGCCAGCGCCGCGCTCGAGGGCGAGGACGCCCTGCCCACCAACGACCGCGCCTTCGCCGTGGCGGCGCCACCCCGCCGGCGCGTGGCCGTCGTCGGCGAGCCGGGTCCGGCCGTGCGCCGCGCCCTCCTGGCCGTCCCGGGCACGACCGTCACCGACCTGCCGCAGGCGGCGCTCGACGCCGTGCCGCGCGCGGGCGAGGCGTTCGACCTGGTCGTCGCCCCGGCGCTCCCGGCCGTCCCGCCGCGCACGGCCCTGGCGATCGTCGCGCCGGCCCTGCCGCGGGTGGGCCGCCTGCCCGGCGGGGCGGCGGCGCCGCTCGACCATCCCGGGTTCCGCCACACGCTGGCCGAGGTCGCCGCGGCCCCGTTCCAGGTCGAGGGGCTCGGCCCGCTCGATCCGGCGCTCGGCCGGCCGGCGCCGCTCCTCGTCGTCGGCGGGGCGCCGCTCGTCGCCGTGCGCGGGGCCGGGCGCGAGCTCGTCGTGGCCGTGACCGCGCCGCCCGAGACGACGACGTGGCCGCGCCACGACGCCTTCCCGCTGTTCTGGGGCGAGCTCCTGGCCCTGGCGGCGCCGCGCGGCGCGGGCGCGCTCGAGGCGCATCCGGCCGGGCTCCCCTGGACGGGGCCCGCGGGCGAGGCGCGCACCCCCCTGCAGGTGGGCGTGCTCGACGACGCCCACGGCCGGCCGCTCCTCGGCACCGTGGCCGCGCCAGCGACGGCCCTCGACGCGCCCGCACCGGCGCGAGCCCTCCCCGACGACCTCGCCGCGCGCCTCGACGCGTTGCGCCGCCCCGGCGCGCCGGCGTCGCTCGCCCCGGGCCTGGCCGGGCTGGGCCTCTGCCTGCTCGCCGGCGCCTGGTGGCTCGAGCGGACCGAGCGGGCGGCCGCCCCGCCGCGGCTCGCCAGGGTCGCGGGGTAGCTCCCCCCGGGTCGCGGGTAGAATCGGGGAAACCACCTTCTGCAAGGAGGGCGCGCCATGGCTCGCAAAGGCCGTCGCCGCCTCAAGCCGCCGTCGCCCGAGATCTCGGACGGGAGCGTCCGCTACCCGTTCGTGGCGATCGTCGGCCGGCCCAACGTCGGCAAGTCGACGCTCTTCAACCGCCTCCTCGGCCACCGGCTCGCGATCACCGAGCCGACGGCCGGCACCACGCGCGACCGGATCGCCGCCCTCGTGCGCCTCGAGGACGGGCGCACGTTCGAGCTGTGCGACATGGGCGGGCTCGGCGGCACGGGCGACCCGCACGACAAGGAGGTCAACCGGCAGATCGACCTGGCGATCGAGTACGCCGACATGATCCTGCTCGTCGTCGACGCGCGGGCCGGCCTCACGGCGCTCGACCAGAAGATCGCCCGGCGCGTGCTCAAGCTGGGCAAGCCCACGCTCCTCGTGGCCAACAAGGCCGACACACGCGACCTCGAGGTCACGGCGGCCGAGTTCTACGCCCTGGGGATCCCGGGCGAGATCGTGTGCACCTCGGCGCAGGAGGGCTTCGGCCGCTGGGACCTGCTGGAGGCGCTCGGCCAGCTCTTGCCGGCCGTCGAGGCCGCGGCTGACGAGGCTGACGAGGCTGACGAGGCTGACGCAGGCGAGGGCGATGCCGACGAAGGCGAGGACGAGGAGGCGAGCGACGAGGGCGAGGCCGACGACGATGGCGGGACGCTCCTCGGCGACCTCGACCCCGACGACCTCGACGAGCCCGACCCGGGCGCCGACGCGCTCGACGCCGAGGCCGACGCGGCCCTGCCCGACGAGGCGCCGGCGGCGCCGGCCCCGGAGCGCGTCCTGCGCCTGGCGATCGTCGGCCGGCGCAACGTGGGCAAGTCGACCTACGTGAACCAGATCCTGGGCGAGCAGCGGGTGATCGTCTCGGAGAAGGCCGGCACGACGCGCGACTCGGTCGACGTGCGCACCGAGGTCGACGGCCGGCCGGTGGTGCTGATCGACACGGCCGGCCTGCGCAAGCGCGGCCGCTTCGACGACCACATCGAGATCATCTCGCACGGGCGCGCGCTCGAGGCGGTCAAGCGCTGCGACGTGGCCTTCCTCGTCCTCGACGCCCTCGAGCGCGTCGGCATGGTCGACAAGCAGCTCGCCGGCACGATCGAGCGGGAGCACAAGGCCTGCGTGATCGTGGCCAACAAGTGGGACCTGGTCGAGGAGCGCATGACGATCGACCAGTACGCCGACTACGTGAAGAAGGCCCTGCCGGGCATCGAGCACGCGCCGGTCGTGGCGATCTCGGCCAAGGAAGGGCTGCACGCGCGCGCGCCGATCAAGCTGGGCTTCGACCTGTTCAAGCAGTCGCTCGTGCGCGTGACCACGGGCTCGCTCAACCGCGCCCTGGCCCGGGCCCTCGAGCGGCGCCGGCCGCGGGACGTGCGCGGGCGGCAGGGGAAGGTCTACTTCGGCACGCAGGTGGCGACGAACCCGGTGACGGTGCTCCTGTTCGTCAACGAGCCGGAGCTCTTCCAGCAGAACTGGGTGCGCTACCTGAAGAACCAGCTGCGCCGGGCCCTGCCGTGGCGCGAGGTGCCGATCAAGGTCGTCCTGCGCTCGCGCCAGAGCGTGGCCCGCAAGAGCGGCGGCATGGCCAAGCGGCTCGAGGGCATGGGCGCGCTGGCCGAGAGCTCGCGGTGGATCGACGAGAGCCCGACGGCCAACGTGCGCGACCTGGCCCACCTGCTCGACCAGGAGGTCGTGCGCGACGTGCTCCTGCGGACGCTCGGGCGCGACGACGAGGACGAGCAGGACGACGACGAGCGGTAGCGTGCGCCTGGCGGACCTCCGCGCCCTGGCCGTCACGCGCGCGCTGGCGCCCAGCCCGACGCTGGCGGCGGCGCTCGCGCGGGCCGGCTTCGTCCAGGCCGACCCGATCAAGGCGCCCGCCTGCGCGCAGGACCTGATCCTGCGCCACCGCGTGCCGGGCTACCGCGCGGGCGACCTCGAGCGCGAGTATCCGGCGCTCGAGGTGGAGGAGGGCTTCCTCTACGCCTACGGCTTCCTCGCCCGGCCGCTGTGGCGGGCGGCGCACCCGCCGCGGGCGGCCGGGCTGACGACGATCGAGCGGAGGACGCTCGACGCCGTGCGCGCGCTCGGCCGCGCCCACCCGCGCGACCTCGAGGCCACGCTGGGGCGCGCGCGCCGGACCAACGCCTGGGGCGGGCGCTCGCGGGCGTCGACGATGGCCCTCGAGCGGCTCCACGGCCGCGGGCTCCTGCGCGTGATCGCCCGCGAGGCCGGCGTGCGCGTCTACGCGCCCGCGGCGACCCACGACCGCCCGGGCGTCGACGGCCTGAGCGACGACGGCCTGGGCGTCGACGGCCTGCGCGCGCTCGTCCTGGCGGCCGCCTCGGTCCTGGGCCCCGCCCCCGAGCGCGCCCTGCGCTCGCTGGCGACGCGCCTGCGCCGGCGCCGCCCGGGCGCGCCCGACGCGCTGGCGGCGCTCCTGGCCGAGGGCGCCCTGCGGCGGGTCGAGGTCGACGGCCGGGGCTACCTGCTCCCGGCGGACGCGGCCCCGGCGGACGCGCCGCGGGAGGTGCGGCTCCTGGCCCCGTTCGACCCGCTCGTGTGGGACCGGGCCCGGTTCGAGCACCTGTGGGGCTGGGCCTACCGCTTCGAGGCCTACACGCCGGCCGCGCGCCGGGTCCGCGGCTACTACGCCCTGCCGCTCCTGTGGGGCGACCGCGTCGTCGGCTGGGCCAACGCGCGCGTCGAGGGCCAGGCGCTGGCCCTCGACGTGGGGTTCGTCGGCGCGCGGCCGCGCGGGGCGGCCTTCCGCGGGGCGCTCGCCGACGAGGCCGAGCGCCTGCGCGCGTTCCTCGGCGCGCGCGAGGTCGCCCTCGCCTGAGGCTCAGCGCAGGAGCGCGCCGGCGGCGCCGAGGGCGAAGAGCAGCACGAGCCCGAGGAGCGCCGCCGGCAGGAAGAAGAACGGACTCGTCCACCAGGCGACGCGCGCGTCGGGCGTGCGCTCGACGGCGAGGGCGTAGGCGGGGGTGAAGATCGTGACCCCCGCCGGGCAGGCGAGCGCCCAGGCGACGGCGCCGTTCCAGGCCAGCCCGATCAGCCCGCCGAGCACCTGGCCTTGCGCGAGGTTGACGAGCGTGGCCAGCGAGCCGAGCCCGAGCAGCGCCAGGGCGACGACGCGCGCCCACGGCCGGTAGGTGAAGAGCCCCTGACCCAGCGCGACGTGCGCGGCGCCGAGGCCGCCCACGAGCATCGCCGGCAGGGCGAGCGCGAGCGCCGCGCCGCCGCCGAAGAACGCCGGGGCGCCCACGAGCAGCGTGGCGACGATCAGGAGCAGCCCGATGATCCGGTACCACACGGCGATCGCACGCACGTGCCGCTCGTGGTCCACGGCATCGCGGCCGGGTGCGTCGCGGCCGGGCGCGTCACGGCCGGGCGCGTCACGGCGGCGGGCGTCGCGGTCGGACTCGCGCGCGACCGGGCGCGCGACGGCAGGCGCCGGGGCGCGCTCGACGCTCAACGACTCACCGCATCCGGTGCAACGCACCCGCCTGGCCCCGGCGGACACGCGCCCGCGCTTGCCGCACTGCCCGCACTCGACCACCACACCGCCGGACCTCGTCGCGACCGTCATGCTTCCTCCTCGGCGGGGCCGATCGGCCGCGCTGCGGGGGGCCCGCGCAAACCCGGAGCCGTTGACGGCGCACCAGCAACACTGAACTTGTTCCCCTGCAGCGTCTTGAATTCGGTTCGCGCCGAGCGACGGCCGTCAACAGCGACGTCGGTTTGACCGCAACAGAAGCGTTTCGCCTGTAAGCGCGACGTGACGTTGTCTCCGCGTCACCCGCCGACGCTCGCCGGAAGGTCGAGCACCCAGCGCGTGCTCTTCGGAGCCGGTCAGGTCTCGCCGCCGACTCGACTCCCTGGCGGGCCACGGCGCCGGCCGAACAGCGCGGTGGCCCCCGCGATCACCATGGCCAGGAACACGAGCACGCCCGTGAAGCTCGTCGCCTGGAGCGCGAGGGCCAGCCCGCACAGGCCGACGAACAGGACGAACGCCCCGCCTGCGCGGCCCAGGTCGCGGCCCAGGTCGGCGGCGGTCCTCGTGATCCCCAGCTCTCCGCACGCCGGACGGACGAGGGCCGACGAGGACCGGGCACTCGGGGCACGAGAGCCCGGCGCCCCGCACGCCGTGACCCACGACGGGGCACCTGCGCGGGCGGCGGCGGGAGCGGCACCCGGACCTCGCCGCCGCACGCGCGGCAGCGCGTGCGCTTGCCGGGCGGCGTGGTCGTCTCCTGGGTCTCGCCACAGCCGGCGCACGTGACCTCGCGCCGCGCGTGGCTGACCTCCCGCAGGGGGACGCGGACCTCCTCGCCGCAGCGCTTGCACCTCGTGGCCTGACCGGGGGCCGCCGAGGTCGTGACGGGCTGCCGGCAGGCGGGGCACTCGACCGTCCGGGGCACGCCCCGCGAGGATACGGACTGGAGCGTGGGCCCGCGCCCCCGTAAGGTGGCGCGCGTGCGCCGCGCGACCGACGTCCTCCGGGAGCCCTCGTGATCCGCATGCTCGGCGTCGACCCCGGGAGCCGCGTCGCCGGCTGGGGCGTGGTCGAGCGCACGCGCCAGGGCGCCTTGCGCCTCGTCGCCTGGGGCACGCTGCGCCCGCGGGCGGACGCCAGCTTCCCGGCCCGCCTGCGCACGATCCACGAGGGGCTGCTCGAGGTCCTGCGCGCGCACGCGCCCACGGCGGTCGTCGTCGAGGAGGCCTTCGCCGGGCTGAACGTGCGCAGCGCGATCAAGCTGGGCGAGGCCCGCGCCGTGTGCGTGCTCGCGGCCGAGCTCTCGGGGCGCCCCGTGCACGAGCTCACGCCGGCGCTGGTGAAGAAGGTCGTCGCCGGCCACGGGCAGGCCAGCAAGGACGCCGTGCGCGCCGCCGTCCTGCGCGTGCTCGGCGCCGCGGCCGACGACGCCGTGCCGCCGCACGACGCGGCCGACGCCCTGGCGCTCGCGCTGGCGGCGATCTCGCGCCTCGACGTGCCCGAGGCCCTGCGCCCGGGCCCGATCGGCCGCCGCGGCGGGCGCCGCCGCTGGACGCTCGAGGACATCGAGCGCCTGCGCGGGCCCAGGTAGGCGCGCGCGTCCCCGACGCCCCGCGGCGCGCAGGCGCGTGCGAAGATCGGCGCCCCTGGGAGGCGTCCCTCGTGCCCACCGACGCGATCACCGAGACGGCCCTGCCGGGCCTCGAGCGGCTTCACCGCGGCAAGGTGCGCGACGTCTACGCCGTCGACGACCGCCACCTGCTGTTCGTGGCCACCGACCGGCTCTCCGCCTTCGACCGGATCCTCGCCTCGCCGATCCCGGGCAAGGGCGCCGTCCTCACGCAGACCTCGGCCTTCTGGTTCCGCGAGCTGGCGGGCGTGGTGCCGAACCACATGGTCACCGAGCGCGCGCGCGACATGCCGCCGGCGCTCGCCGCGGTGGCGCGGGGCCTCGGCGGCCGGGCCATGCTCGTGCGCCGCGCGCAGGTGGTGCCGGTCGAGTGCGTCGTGCGCGGCTACCTCGCCGGCTCGGTCGAGGAGGCCTACCGGCGCGACGGCGCGATCCAGGGCGTGGCCCTGCCGCCGGGGATCCCGATCGGCGGGCGGCTGCCGGCGCCGATCTTCACGCCGACGACCAAGGCGGCCGCCGGGCACGACGAGCCGCTCACCTGGCCGGCGCTCGTCGAGCGCGTCGGCGAGGGGCTGGCGACCGCGCTGCGCGACCGCTCGCTCGAGCTCTTCGCCGCGGCCAGCGCGCGGTGCGCCGCGCGGGGCCTCCTCCTGTGCGACACGAAGTTCGAGCTGGGCCATGTCGACGGACGGCTCGTCCTCTGCGACGAGGCGCTGACCCCCGACTCGAGCCGCTTCTTCAAGGCCAGCGAGCACCGGCCGGGCGAGCGGCCGGTCCCCTGGGACAAGCAGCTCGTGCGCGACCACCTCAGGACGCTGCCGCCCGGGGCGATGGACGCGCCCGAGGCGCCGGGGCTGCCGGCGCAGGTCGTCGAGGAGACGGCCGCGCGCTACCGCGAGGTGTTCCGGCTGCTCGCCGGGCGCGACCTCGACGAGGCCGTGGCCGAGGCGGTCGCGTGAGGGCGCTCGCCGCCGCCGCGGTCGTCGTCGCCCTGGCTGGCTGCTCGGCCGTGCCCACGGGCCAGCCCGAGCGGCCGGAGATCTACCCCGACCGCACGACGCCCGAGGCGGCCTGGCAGACCTACGCCTGGGCCTGGCGCACGGGCGACGTGACCGTGCTCGAGCAGGTGCTCGGCGGCTGGCTCAAGAACGACCTCGAGCGCGAGCTGGAGGAGAACTCGCGCGAGCAGGTCTCCGCCTATTACCGGCGCGACACCGAGGACCTCGTCGTCGACGACGCGCGCTGGATCCACAAGGGCCCGGCGCTGGCCTACCTGCGCGTGGTCCTGCGCAGCAGCGCCGTGCCGCGCGTGGAGCTCGACTTCGCGATCACCGGCCGCGGGACCGCCCGCCCGTCCGAGGACTGGGTGATCACCGGCAAGCGGTTCATCCGGTAGGCCCCGTGCCCCGCGCCGCGCTGGCCCTGGTCGTCGTCGTGGCCGCGGCCGGCGCGGCCCGCGGCGCCGATCGGCTCGAGGCGCGCGTGGTCACGCTGAACGCCCGCCCGGCGCGCGCCGACTCCGGGGACGACTCCGGGGCCGCCCGCGCGGCGCGGCTCGGCGCCGCGCTCGTGGCCCTGCGGCCGGACCTCGTGTGCCTGCAGGAGGTCGACGAGGCCCTCGCCGAGCGGCTCCTGCCGGCCCTCGCCGCCGCCGGGCTGACCCACGCGCGGCGGCTCCCCGCGCGCCTCGTCGTCGCCGCGCGCTGGCCGATCGCCCGCGAGGACTTCGCCGCGTTCACCCTCTCCGGCCCGCCGTGGCGCCAGGACGGCTGGGCCGGCAAGGGCGTGGCGCGCCTGGGCGTCGACACGCCCGTCGGGCGCCTCGTCGTGGCCACGACGCACCTGACCGAGCACGAGCCCCACCGGCGCTGCCAGGCGCTCGAGGCGGCCGACGCCGTGGGCGACCACGGCGCGCGCCCGCCGGCGCAGCCCTTCGACCGCGCCCGGCCGCCCGTGCTCCTGCTGGGCGACCTCGGCGTCGCCGGCGGCGACGACCTCGCGCGCCGGCTGCTCCTGGCCCGCGCCGACCTGACGCCGGCGCCCGGCGCTCCCCCGGCGAGCTTCAGCGCCGTCCTCCTGCGGCCCGGCGGCGACGTCGCCCTGCGCGCGACGAAGGTCGTGCCGGCGCTCGAGGGCGAGGTCGCGCGGCCCGGGCTCGTCGCCACGCTCGACCTGCGGCGCCTCGACCAGGCGCCGCGCCCCCGCGCCGGGCACCTGCGCGTTGCGTGGCGCGCCGTCGCCGCCGAGGCCCGGCCCGGCCGTCGCGGCGGCGGCCGACGACGCCCGCGCCTGCGCCGCGCGCACGCCGGCGCGGGTCTGTCCTGGCGGCGGTCGGCGTGGCGCTCCTGGCGCTCGGGCGGCGCAAGCGCGGCGGCCGGCGCGGCTGCCTCCTGCCGCTCGCCGGGCTGACGGCCCTGCACGCGGCCACCTGGTTCATGGTCCAGGGCGCGGTCCTCGAGCCCTCGCTCGAGCAGGCGCTGACCCGGGCGGCGCGGCAGCTCGACGACTGACGAGCCCGCCCAGCGCGAGCGCGGCCAGCTCGGCCGCGATGACCTCGTCGTCGCCGTCGGGCCCGGGGACGCGGTAGACGTACCGCGCCAGGTTCACCTGGTGGACCATGCCGAGGAAGCCGCGCGCCACGAGGTCGGCGTCGACCGGCCGGAAGGCGCCCTCGGCGACGCGGCGCCGGATGTGGTCGGCGACGAAGCCCACGACCCTGGCGCCGCGCGCCTCGCTGAAGCGCCGCGCCAGCGGGTGGCCCTCGAGGGCGCTGTAGAGGAGCAGGCGCACGAAGGCCGGGTCCTCGCGGCCGCGGCGCAGGACGTAGCCCGCCATGCGGCGGAAGAAGGCCTCGTCGTCGCCCTGCTCGGCCGCGTCGGCCGGGAAGACCTCCTCGCCGCGCTCGACGACGCGCTGGATGATCGCCGCGAAGAGCCCCTCCTTGTCGCCGAACAGGCGGAAGAGGAGGGCCTCGCTCACGCCGCAGGCCTTCGCCAGCGCCGCCGAGGTCGTGCCGGTGAGCCCGCGCTCGGCGAAGACCTCGATCGAGCGCTCGACGATCTGCGCCCGGCGCTCCGCCGCGGGGAGGCGAGCGCGGGTCTCCGGAGCCTTGCGCCGCTTCTTGCTCACCAGCCGCGCGCGCGCCGGCCCCCCTGCCAGCCCGCCGGCTGCGCCCAGCCGGACGGGCGACCGCGCCGCCAGCCCGGCGCCGGCGGGCAGGCGGCCTGCGTCCAGGTCGGCCGCCAGCAGGGCTCGGCGGTCGGGCGCACGCGCAGGACGCCGTCGCCCCGGTCGACCGGCGGCGCGCCGTCCCAGCCCTCGACGGTGGGCCAGACGTCACCGATCTCGAGCACCCGGGTGCGCCCGTAGGCCGCGAGGACCGGATCGGGCTCCGGCTCGCGCGGCAGGGGGTCGGGCGCGCGCAGGTAGCTGCCGCGCGGCGGCTCGTAGGCCGCGCGCTCGGGCGCCGGCGCGCTGCAGCCGGCGGCGAGGGCCAGCGGCGCGATCAGGAGGAGGCACGACGACCTGCGCATGGGAGACCTCCGCTCGGAGCGATGAAGCAATCGACTCTCGCGGCTGAGTCCTGGTGACCAGCCTCGATCGGAGCAGCACGTGAGGCGAGGGCGACGAGGCTGAGCCGCGGCGGCGAGGCGTGCGGGCGACGACGTAGCGACCTACTTCGAGCCCGCGCGCGCGCCGCCGCGGCCAGCATCGTCGCCCGCAGCCGTCGAGCACACCACTCAGCGACGACGGGGGTAGACGAGGTCGGGCCCGAACGTCGGGCGGGCGATCGCGCCGCCGCCGCCCTGGACCCGGATCACGCCGGCGGCCGGCGTGGTCCGGGGCGGCGTGGTCTGGCGCGGCGGCGCGGCCTGGGCGGTGCTGCGCGCGGCGACTGCGGGCTGGCGGGCCCGACGTTCCTGCGCGCCGGCGGGGCGTCGCGCCGCCGCCCACGATCACCAGGGCCACACCTCGTTAGGAGCGCGGGCGGCCGCGGCCTCGGCCTGCGCCGCCAGGCCTCCGCCCTCGCGCTCGCGGGCCTGCGCCTCGCGGGCCTGCGCCTCGCGCTCGCGTAGCGCCTGCGCCGCGCGCTCGCGGCCCGCGCTTCGCCGGCCAGCCGAGCGTCGGCCGCCCGCCGCGCCGCGTCGGCCCGGCGCGCGCGCGCTCCGCCCGGTCCCGGTCGGCCGCGGCGAGGGCCGCCTGGCGCTCGGCCTCGCGCCGCGCCGCCTCGATCGCCGCCTCGCGCCGCCGCAGGTCGAGCGCCGCCTGGGCGGCCGTGTGCTGCGGGTCGTGCAGGAGGGCCTCGCGCAGGAGGCGCTCGATCACCTCGCGCTCGTAGCCCTCGCGCTCGGCCCAGCGGGCCACCTCGTAGATCCGGTCGGCGTCGTCGCCCGCCAGCGCGCGGCGGTGCGCCAGGGCGACCGCGCGCCGCTCGGCCTCGCGCGCGACGCGGATGCGGTCGGCCTCGGCCTCGAGCTGGCGCGCCCGCGCGCCGAGCCCGTGCTGGTGGCACCACTCGGCCAGGGCCAGGAGGCCGTCGGGGTCGCCGGGGACATGCCGAGCGGCCTCGGCCTGGAAGCGGTCCTCGAGGGTGGGGCCGCGCTCGATCCGCACCACGTCCCACCGGTCGACCGTGGTCTGGCCGTAGGGCCCCGAGACCACCACGCTGCCGTCCGCCCGGACCAGGGCCCGGCCCACGAGCGTGCGGCCGTCCACCAGCACCACCGTGTCGGCCCGCGCCGCGCCCGCCGCGCCGAGCGCGAGCGTCACCACCACGACCCAGCTCCTCGGATCCATCGTGCCGTCCTCTCGAGCCTGAAGTGCGCAGTAAGTAAGCGCATACTTACTTCTGTTTATTCACGCGTCAAGGCGAGCCCCGTTCCCCGCGCCGGACCCCGCTCGACACGGGCCCGCGCCGGGGGCCAGATGCCGGCGGAGGCGCCACATGGAGACCACCGAGACGCGCGTCGAGCGCGACAGCCTGGGCGAGGTGCGGGTGCCCGCCGGGGCGCTGTGGGGGGCGCAGACCCAGCGCGCCGTGGAGAACTTCCCCGTCAGCGGGTGGCGCCTGCCGGCGCCGTTCCTGCGCGCCCTGGCGCGGATCAAGGCCGCCGCGGCGCGGGCCAACGCCGAGCTCGGCCAGCAGCCGGCCGACCTGGCCGAGGCGATCGCCCTGGCGGCCGAGGAGGTGGCGGACGGCGGGCACGCCGAGCAGTTCCCGGTCGACGTGTTCCAGACGGGGTCGGGCACCAGCTCGAACATGAACATGAACGAGGTGCTGGCGACCCTGGCCTCACGGCGCCTCGGGCGCCCGGTGCATCCGAACGACGACGTCAACCGCGGCCAGAGCAGCAATGACGTCGTCCCCAGCGCGATCCACGTCGCCGCGGCCGTCGAGCTGGAGGAGCGGCTGCAGCCGGCGCTGGCCCAGCTGGAGGCCGCGATCGACGCGCGCGCGCGGGAGCTGGCCGACGTGGTCAAGACGGGGCGCACGCACCTCATGGACGCCGTGCCGCTCACGTTCGGGCAGGAGCTGGGGGCCTGGCGCACGCAGGTGCGCCAGGCGCGCGAGCGGCTGGCGTCGACGCGGCCGCGCCTCCTGGCCCTGGCGCTCGGCGGCACGGCCGTGGGCACCGGCCTCAACGCCCACCCCGAGCTGGGCGCGCGCGCCTGCGCCCACCTCGAGCGGGCCACCGGCCTGCCCTTCCGCCCGGCCGACGACCGCTTCGAGCGCATCGCCACGCAGGACACGGCGGTCGAGCTCTCGGGGCAGCTCCGCGCCCTGGCCGTCGCGCTGACGAAGATCAGCAACGACCTGCGCTGGTCGAACAGCGGCCCGCTGGCCGGCCTGGGCGAGCTGCGCCTGCGCGCGCTGCAGCCCGGGAGCAGCATCATGCCGGGCAAGGTCAACCCGGTCGTGCCCGAGGCCGTGCTGATGGTCTCGGCGCAGGTGATCGGCCACGACGCGACGATCACGGTCGCCGGCCAGGCCGGGAGCTTCCAGCTCAACACCATGCTGCCGCTCGTGGCGCACGCGCTGCTCGAGAGCCTGCGCCTCCTCGCCGGCGGCGCGCGCCTCCTCGCCGAGCGGGCGATCGCCGGCTTCACGGTCGACCGCGAGCGCGTCGCCGCGGCCCTCGAGCGCAACCCGATCCTCGTCACGGCGCTCAACCCGCGCATCGGCTACGAGGCCGCGGCGGCGGTCGCCAAGGCGGCCTACGCCGAGGGCCGGCCGGTGCGCGAGGTGGCGGCGGAGCGCACCGGCCTGCCCCCCGACGAGCTGGCGCGGCTGCTCGACCCCCGGCGACTTGCCGGGGGCGGCCTCGTGGGCTGACGCGGGCTACGCGTGCGGCCAGGCCGGGCGGTCGGGCCGACCCGCGCGCGCCTGCACGTCGGCCGGCCAGGGGCAGTGGCGGCAGCCCTGCCCGCAGCAGCGCCCCTGGCGCAGCAGGTAGGCGGACGAGAGGACGTAGAGCCCCGTGACCGGGTCGAGGTAGCCGGCGGCCCCGCGGGCGCAGGCGGCCGCGTGCAGGGCCAGGGCCTCGGGCGAGGGCGGGAGGTCGCGGGGCGACACTACTCCGCGTCGTCGTCGGCGACCGGCGAAGGTGCACGCGGCGCGGCCGGCGCGCCGCCGACCCGGGCCTCGCGCTCCTCGATCAGGCGCCGCTCGGCCTCGAGCTGCTCGCGGTCGTGCTCGCGCTTCCGCTTGAGGAACAGCGCCTCCTCCTCGGGCGAGATCTCCTCGTCGTTGCTCTTCGCCGCCGCGCCGCGGGCGCTATCGCGCAACGCCTCCAGCCGCTGCCAGCAGGCGGTGGGCCCGCCGCCGAGCGCGATGTCGTCGACCGGCGAGGTCCGCGGGGCCAGGGTGGCCGCCGAGACGGCTAACTCCCGCGCGGGGCGGGGGCGCGGGCGGCAGGGTCGACGACCCGCCGACCAGGAGCGCCAGGCCGACCCCGACGACGAGGACGAGCGGCGCCCCGATCAGCAGGCCCACCGGTGGGCCGCTGCCGCGGGCGCGGCGGACGAGGGCGCCCCGGTCCTTCTTGCGGCGGCCGCCCTCGGCCGCCGGCGCGGCCTCGGGCCCGCGCCGGGGGGCGGCGGGGAGGGCCTTGCTGCTGCGCTTGAGCGAGCGGGAGGCGACGCCGTGGCCGCCGCGCGGCCGCGCGAGCGTCTCGACGGGCTCGACGAGCTCGAGCTTCGCCTCGGCCGGCGGCTTCACCGGCTTGACGTAGGGGATCCCCGGCGGCGGACCGGGCGGAGGCGTCGGCGCGGGGGGCTTCGCCGCCTTCGCGGCCGGCGTCACCTGGGAGGGCTTCGCCTGGGGCCTGTCGGCGGGGGGCTTGGCGGCGGGGGTCTGCGTCGAGGGACGCCGCGCCGACGACGGGCGCGGGGCGGGATCAGGCACCTTCATGGCGAGGCCCTCGCTGGACCTTGCCTGACCCTTTAGCGACAGCCGTGCCGGGCAGGCGCCTCAGGCGACGCCTGCACTTGCACTCAACGTCCCATGCCCGCCGCGCACGACGGACACACCGGGCGACCGAAAACGCGTCACTGCCCGCCGGGCGGCTGAGCGGTGTCGGGGGTCGTCGGCGCCGCGGCCCGCGGGATGATCTTCACCGGCTCCCCGCGCACCCACGTGCGGGTGATCGTGAGGAAGCCGAAGTAGATCGTCGTCACGTAGCTCATCGACACGTTGACCAGGGCATCCGCGCCCGAGGACTGCGCCAGGGCGTTCTGCCGCGCCGTGCGGGCGGCCTGGTTCGTGTCGCCCAGCGGCACGCCGAAGAGGAGCTTGCTCGAGGCCATCCCCGTGACCGGGTTGCCGATCACCCGATACTCCCCCTGCTCGAGGGGCATCGTCGACGACGTCAGGTCGGCCGGCGACGTCCACGAGATGCACCCGGGCGCCAGGGCGACGACGAGGGCCAGGCCGACGAGCCTCCGCGCGCTCACTTGGCCTCCAGCTTGATCGCCTGCCCCTCGACGGTGGTCCAGGTGAGGGTCACGATGAACAGGTGCAAGGTGGTCAGGTCGCCGGCCACGTTGATCAGGGCGTCGGCCCTGGCGCTGGCCAGCGCGTCGTCGCGGGCCGCGCCCGCCTGCCGGAAGCCCGAGATCGGGATGCCCAGGATCGCGACCCCGAACGCCTCGCCTCGCGCCTCGCCGAGCACGCGGTAGCTGCCCGGGACGAGCGGGGTCGTCGACGGCGACAGCGTCACCGGCGACGTGATGCACCCCGACACCAGCGCCGCCAGCCCGAACGCCAGCCAGCGCGAGCTCCTCCTCACGATCGACCTCCTCATCGTCCGCGCTCCCCCGCCGCGGGCGGCGGCTCCGGCAGCGTGCGCACCGCGCGCGCCTCGACATCCGTGACCGTCAGCACCACGTGCACCACCGGGATCGGCAGGAACACCATCGTCCGGTCCATGACCACGTCCACCAGCGCGTCGGCGCCCGCGTGGTCCTCGAGCGCGACGTCGCGCGCGCGGCCGGCGGGGTCGAGCGGCCCGAAGTGGATCGGGATCAGGTGCAGCACGTAGAAGTAGCCGCTCCACGAGGTGCCCTTGGCGTCGCCAAGGACCTCGAAGCCGCCCGGGCGCAGCGGCCGCGTCGACCCGATCACCGACACGCCCGACGTCCGGCATCCGGCCATCAGCGCGCCCGCGGCCGCGACCGCGAGGGCCGCGGCCAGGACCCGCCGCGCCCGTCTCGGAGCTCCCTCGCTCACCGTCTCTCCCTCCACCCGGCGGTCGTCAGACCCGCCGCAGGATCACCAGCGTGATGTCGTCCGAGACCTCGCGCTCGCCGCGCCAGGCGACGACGCCGGCCATGATCGCATCGCGGATCTGCTCGGCCCGCTGGCCGCCGGTCCGGTTGACGATCTCGATCAGGCGCTCGAGCGTGAACTCGTCATCGTCCCGGTTCATCGCCTCGGTCACGCCGTCCGTGTAGAGGACGAGCGTATCACCTGGCCCCAGCCCGAGCTCGACGTTGGCGGTCGGCCCCCGCCGCTCGTCGGTCGTGGCCGAGAGGCCCAGCGGCGAGCCGCCCGAGGGGATCACCTCGGCGCGGCGGGTCGCCGCGCGCCAGACGATGATGTTCTCGTGGCCCGCGGCCGAGTAGCGCACCGCCTGGGCGCGGCCGTCCCAGACCATGAGCAGCATGGTCATGAACTTGCCGGGCTTGAGCTCGCCGGCGAGGGTCGCGTTGAGGTAGCGCAGGAGCTGCTGGGGGTCCTCGGGCCCGTAGGCGCCGAGCATCGAGCGCAGGAAGCAGCGGGCCATCACGGCGACGATGCCGGCGCCCAGCCCCTTGCCCGAGACGTCGCCGACGATGATCGACAGGACCTGCCCGGGGTTCTCCGGGTCCTCGACGAAGTCGTAGTAGTCGCCGCCGACCTCGCGCGCCGGCTCCATGACGCCCGAGAGCTCGAGGCCGTGGATCTGCGGCAGCACCTTCGGGCACAGGTCGCGCTGCATCTCGGCCGCGATCTGGATCTCGCTCTCCATGCGCTGCTGCTGCGCGACCTGCGAGTAGAGCAGCGCGTTCTTCAGCCCGATCGCCGCCTGGCCGGCCAGCGCCTCGAACAGCGACAGGTCGCTGTCGCCGAAGGCCTTGTTCGACATCTTCGAGTCGACGTAGATCAGCCCCAGGGTGTTGCCCTTCTCGATCAGCGGCGACACCATGACGCTGTTCAGCTCCATCTGCATGATGGACATCGACGCGTCCTCGCCGCCGCCGCCCTGCGCGTCCTGCAGGATCACCGAGCGCTTCTCCTCGAGCGCGCGCCGCGTGACGCTGCGCGAGAAGAAGAACTGGGTCTGGGTGAGCTTGCGCATGCGCCGGGCGGGCCCATCCTGCTTGTTCCAGGCCAGGCCGATCTTGAACGCGGGCTCGGGGTTGCCCTCCTCCATGAGCATGAGGAAGCCGCGGTCGGCCCGCGTCACCTCGAGCACCTTCTCCATGACCAGCTCGAGCAGCTCCTCGAGCACGAGGGTCGAGCTGATCGAGCGCCCGACGTCGAGCAGACGCTCGAAGTTCTGCTGCAGCTTGTCGGCATCGGGGCTGCCCGCCTTGCGCGCGCGCTCGAGGTCGGACTGGAGGCCGATGGCCGAGACCGCCTGCGCCGCGAGCGCCTCGAGCAGCTCGCGGCTCGTCTCGTCGAAGGTGCGCACCAGGGCGCGGGCGTCGAGGTAGATCACGCCGCCCACCTGCCCCTCGCCCGACTGCGGGTTGCCGAAGATCATCGGCGCGCAGAGGATCGAGCGCATCTTCAGGCCCTGGATGCTCGACGACGTGGGCGCGCCGCCCGCCGACGTGTCGGCGACGAGCGACGTCTGGCCGGTCGAGACGACCTGCTTGATGATCGTGCGCGAGGTCGCCCCCTCGGTCTGGATCGTGCGCTGGTCGACCGACCGGCCCACCTTGAAGCGCAGCTTGCGCCCCTCCTCGACGAGCATGAGGAAGCCGCGCTCGGCCTTCGTGACGGCGATCGCGGCGTCCATGATCGCCTCGAACAGGCGGTCGAGCGGCTGGGGCACCCACAG
Organism: Planctomycetota bacterium; assembly: GCA_019636275.1. GTDB lineage: Bacteria > Planctomycetota > J058 > J058 > J058 > JAMLIC01. Next base: position 10,399 of record JAHBXY010000112.1, on the reverse strand, counting down.
CGCGTGCAGGGCGCGCAGGAGCTGCGGGTCGGCGTGGCCCGCGGCCCCGTTCGCCGCGGGCGCCGTCGGGGCCGGGCGCTGCGCCGACTTGAGGGCGTAGTCCAGCTTGTGCGAGATCTCGCTCAAGAGGCGCAGCTCGTCCTGATCGAGCGCCACGCTCACTGGCTCCGCTGGATCACGGCGAGGTCGTCGTTGTCGCCCAGCATGAGGAGCGACTGCGGACGGTTGAGCGTGCGCGACTCGTCCTCGATGCGCCCGCGGGCGTAGTCGAGCAGGGCGCGCAGGGGCACGACGAGCAGGCGGCCGTCCGGGCCGTCCACCACGCGCGCCGGGACGCGGCTGCGGTCGCGCGCGCCGCGCAGGAGGTGGTAGACGAACGCCCCGGCGCGCTGCGGCACGATGTCCAGCGGCTGCTCGTTGAAGCGCGCCGTGACCACCACCTTGCGCCCCGGCCGCGCGAGGGCCTGGAGGAAGTCCTCCGTGAGCCTCGCCTCGAGCGGGCCGCCGGCCCGGCGGCGCTCGGCCTCGGCCTGCGCCGGCAGCGTCGTCGGCTCGAGCGGGCGGACGCCCACCCGCCGCGGCCGGAGCCGCTCCGGCGGCTGCTCGACGGGCGGCTGCTCGACGGGCGGCTGCTCGGCGGGCGGCTGCTCGGCGGGCGGCTGCTCGGCGGGCGGCTGCTCGGCGGGCGGCTGCTCGACTTCCGGCAGCTCGACTTCCGGCTGCTCGACGGGCGGCTGCTGGGCCGGGGGCTGCTGGGCCGGAGCCCGCTGCTCGTCGGCCGGCGGCGCCGGCGGCGAGCGCGTGTCGTCGGCCGGGGGCGGCGCGCCGCCGCCCGCCGGCGCCTGGCCCGAGCCGCCCGTGCTCGCCGGCGTCCAGCCGCTCGTCACCTGCGCGGCGTGGCGCGGCGCGTAGCGCAGGCCCAGGGGTCCGGGGAACGCGGCGTCGAACACCAGGAGGACGTCCCGGCTCATCAGGTAGCGGTGGTCCTGGATGTCGTCCTGGTTGAAGGTCGCCGTGATCCACTCGAACGGCAGCGCCGTGCGGTCGAGATGGTCGAGGATGCCCTGCGCGTCGCCCCGCGCCCGGAGCTGCTCGAGCGTGGCCAGGTCGGCGTCGTACGGGAGGAAGTACTTGCGCAGCTCGTCGCCCGGCGCGCGCGGGTCGTCGGCGACGACGACCTGGCCGTTGAGGTAGAGGATCACCGGGTCGGGCCGGCGGGCCTTGGCGAACTGCCGCAGGGCCGCCTTGAGCTGCACCCGTGTGGCGCGCGCCCCCGTGAGCAGGCGCACGTCGCCCGACCCGAAGCCCGCCTCGTTGACGAGGAACTCGCGCAGGAGCTGCGCGTCGGTCTCGGCGTAAGGGCGCGCGCCCAGGCTCAGGGTCTCGTCGACGTACTCGCGCCGCAGCGCCTCGAGCGACTCGCCGCGCTCGCGGGCCGCCGCCTCGAGCACGGGCGCGGCGGCGGGGCCGTAGCGGCCGACGCCGACGACGAGCGCCTGCCGCCTGGGCTCGACGCCCACGTTCACGCGGTCCTCGAAGGTGGGTCTGATCCGCGTGTCGATGACGCCCTTGAAGCCCTCGGGCGACCACAGGTCGCGCAGGATCTGGTACTCGACCTCGAGCCACGTGCGCGGCCGCACGTAGCCGCCGGCCTCGGAGAAGAGCCCCTCGGTGCGCAGGCCGAAGATGTTCACCAGGACCGGACCCCAGGGGATCCAGCCGCGCTCCGGCGCCGACAGGGCCAGCGTCTCGTCGGCCCGGTAGGTCGTGTTCCACAGCGGCGCCCGCGAGCGGACGTCGTGGATCTCGAGCACGAGCTCGACGTCGGAGCGGTACTCCTCCGAGCGGACGCCCGGCCAGATCTCGCTCGGCCACCAGAAGAGCAGCCAGAGCGCCATGTCGCCGATGAACTTGGCGTTGACGCCGGTGTAGCTGACCTTGTTCCTGCGCAGCGTCGCCACGATCATCAGGTCCGCGCCGCGCGAGTCGGCCTGCGTGAACAGCTGCGTGGGGTCGCGCCGCTGCGAGTCGGTCACGAACTGCAGCTTCTCGACGCGCTCGAACACGCCGAACTGCTCGAGCAGCGCCGAGAACCGGTCCTGGAAGCCCGTCTCGCGGATGCCGAAGTTCTTTCCGTCGAGGCGGTCGACGTCGGCGTCCGCCGTCCGAGGACGGGGCTTCGCGGCCGCCGCGGGGGCGGCGGCCGGCGCCGGGGCGGGCGCCGGCGGGCGCCCCTTGACCTGGATCGAGCGGCGGACGCCGGCGGCCAGCTCCTCGAGCGTGGCCGGGTCGGGCGCGGCGAGCTCCAGCGTGAACACGCGGTCGGCCGTGAACACGACCCACAGGAGCGTGGCCGTCCCGTCGGCCATGTCGAGCACCGGGTGCGCCTCGAGCGCCGGCGCGCCGCCGAGCTCGATCCACTCGGCGCGCTCGATGCCCTTGACCTCGGGGACCCACCCCTCGAGGCGGGCGCGCCAGGGGCCCGCGTCGGCGGTGTCGAGCGGCTGGTCGGGGGCGGCGAGCTCGGCGCGCGGGGCCCACTCGGTGACCAGCCGGCCGCGGCCGTCCGGCGAGGCGTGCGCGGCGATGAGCCGCGTCCGCGCGCGCGCCGGCGCCGCGGCCACCCAGTCGGCGGGCGCGCTGTAGGTGAGCGTCGAGGCGCTCGCCGTGTCGGCGGACGACGTGGGCTCGTCGGGCGGGCAGGCCGCCCCGGGCTCGAGCAGGGCGCGCAGCCGGCCGACGCGGCGCAGGCGGCGCTCCTCCTGCGACTCGCCGCCCGACTCGCCGCCCGGGGCCGCGGGCTCGAGGTCGTCCGGCGGCATCGACGGGTCGACCGGACGCAGGTCGTCGCCGCCGGGCCCGGGCACGTCGGCCGGCGCGTCGCCCGGGGATGCGGGCTCGTCGGCCCGCGGCGGCGCGGGGCCCTCCTCGGTGGTTCTGGACGGCCCGGGGCCGATCGGCGCCGCGGGCGGACCGGCGGGCGCCACGGGCGGGCCGGCGGGGGTCGGGGGCGGCGGCGCCGCCTCGCTCGGGGACGGCCCCGCGCGGGCGCCCGGCTTGTCGGTGGCGCGCTCGTCGAACCCGGCGCGCGTCGCCTGAAGGATGAGCTGCTCTTCGTCGGGCGAGTCGCTCCCGGGCGGCCAGGCGGCGGTCCGGGTCTGCTGGCGCGGGTCGTCGCCCGGAATCGGCGTGTTCAGCGTCTCGCGGTGGACGGTCGAGTCGCCGTCGATGCGGCCGCCGTCGGCCCAGTCGACGTAGAGCGGGGCCACGGCCACCGTGAACGGGTAGCGCCGCGGCTGCTGGAAGATCGGCTTGATGTCGCGGTGGGCCAGGTTCAGGCGGATGCGCCCGTCCGGGTCGACCTGGTAGTGCGGGTCCTCCCGCTCCTGCGACGACGAGGCGCAGCCGGGCGGCGCGAGCCACGCGAGGCCGGCGGCGAGGGCCGCCGCGCCGAGCAGCCTGCGGCGCGTGGGCGCGCCGCTCCGCCCGGCGGCCTGCCGGACGCGCGACGCGCGCCCGGCGTCTCGCCGGGAGCCGGACACACGACGGTCTTCGGGCACCGGTCTCACTCCTGGTCCTCGGGCACCCGCACGCAGCGGAAGCCGATGTCCACGCGCGCGTCCGTCGGCAGCGCCCGGTTGCGGATCGTCGCGCTGAACGAGTTCGGGTAGAAGTCGGTGAAGCTGCCCCCGCGGATCACCCGGAAGCGCGGGCCGAAGTCCGGGTCGGCCTGCTTGAACTTGTCGTCATAGGGGGCGTAGCTCTCGTCGCCGCACCACTCCCACACGCTGCCGGCCATGTCGAGCGCCCCGCTCGGGCTGGCGCCCTCGGGCTTGGCGCCGGCGGCCGGCAGGTCCTCGGGCTTCCAGGCGTCGTGCTGCTGCGCGCACGACAGGAGCGAGCGGTCGAACTTGTCGCCCCAGGGGAAGCGGCGCTTGCCCCCGCTCACGAAGTCGACCGACGCCGCCACCTCCCACTCGCGCTCGGAGGGCAGGCGCTTGCCCGCCCAGCGGGCGAAGGCGTAGGCGTCGAACCACGTGACCGACACGACCGGCTTGCTCGGGTCGACGTCGGCGAACTCCAGCCGGGTCTCGCCGCGCTCGGTGACCTCGCGCACGAGGTAGGCGGGCGCGTGCCCGAAGCGGCCGGTCGTCTCCAGTGGATGGCAGAAGATCTGGTTGGCGTTGTGCGCGCGCGCCAGCGGACCCGGCCGGCCGAGCCGCTCCGGCGGCGGCGGGCGGCCGTCCTCCTGCGCCTGCAGGAACAGCAGGTAGTCGCGCACCGGGACCTCGACGCGGTCGATCCAGATGTCGCGCTCGAGCTTGAACGCGTGCCGCGGGCGCTCGTTCTGGAAGCCGCTCTCGTCGCTGCCGACGGGCCAGATCCCCTTCTGCACCTTCACCAGGTGCGGCGGGCGGCCGTCGACGGCCTCGCGCTCGAGGAGGCGCAGGTTGGCGCCCAGCCGGGCCAGGTTCTCGCGGGCCAGCTCCGGGATGGTCTTGCCGCCGCGCGCGTCGAGCGGCACGGCCAGCTCGGCGCGCTCGGCGACGCGCTGGTAGGCGCGCGCCGCCGTCACGAAGCGCCGGCGCCGCCAGGCCAGCTCCTCCAGCTTGCCCTCGACCTGCGCCCAGTCGTCGGCGGCCGTGCGCAGGATCTCGGCGCGCAGGCGCGCGAGGTCCTGGCCCATCGAGGCCGCCTCCTCCTCGGTCTCGAAGCAGGCCTGCAGCTCCGCGGCGTTGCGGTCGAGCTGCTTGAGCACGCCCACGTAGTCGCGCCCCTCGATCGGCTCCCCGCGGGCGGCGGCGGCCGCGGCCTTCTCGATGTGGCCGCGGAACCCGTCGAGCTGATCGCGGACGAACTCGTCGCGGGCGCGGCGGAGCTGGTCGTACTCGTCGCGCGCCGGCCGGTAGTGGCGCGAGGTGAGGTTCTGCGCGACGAGCGCCTGGCCCTCGGGGCCGTCCCAGAGGGCGACGACCGACCGGTAGGCGCCGAGGACCTTGCGGTAGTCCATGGCCCGGCTGGTGGCCCGCGCCCGCTGCTCCTCGTTCTTGCGCGCCTCGCGCGCCTCGACGAACAGGTCGCGCATCTTGCGCAGGATCGGGTTGCCCATCTCGGTCGTCGACTGGTCGCGCGCCTTGAGGTCCTTGAGCTGCTCGGCCAGCTTGGCCGCGTAGGCGGGCAGCGGGACCTTCCAGTCGCGCGCCGGGTCGGGGTCGACCACGACCGCCGCGGCGAGGAAGTCCTTCTCCAGGCGATCGAGGTGCTCGAGCGCCGTGTGGTAGAGCTGCAGGTCGAGGTCGAAGTAGCGCACGTCCTGGACGTGGCGCTCGAGGACCGCCTGGGCCACGGCCTCGAGCAGGTCGCGGACCTCGTCCTGCTGGTCGCGGGCCGCGGCCTTCTGCGGCGCGTCGCCGTACTCGCTCTGGAGCTGGAACAGCGGCAGGAGGGCGGCGCGGGCCTGGCCCGCCGGGCTGGCCGGCAGGTCGCGCAGGGTCAGGCGGCTGCCCCGCTCGGGCGGCGGCACGGCGGCCAGCCGGTCGCGCACCTCCTTGAGGGCGCCCTCGAGCTTGCCCCGCTCGGCGCGGAACGCCTGCTCGAGCTCGCCCGCGCGCGCGTCGCGCCGACCGCGCTCCTCGGCCAGCTTGGCCTCGAGCTTGTCGAACAGCTCGACGTAGCCCTCGGACTTGAACAGCGCCTCGTCGCCCGCCTCGCGCACGCCGAGCTTGACGTTCTCGAGCTGCGTCTGGGCGCGCGCGAACTCGAGCTGCGCGACGAGCCCCAGGACGCTCGCCTCGCCCTGCTCGCCCTGGTACGCGGCGCGCATGGCGCGCTTGGCCCGATCCACGCGGTCGCGCTCGGCCTGGCCGCTGTACCAGTAGCCGAACACGCCGAACACGAGCAGGAACACCGCCGCCGCGGCCGCCGCGCCGTACTTGGCCCCGGCGCTGGCCTCCTCGAGCGGCGTGTCGATCCCGCGCCGCTTCTTCGGCGTCTGCCCCCGCTCGACGCGGTCGAGCTCGGCGAGCACGTCGGCCACCCCCGCGTACCGCCGCGGGGGCTTCTTGGCCATCATGTTGAGGATGACGTTGCTCAGGCCCTCACTGAGCTTGTCGTTGACCTCGCGCGGCGCCGTCGGCGGCTTGCTCACGTGCTGGAGCACGATCGCGTGCTGCGTGTCGCCCTCGAACGGGCGCTGGCCGGTGGCCATGAAGTACATGGTCCCGCCGAGGGCATAGACGTCGGCCTGGGTGGTGACCTTGTAGTCCGCCTTGCCGCTGCACTGCTCGGGCGACATGTAGTGCGGCGTGCCCACGAGGAAGCCCGCCTGCGTCACCTCGCTCTTGGCGTCGACGTGCTTGGCGATGCCGAAGTCGGCGATCTTCACCTGGCCCGACTTCGAGATCATGATGTTGTCGGGCTTGATGTCGCGGTGGATGATCCCCAGCGCGTGCGCGCGCTCGAGGCCCTTGCACACGTCGCGCGTGATCTTGATCACGTCCGGCTCGGGCAGGACCTTCTTGGCGCGGATGATGTCGCGGACGCTCTCGCCCTCGACGTACTCCATGACGATGTAGTTGATGTCGTCGGAGATCTTGTAGTCGAGGACGCGGATGATGCTGTCGTGGTCGATCTGGAGGGCGACCTTCGCCTCGTTCTCGAAGCGGACGACGTCCTCCTCGCCGACCTCCTTGTTGAGGACCTTGACGGCGACGATGGCCCCGACGGGCATGCGGTCGCTGGCCTCCTCGACCCTCGCCGAGTAGACGGCGCCCATGCCGCCCTGGCCGAGCTTCTTGATGAGGCGAAAGCGCCCGCCGATCGCCTGCTGCACCTCCTGCAGGTGCTCGGTGCCCTCCTCCTTGAGGAACTGGTCGATCGCGGCCACGACGTCGTCGGCCGCCTGGTAGCGGTCCTCGACCTTCTTGGCCATCATCCGCAGGATGATCTTGGCCACCGCCGACGAGAGCTCCGGCACGAGCTCGCGCGGCGAGATCGGCTCCTCGTCGATGTGCTTCTGCATGATCTCCATGACGGAGGCGCCGGTGAACGGCCGCTTCCCGGTGACCATGGCGTAGAAGGTCGCGCCCAGCGAGTAGATGTCGCAGCGGTGGTCGGTCGGCTTGCCCTGGCACTGCTCGGGCGACATGTAGGCCGGCGTGCCCAGGATCTGGCCGACCTTCGTCAGCTCCATGTCCTCCGAGGACGCGCGGGCCAGGCCGAAGTCGGCGATCTTCACCTGCCCCTTGCGGGTCATCATGATGTTGTCGGGCTTGATGTCGCGGTGGACGATCCCGTGCTTGTGGGCCTCGGCCAGGCCCTTGCACGCGTCCTTGATGATCCGCACCGCCTCGACCTGGTCGAGGAGCTTCTTCTCCTTGAGGATCCCGTCGAGGGCGGTGCCGTCGACGAACTCCATCTCGATGTAGTGGACCCCGTTCTCCTCGCCGACGTTGAACACGTTGACGACGTTGGGGTGCTGGATCACGGCCGCCGCCTGCGCCTCGCGCTGGAAGCGCGCGATGAGCTGGCGGTTGCTCGACAGGTGGGCGGGGACGACCTTGATCACCGACTGGCGCTTGAGGCGCGTGTGCTCGGCCAGGAACACGGCGCCCATGCCGCCCTCGCCCAGCTTCTTGACGATCCGGCAGCCGCCGATGACCTTGCCCACCAGCGGGTGGCTGTAGGCGTCGCCCTCCTCCTTCTTCTTCTTCTTGGTCTTCTTGCCGCCCCCGTCGGCCTCGGTCTGGCTGGCGCCCGACTTCGAGCCCAGGCCCGTCGAGGACTTCACGCCGGCCGACGAGGCGGTCGAGCCGCGGTCGGTCGCCGTCTGGCCGGCCGCCGTGCCGCCGCCCTTGGAGTCGGCGGCGCGCCGGTCGACCTCGGTGCGGCTGGCCGCGCTCGTGGTCGACGGGGTGCGGACGCCCGGGCTCGACGTCGACGACTTGCCGCCGATGTCGACGGCGGTGCCGTCGCCCACCTGCGTCGCCTCGCGCTGGAAGGTCGACTCGCCGGCGCGGGAGTCGTCCGCGCCGCCGGCGGGGCCGATGTCCATGAACGTCCCGCCGGCCTGACCCTCGAACTGCGAGTCGTCGAGGAAGGTCTTCTTCTTGCCGGGGGCGTCGCCCACCTGCGTGGGGCTCTTCTGGAACGAGCCGCTGCCGCCGGCCGCGTCGCCGAGGTCGAGGAAGGTGCGCGGGCCGAAGCTCTCCGCGCCGTCGACCTCCTCGTCGCCGTCGTCCGCGGCGCCGGCATCGATGAACGTGCGCGCCGAGCGCATGTCCTCGTCGTCGGCGGCCGCCCCGTCGACGAACGTGCGCGCCGCGCGGAAGTCGGCCGACTCCTGGGCCTCGCCCTCGTCGCTCCCCGCGTCCATGAACGTGCGCGCGGCGCGGAAGTCCTCGTCCTCCTCGTCCGCCGCCTCCTCGCCGCCCACGTCCATGAACGTGCGCGCGGCGCGGAAGTCGCCATCCTCCCCGTCGCCCTCGTCGGCCTCGTCGTCGCCGACCATGGTCCGGGCCGCGCGGAAGTCGACGTCCTCGTCCCCCTCGCCCTCCTCGTCATCCGAGGCGCCGGCGTCCATGAACGTGCGGGCAGCGCGGAAGTCGGCGCCCTCGTCGCCGTCCTCCTCCTCCTCCTCCTCCTCCTCGTCTGCGCCGGCGTCCATGAACGTGCGCGCGGAGCGCATGTCGACGTCGTCCTCGTCCTCCTCCTCCTCCTCGTCTGCGCCGGCGTCCATGAACGTGCGCGCGGAGCGCATGTCGACGTCGTCCTCGTCCTCCTCCTCTTCCTCGTCTGCGCCGGCGTCCATGAACGTGCGCGCGGAGCGCATGTCGACGTCGTCGTCCTCCTCCTCGTCGTCGGCGGCGCCCGCGTCCATGAACGTGCGCGCGGCGCGCATGTCGACGTCGTCGTGCGCCTCGGGGACCTCGAGCGACAGGTCCATGACCGTCTGCCCGCCGGCGAGCGGCTCGGCCTCCGGGACCTCGAGCGACAGGTCCATGACCGTCTGCCCGCCCGTGACGGGCGGAGGCGGCGCCGCCCGCCCGGTCTTCTTCTTCTCCTTCTTCCTCGGGGTCGCCGGCGCCGGCGACGCCTCGGGCAGGCCCGCCTTCCGCCGCCGCACGTCCTGACGCACCGCCTCGGGGATGCGCGCGAGGTGCGCGGCGTACTTCTCCATGAACGGGCTGGCGGGCCCCGCCGGCTGCGCGGCGCCGTCGCCCCCCTGCTTGCGCGCCTCGTGCGCGTCGAGCTGCTCGCGCGACACGTAGCCGCGCTCGAGCAGGGCGTCCTTGAGCGACTTCTCGGTCGAGTCGACCTTGATGTGGCGGTGGCACTCGTTGAGCGCGCGCAGGCTCACGACGCCGGCGCGGAACAGGTCCCACGACGACGAGAAGCGCTTGTTGTGCTTGTCGCGCGCCGCCAGCGTGCCCTCGGCGGGGAGCGTCGCGACCTGCATCTCGGTGATGTAGCCCTTGCCGACGGCCGCCTCGAGCACGGTCTGCTTGCCGCCGGAGCCGCGCGCCACCTGGTGGCACTCGTTGAGCTGCTTGAAGGTGAGGAGGCCCGCCTTCACGAGGTCGAGCGAGTGCGCGAGCTTCAGCCGCCGGCGCGGGGTCGCGCCGCGCCGCCGCCGCCCCTGGAGCTGCTCGCGCGTGACGTAGCCCTTCTCGACGAGCAGCGCCTCGATGTCGCCGCCGCCCGCCTGCTGCAGGGCCCGGTGCACCTCGTTGAGCTGCCGGTAGGTGATGAGCCCGGCGCGGACCAGCTCGAGCGCCCCGCTGTCGACTCCCGTTCGGCTCACGCCCGGCCCCCCTCGACCGCGCGACGGGGCGAATCGCCCCGTCGCCCACAACCCTCGCGCCGGCAATGGGCTCGACGCCCGGGCCCGGCTCGCCGCCCTCCCATTGCGAACCGCGTTCCGCGGCTCAGGAGTACTCGAGCTCCTTGCCCAGACGCTCGATCATCTCGCCCGCGCTCTCGAGCTCCTCGCGCAGGAGCTGCTGCTCCTTCATGAGCCGCTGGATCTCCTGCTCGGCCTCGGCCAGCACGCGCGCGTTCTCCAGCTCGAGCTCGCGCACGCGCGCCCGCAGGGCGTCGTCGCTCCCCGCCGGCGCCCCGCCCGGGGCCGCGGCCTGGAAGCGCTCGACGTCGGCCTGGAGGCCCTCGAGCCGCTGCTCGCGGATGGCCAGCTCCGCCTCGAGGGCCGACAGCCGCTGCCGGACCTCGTCGGCGTCGGCGGCCGCCGCCCGCGCGTCGTCGAGGGCGCCCTCCAGCTCGGCCACGCGCGCCTCGCCCGCCGCCAGCGCCGCCTCGAGCTCGGACAGGTGCTCGCCGCCCGCCTCGAGCCCCTCGGCCCGGCCCCGCTGCGCCTCGGCCTCGCGCCGCGCGGTCTCGGTCT
>JAHBXY010000111.1 GCA_019636275.1 Planctomycetota bacterium | reverse complement strand
CGCTCGCTGCGCGGCGTCGTCCCCTCGCGCGCGGTCCAGGCGCGCGCGCTCGAGCACCTGGCCGACCCGACGCTGCCCGGCCGCCTGGCCGCGGCGCTGGCGGCCGAGGGCTTCCGGCCGGAGCCCTTCGCGCCCGGCCTGGCCGCGCTGGGCGCGCTGCCCGCGCCGCTGACCCTCGACGAGGTGCTGGCCTCGCCGCTCGCCGACCTGGCGCGGCCGTTCGTCGCCACGCTCGAGGGCGAGGCGGCCGTCCTCCTCTACCTGGTCGGCGCCGACCTCCCGCGCGTCGAGGCGGCGCTGGCCGACCTCGAGGGCGTCGACGTCTTCGACCAGCGCGCCTGGCTGGCGGGCGGCCAGGCGCAGGTGCGCGGGCGCGCGCTGCGCGTCGTCGGCGCGGGGGTGGCGGCGATCCTGCTCCTCGTCCTCCTGCGGCACCGGCGGCCGCTGCCCGCGCTCGCGGCCGTCGCCCCGGCGCTCCTCGCCGCCGGCGCCGCCCTGAGCCTCCTCGGCCTCCTGGGCGAGGCGCTGCACCTCATGCACCTCGTGGCGGCGCTCCTCGTCCTGTGCCTCGGCGTCGACTACGGCGTGTTCCTCGCCGAGCGGCGCGGCGACGACGCGGCGCTGCCGGCGACGCTCCTGGCGATGGCGCTCTCCTGCGCCACGACGCTCCTGGGGTTCGGCCTCCTGGCGCTGTCGAGCGCGCCCGTCCTGCGGGCGGTCGGCCTGACGGTCGGCCTCGGCGTCGTCGCCAGCCTGGTCCTCGCGCCCGCGGCGCGGGTCCTTGCGCGCGGCGCTGGCGCCGATCACGCGTCGGGCGCGGACCCTCGCCACGCCTCGGGCGGCAGCAGCCCGCGCGGCGAGTAGGTCGAGCGCGTCACGAGCGAGACGGTGAGGACCGCGCGCCCGCGGTCCTCCGGCCGCGCCCAGAGCGACGCCGTGCCGGGCGTCCAGGCCAGCAGCACGAGGCGCCGCGAGGACGAGCCCGCCTCGTGGGCGCGGTAGCGGCGGAGGAAGCGCGCCGTGTTGCCGCGCCACGCGCCGTCGAGGCGGCGCGGGAAGGCGGCGGCGAGGGCCAGCGGGTCGAAGGCCCCGAGGTCGTCGCGCACGAGGGCCGCGACCTCGGCCACGCTCAGGCGGCGCACCCCCCAGCCGAGGGCTGGCAAGGCGAGCGGGTCGACCTCCCACCTGATCGCGAGCGCCGCGCAGGCGCCGGCGCGGTCGCCCCGCCGCGCGCGCTCGCGCGCCACGCGCTCGCGCAGCACCCGGTCCCCCGGCTCCGCGGCCAGGGCTCGCTCGAGGGCGCGGAGGGCGTCGTCGGCCATGCGCTCATCGTGCCCCGACCGTGCGTCCGCCGCACGCGCTGGTGCTGGCGCGGCGGCGCGGCTCCAATCCCGGTCATGCGCCACGTCGTCCTCGTCGTCCTGCTGACCCTCCTCGCGATCCCCGCCGGCGCGCGCGCCGACGAGCGGCCCGGGCTCGTCGTGATCGCGCCGGCCGCGTGGGAGGCGGACCTGGCGCCTTACGTGGAGCTCCGCCGTCAGGCCTTCGACGTGCGCGTGGCCGCGCTCGAGGACGTGCTCAGGACCGTCGAGGGCGTGGACGCGCCGGAGCGGGTCAAGCGCTTCCTCTGGCGCGGCTGGCGCGAACACGGCGTGCGCTACGCCCTGCTCGTCGGCGACTCGGACACGTTCCCCGTGCGCTGGATGGTCCTCGACCGCGTCCACGCGCCGGCCTTCCACACGGCCTTCTACGCCAGCGACCACTACTACGCCGACGTCGCCCGCGACGACGGCTCCTTCGACGACTGGAACGCGACGACCGACGGCCACCACGCCGGCTACTTCGGCGAGGTCACGGGCGAGCACGGCAAGGCCGGCCCGATCAACCTCGACCGCGTGAGCTACGTGCCCGAGGTCGCCGTCGGCCGCTGGCCCGTGTCGACCCGCGACGACCTGCGCGCGGTGATCGCCAAGACGGTGGCCTGGGAGGCGCGCGCCGTCGGGCCGCGCCGGGCGCTGCTCGTCCACATGGGCGGCTGGGTCGACGCGCGCGGCGCCTACGGCGCCTGGGCGGACACCCTGGCCGGGGCCGGCTGGTCGGTCGAGCGCCGGCTGTTCGGCGAGGGCGGCGAGCCGCAGCCGGCCGAGGTGGTCGCGGCGCTGAAGGGCGGCGTCGAGCTGGCCTTCCACGCCGGACACGGCAGCGAGGAGACCTGGCACGGCTGCCTGGGGCCTCGCGAGCGCGCGGCGCTGGCCGGGGCGCCGACGGCCGTCATGTTCTCCGTCGGCTGCGGGACGGCCGTGTTCTCGGCCCAGCCGCCCTACGAGCCGTACCTCGACGTGCACGGCCTCCTCCAGCGCGGGACGAACGCGGGGCAGGTGTTCACCGAGCCCCCGGCGCCGCCGGCGGCCCTACAGCCCGGCCGCCTCGACGCGACCGGCCTCGGCGAGCGCCTCGTGCGCATGCCCTCGGGCGGCGCCGTGGCCTACATCGGCTGCAACACGGGCGCGCAGCCCTGCGCGCTCACGCTGCAGGAGGGCTTCACGGCCGCCGTGGCCAGCGGCGCGCGGCGCCTGGGCGACGCCTGGAACGCGGCGCTGGCGCACTACTGGCGGGCGCAGCGCCTGGCGGACCTGAAGCCAGACGCGGGGTGGTACCCGCCGAGCGTGTTCTTCCAGGGCATGAAGTTCATGGTCTTCGGCGACCCGGCCTTGCCGCTGCCGGCGGCCGGCGCGGAGTGATCAGCCTGCGCTGGCGCGCAGGGCGTCGAGCGTCGTCGCGTCGGCCGGGCGCTTGTCGGGGCGGAAGCGCTTGACGCGTGCGAAGCGCAGGGCCACGCCCCCCGGGTAGCGCGAGCTCCGCTGCACGCCCTCGAACGCGATCTCGACGACGCGCTCGGGTCGCACGAGGACGACGTGGCCCGTCTGCTCCGTCGCCAGCGGCGGCAGGGCCTCGGTCAGCTCGCGGAGCATGGCGTCGGTCAGGCCCTTGAAGGTCTTGCCGACCATGACGAAGCGCCCGGGGTCGTCGGGGTCCCTCGCGCCGAGGTGCAGGTTCGAGAGCCACCCCGAGCGGCGGCCGTGGCCCCACTCGGCGCCGAGGATCACGAGGTCGACCGTCGTCGCCAGCTTGAGCTTGCGCCAGTTCGCCCCGCGCCGGCCGGCGGCGTAGGGCGCGTCGAGCGCCTTGAGCACGAGGCCCTCGTGGCCGTGCGCGAGCGCCTCGTCGAGCGCCGCCTGGACCCCGGCCGGGTCGGTCACCAGGCGCCGCGGGATCACGAGTCCCGACGGCAGGAGGTCCTCGAGGGCCGCGCGCCGCTCGCGGTCCGGGCGGTCGACGAAGGGCGCGCCCTCGAGCGAGAGGACGTCGAAGAAGCGCACGCCCAGGCCCGACTCCGCGTCGCCCGTCTGGAAGCGGCTCATGAGGTCCTGGAAGGCCAGCGGCCCGCCCTCGTCCACGTGCCCGACCGCCTCGCCGTCGAGGACGACGCTGTCGACCGGGAGCGCGCGCGCCAGCGCCACGAGGCCCGCGGTGCCGTCGGTCACGTCGCGCAGGCTCCGCGTGAACACGCGCACGTCGTCGCCCTTCCGGTGCACCTGCACGCGGATCCCGTCGAGCTTCCACTCGGCGGCGGCCGCGCCGCCGAGCGCCGTCAGCGCCTCGTCGAGCGCGCCGGCGGTCGAGGCCAGCATGGGCTCGACGGGCACCAGCGGCGTGAGCTGGAAGCGGTCGAGCGCCTGGTGACCCTCGCGACGGACGGCGAGCACGACGTCGCCGAGCGAGCCCGAGAGCATCACCGCGCGGCGCAGCGCCGGCCCGGGCGCCTCGAGCGCGCGCGCGAGCGCGTCGAGCACGAGCGACCCGAGCGCCCCCTGGCGCAGCTCGCCCAGGACGAGCCCGACCACGAACTCGCGCTCGGGCGGCGTCGCCCGCGTCAGCAGCCCGACGAGGAGCTCCGCGCGCCGGGCGTTGGCGCCGGCCCCGGCGACCTGGCCCAGGGCGGCGAACGTCGCGTCGACGTCCTGAAGCGTCGGCGGCGGCCCGGCCGTGCCGGGCGGCGTCGCGGCGAGCGCCTCGCCCGCGAGCGCGCCGCCGACGCCCAGCGGCGGGCGGCCGAGCTCGCCCGACAGATACAGCGCGGCCAGCCGCAGGTCCTCGGGCGCCGGGAGCGAGGCGAAGAGGCGCGCCAGCCGGTCGCGCTTCTCGAGCCGCGCCCGCGCGGCGCGCACGTCGCGCCAGGTCTCGACGACGGTCAGGAGCAGGGCGGGCTCGGCCACACGTCCAGCGTACCGCCGCCCGCGCGCCCCGGGGCTACGATCGAGGCCATGCGCGCCGCGCCCCTGCTGGCCCTCGCCCTCGCCGCCTGCGCGGCCGCCCCCGAGCCCGGGCCGCCGCCGGCCGACTACCCGGGCGAGCTCGTGCCGACGGCGGAGATCCCGGGCGCGTTCCTCTGGCGCCAGCAGGTCCGCGCGGAGCACGGCGCGCGCGTGGTGAGCTTCGAGGCCGCCCTGCAGAAGAAGGACGACACCCTGACCGTGCTCGGCCTCACCCCCTACGGCACGCGCGCGTTCGTGCTCGAGCAGCGGGGGACCGAGGTCGCGTTCACGAACCACCTGCCGCCGGATCAGGCGCTGCCCTTCCCGCCCCGGCACATGCTCCTCGACATCCACCGCGCGTGGTTCGTGGCCCTGCCGGGCGGCCCCTTCGAGGACGGCGAGCACACGGGCGAGCGCGCGGGCGAAGAGGTCGTCGAGGTCTGGCGCGGCGGGCAGGTGATCGAGCGGCGCTACCGGCGGCTCGACGATCGCCCGGCGGGGGTGATCCTCGTGCGCTACGGCGAGGTCGGCATGGCCGGCCTCGACCCGCCGCCGGAGGTCACGCTCGACAACGGCTGGTTCGGCTACCGCCTGGTCGTGCGCACGCTGGAGGCGCGGGCGCTCGAGGTCAGATCCCCCCGTTGACGGCGAGGACCTTGCCCGTCATGTAGCGGTTGTCGAGCGCCAGCCAGGCGATCGACGCCGCCGCCTCGGCCGGCGTGCCGAAGCGCCGCAGGGCGCTGTATTCGAGGTAGTCGGCCCGCGCGGCGCCGGGCAGCCCGAGCGAGAGCCCCTGGTCGAGGAGGCCGAGCGCGAGCAGGTTCACGCGCACGCCCCGCGGCCCGACCTCGCGCGCCAGGGCCATGACCAGCGCCCCGAGGAGCCCCTGCGCCGCGGCGAACGCGACCGGGATCGGCAGCGACTGCCCGCGGTCGAGGGCGCCGACGACGACGATGTCGCCGCCGCCGCGCGCAGCCATCCCTCTCGCCAGCTCGCGGCAGGCCACGAACGGCCCGCGCGCGTTGACCGCTTGCGCACGGTCCCAGGCCGCGTCGTCGAGGTCGAGCGCCGGCGTCGGCTCGAGGACGCCCGCGCAGAGGACCGCGACGGCCGGCGCGGCGTCGCCCTCGAACAGGCCGCGCACGAGCGCGGTCACGGCCGCCGCGTCGGCCAGGTCGAGCGCGACCGGCCGGTGGCCGGTCTCGGCGGCCAGCGCCTCGGCGCGCGCGTGGGTGCGCAGGTAGGTGAACGTGGCGTCGACGCCGCGCGCGCGGAGCACCCTCAGCACGGCGGCGCCGACGACCCCCGTGCCGCCCACGACCAGCGCGCGCGTCACAGGAGGCCCTCGACCCAGGCCACGGCCTCGGCGATCGCGTCGACGAGGGCCGCCAGGCGCTCGCGCGGGATGTCGAAGCGCGGCTGCAGGCGCAGGACGCTCCAGTCGTGGCCGCAGGTGAAGGCGAAGAAGCCGCGCCTGTAGAGGCGGTGGCACACGAGCGGCGCGATCGTCGGCCGCTCGCGCAGCCCCGGGTAGCCGAAGTGCTCGAAGCCGAGCCACGGGTGGTCGGGCGCGTTCAGCGCCACACCGAGCATGAAGCCCTCGCCGCGCACCTCGCGCACGAGCGGCGAGCCGCCCAGGCGCTCGGCGAGGGCGGCGCGCAGCCAGGCGCCCTCGTCGCGCACGCGGGCCAGCAGGTCGGGGGTCAGCAGGTCGAGCGCCGCCAGCGCGGCGACGGCCGAGAGCGCGTTGAAGCCCATGGTCGTGTTGTGGCTCTCGCCGGCGGCGAAGTCCTCGCCGTAGGCGCGCACGAACAGGTCGCGGCGCGTGAGCATGGCCGAGATCGGCACGAGGCCGCCGCCGAGGTGCTTCGCCAGGAGCACGGCGTCCGGCCGCCGCGGCCAGCCGGCCGTGGCCAGGAAGCCGCGCCCCGTCCGTCCGAGCGCGGTCTGCACCTCGTCGGCCACGAGCAGGGTCCCGTGGCGGGCGGTCAGGTCGCACAGGGCCTCGACGAAGGCGTCGGGCAGGGCGCGCACGCCGCCCTCGCCCTGGATCGGCTCGACGACGACCGCCGCCACGTCGCCGCCCGCGAGCGCGCGGGCGAGCGCGTCGACGTCGCCGAACGGGATCGCGCGCGCGCCGGCGACGCAGGGCTCGAACGGGTCGCGCAGGTAGCCCTGCTGCATCAGCGACAGGCTGCCGTAGGTGCAGCCGTGGTAGCCGCCCTCGAGCGACACGAGCCCCGGGCGGCGCGTGAGGGCCCGCGCGAGCTTGAGGGCGGCCTCGACGGCGTCGCTGCCGGTGCAGGCCAGGAAGGCGTTGTCGTAGGCGCCCGTCCGCTCGCACAGGCGCCGCGCCAGGCGCCCCGCGAACGGGTTCACGCGCGACGGGTACCACGACGGGGCGTCGGTGGCGAGGAAGCGGCGCAACGCGTCGGCGATCGCCGGGTGGCGGTGGCCGAACGCCTGCGTGCCGTGCAGGTCCTCGACCTCGAGGCCGGCGGCGTCGACGAGGCGGCCGTCCTCGGCTCGCGTCACGCGCAGGGGTTCGCCCGCGAGCGAGGCGCGCTGGAACACGAGCGGGTTGACGAACTCGCGGTACTCGTCGAAGCCGTCGCGCAGGACCTCGTCGAGGTCGTCCACGGTCACAGCCCGCCGTCCACGACGACCTTGGCCGCCGTGGTGAAGGCGCTCTCGTCCGAGCAGAGGAACGCGGCGAACTCGGCCACCTCCTCGGCGCGGCCGAGACGCCCGAGCGGCGCCCGGGCCACGTACTCGTCCTGCCGGTGCTGCGGGAGCGCCCGCGACATGCCGACGTCCAGGAGGCCCGGCGCGAGCAGGTTCACGCGCACGCCGTGGCGCCCGACCTCGCGCGCCAGGGCGTCGGTGAGCCCACGCAACGCGGCCTTCGACGCCGCGTAGTGCGCGGGCGCCTCGATCACGCGCTCGGAGGCGAAGTTGCCGATCATGAGCACGTGGCCGGCGCGGCGGCGGATCATGTGGCGCAGGGCCGCGCGGGTCATGAGGTACGCGCCCTTGACGTTCGTGTCCATCACCAGGTCCCAGTCGGCCTCCTCGAGGAGCGAGATCGGCAGGACCTGCGTCACGGCGGCGTTGTTCACCAGCACGTCGAGCCCGCCCCACTCGGCGGCCAGCGCGTCGACGGTCGCCTTCACGTGGGCCGGGTCGGCGACCGAGCCCTTGAACACCCTCGACGCCGCCCCGCCCGCCGCCTCGACCAGGCGCGCCGCCTCGGCCGCGTCGCCGTCGTGCGTCGAGTAGGTGAACGCCACGCGCGCCCCGTGCCGCGCGAACGTCGTCACCAGCGCGCGGCCGAGGCCCCGTGAGCCGCCGGTGATCAGGCAGCGCTTGTCGCGCAGGCGCATCAGCCCACCACCGGCAGGACGCGCCGGCCGCCCGCCCGCGGGCCCCAGGCGCGCGGGGTCGCCATGAAGCGCGGCTCCTTGTCGCGGTAGAGCACGTTGTCGTTGCACACCGGGACCTGCGTGCCATCGGTGCGGACGTTGGCGTCACAGCACAGGTAGGCGCGCTCGACGTCGAACGTCTCGGCGTCCATGTGCGAGTGGACGTAGACCGCCTTCACCGCCCGCTCGGCCGCCCGCAGGGCCTCCGCGCGCTCGAGCGGCCGGCCGGGCGGGAAGAGCGTTCGCAGGAGGTCGTTCAGGAGGCCGAGCGCGCGCGAGTCGTCGCCCTGGGCCCACAGCCGGTCGATCGCGTCCTGCAGGGCGCGCTCGAGGCGCGGCCCGGGCTCGAGGTAGAGGTGGTCGGCCAGCGCCGCGTAGAGGTCGTCGCGCGCGAGGAAGCGCGTGAACGGCACGGGCGGCCCGCCGCGCGGGTTCACGAGCAGGTAGGCGATCTGGTAGCAGAGCGGGTGCGCCGAGGGCGACGGCACGAAGTCGGCCGGGCCGAGGAGGCCGCCGGTGGTCTCGGCGATCCGCTCGAGCACCTCGACCATCGAGATCCGCCCCGAGCGGTCGAAGCTCGTCCCGCCCTGCCCGGCGTAGGTGACCGTGTGCACCTCGACGTGGCGCACGCAGGCGGTGCGCAGGGCCAGGTCGAGGATCGCGCCGATCTCGTGGTCGTTCCTGCCCCTGGTCATCACCGGGATCAGCGTCGTGTCGACGCCGGCCCGGTCGAGGAGCTCGAGGCAGCGCAGCTTCTGCGCCACGCTGCGCACCCCCTTGAGCTCGGCGTCGACCCCCGCGTCGAACGTGTCGAACGACAGCGCGATCCGGGCCTCGAGCGCGGCCAGGCCGGCCAGGAGGTCGGGGTCCTTCGCCAGGCCCAGGCCGTGGCTGCAGATCGACACGCGCCGCACGCCCGCCTCCCGGCACAGGCGCACGAGGTCGAGCAGGCGCGGGTGGAGCGTCGGCTCGCCGCCCGTGAGGTTGATCAGGTCGAGCTCGCCGCCGGCGTCCGCGACGAGGCGCTCGAGGACGCGCGCGAACTCGTCGGGCGGCATGTGGAACGCGTCGTCGTTCTTGTTGTGGACGTAGCAGATCGGGCAGGCCAGGTCGCAGGCGCTCGTGATCGTGACCACCGGCATGCGGACCCGCTGCGCGTGGCTGGCGCACGGGCCGCAGTCGAACGGGCAGCCCCGCTCGACCTCGCGCGCGACGCGCGGCGGCGGCGACGGCCGCGGCGCGATCGCCCGCGTGGCCTCGTACCAGGCCGCGTCGGTCGACAGGCGCGCCGCCTGCTCCCCGTGCGCCGGGCAGGCCTTGCGCATCCACACCTCGCCCGCCGGCGTGGCCACGACGCGCGCCGGGACCGCGTCGAGGCAGGTGGCGCAGAGGCTCGTCGTCTCGTGCAGGAGGCGCTCGTCGGGCACGAGAGGGGAGGCTACGGGAGGGGGAGGAGAAGTTCAACGTCCCGGTCGCCGCAGGCGTTTCAAGGTTCACAACAGAGGAGCAGAGGAAGCAGAGGGCGAATGGAGGGACCGGACGCCGCTGCTCCCTCCGGTTCCTCTGTCCTAAGCCCCCTCCTCGGGTGCGCTGGCGGGACAGCCTGTGGGCGCTGCGTCCCGGCGAGGGCGAGTTGGACCGTGGGGAGGGAGGGGTGACCGCCAGGCCGCCCCGTGGCCAGGACGGGTCCTGCGTGCGCTCCGTGTCGCCGAGCGTGTATCTTGCCCCTCGTGACCGACGAGGTGCTCGCCGCCGAAGGCCTCGGCAAGCGCTTCGACGGCGTCGTCGCGCTCGACGACGTCAGCTTCACCGTCCGCGGCCCGGGGCTGGTCGGGGTGCTCGGCCCCAACGGCGCCGGCAAGACGACGCTCCTCGACATCCTCGAGGGCCTGAGCCCGGCGACGAGCGGCGCCTACCGGCTGTTCGGGGGCGCGCCCGCCCCCTACCCGCGCCGGCGCGTCGGCGTCGTCCTGCAGCGCGAGCCGCGGCTCGAGCGCTGCACGGCGGGCGAGTACGCCGCGCTGTTCGCGGCGATCCACGGCGTGCCTGACGGCGCGGCGCGGATCATGGCCCGCGCGCGGCTCGAGGCACGGGCGCGCGTGGCGCTCTCGCGCCTCTCGGGCGGCGAGGCCGCGCGGCTGTTCATCGCCGCGG
This sequence comes from Planctomycetota bacterium, assembly GCA_019636275.1. GTDB lineage: Bacteria > Planctomycetota > J058 > J058 > J058 > JAMLIC01. Next base: position 20,320 of record JAHBXY010000111.1, on the reverse strand, counting down.
CGGTCGTGCACGAGCCCGAGCTCCTGTTCCTCGACGAGCCCACGGCCGCGCTCGACCCGGAGGGCAAGCGCGAGGTGGGCGACCTCCTGCGCGACCTCGCCCGCACGCGCGCCGTGGTCCTCACGACGCACGACCTGCGCGAGGCCGACGCGCTCTGCACGCACCTCCTGTTCCTCGTCGGCGGGCGCGTGCGCGCCTGGGGCCCGCGCGAGGCGCTCGTGGCCGCCGTCCCGCCCGACGCGCGCAAGGGCCTCCCGGTCGAGGACGCCTTCTTCCACCACTGCGCGATCCGGATCGTCGACGGCGAGGCGGCCCCGTGACGCGCGCCTTCCTCGTCCTCACCCGCCTGCGCCTCCTCGACGTGCTCCGCAGCCGCAGTTCTGCCGGCTTCGTGCTCGTCTTCCCGCTCGTGCTCCTCGCCGTGACCGCGCTCGTGTTCCTCGACGGGCACCCGTTCGAGCGCCGCGTGCTCCTCGTCGTCGCGCCCCCGGACGACCCGGCCCTCGCCGCGGTCGCGTCCGCCCTCGCCGGCCTGGAGGAGGTCACGGTCGAGCGCGCCCGCGGCGAGGCCGAGGCCCTCGGCCGGCTCCGCGCGCGCATGGCCGCCGCCGTCCTCGTGCCGGGCGCGCCCGACCGCCTCTTGCCTGACCGCCTGCTGGTCGGCCCGCGCGACCGCCTCTTCGGTCGCGGCCTCGCCGCCGCGCTCCCCGCGCCGGCGGACCTCGTCGTGGCCGACGTGCCGAGGGGCGGCTACGTCCACTATCTGTTTCCGGGCGTCCTCGTGTTCTCGGTCATGGTCGCGGGCCTGTTCGCCACCGGGCACACGATGGTCCTCTACCGGCAGAACGGCTTCCTGAAGAAGCTCGCCACGACGCCGCTCCCGCGCGCCGCGTTCGTCGGCGCGCAGGTCGCCGCGCGCTCGGCGCTGGTCCTCGCGCAGGTGGCGCTGCTGGTCGCCGCCGCCTGGCTCTTCGGCGCGCCGTTCCCGCCGCTCGGCCTCCTCTGGCTGGCCGTGATCGTGGTCCTCGGCCTGCTCACGTTCATGGGGCTGGGCTTCGCGCTGGCCTGCGTGATCCGCACCGAGGACCTCGTCGTCGACGTGATCAGCGGGCTGACCTTCCCGCTCGTGCTCCTGTCGGAGATCTTCTTCCCCCTGTCGGCCCTCCCGGGCCCGCTCGCTGCCGTCGGCGGCTGGCTGCCCTCGACCGAGATGGTCCGGCTCGCCCGCGCCGTGCTCCTCTACGGCGAGGCCTCGCCAGCGGTCCTCGCGCCGGGCCTCGCGCTGCTGGGCGCGTGGGCGGCCGTCACGTTCGCCGGCAGCCTGGCGGCCTTCCGCTGGCACGAGTGATCAGAAGGCCCACCCCGCCATGAACTGCGCCCCGAGGCGCTCGACGACGTCGTTGACCAGCGGTCCGACGCCGCGGTACTCGTCCAGCACGTCGCCCAGGGCCGCGACGGCGCGCTCGACCTCGGGCGGCTGGATCGTGAGCGGCGGCTCGAGCTTGAGCACGTCCCAGTGCTGCGTGGCCGGCTGGACGATCACGCCGCGCTCGAGGAGCTTCACCGCGGCCCACTGCCCGAACACCTGCCGCGACACCGCGCGCACGAGGGCCGGGGCCAGCCGGTTCAGCCAGCCCTGCTCGGTCGGGCCCAGCTCGATCGACACGAGGAGCCCGCGGCCGCGCACGTCGCGCACGAGCGGGTGACCGGCGAGGCGGGCGCGGACGCGGGCCAGGAGGTCGGCCCCGCGCTCGGCGCTGGCGCGCGTGAGGCCCTGCTGCTCGACGATGTCGAGCGTCTCCAGGGCCGCGGCGCAGGCGAGGCCGTTGCCGCCGAAGGTCGAGTTGTGCAGGTCGAAGCGGTCGGTCGTCCCGTAGGCCCGCTGCAGCAGGTCGGCGCGCGTGAGCGTGGCCCCGACCGGGACCACGCCGCCCGAGAGCGACTTGGCGAGCGCCAGGACGTCGGGGACGAAGCCCTCGGCCTGGTAGGCGAAGAGCGTCCCCGTGCGCCCGAGCCCCGTCTGCACCTCGTCGAGCACGAGGAGCGTCCCGTGGCGGCGGCACAGGTCCTGCGCGGCGGCCAGGTAGCCGGGCGGCGGCGGCGCGGCCGCCACCTCGCAGTTGAACGGGTCGACGACGAAGGCCGCGGCCGCGCGCGGGCGGAGCGCCCGCTCGAGCGCCGGGAGGTCGCCCCAGGGGACCTGCACGCAGCCGGGCAGGAGCGGCTCGAACGGCGCGCGCATGCGCGGGCTGCCCATGATCGACAGGGTCCCGAGCGACGTCCCGTGGTAGCCGCCGACGCAGGAGACGACGCCGCTCCGGCCGGTCGCCGCGCGGGCCAGCTTGATCCCGCCCTCGACCGCCTCGGCGCCGGAGCTGGAGAGGAGCGCGACGTCGAGGCCGGAGACCGCCGCCAGGCGCGCGGCCAGCGCGGCCGCGTACGGCGACGGGCCCACGTGCACGAACTGGAGCGCGTCCTCGGTCAGGTAGCGGCGCAGGCGCTCGAGGAGCCGCGGGTGGTTGTGGCCCAGGTTCACCGCGCCGAAGCCGGCGAGGAGGTCGAGGTACTCGCGCCCGGCGTGGTCCCACACCCACACGTCCTTGGCGCGCGTGAGCAGGCGGCCGTAGCCGAAGACGCCCAGCAGCTTGACGAACGCCGGGTTGACGTGGCGAGCGTACTGCTGCACGGCCGGGTGCTCGCGCGCCTGCTCCATGGCGCTCACCGCGACCGCATCCGCGCGGCGAGGTCGCGCCAGGCGCGCGGCGAGCCGCCGCCGCCGATCGCCTGGGCGAAGCCGCGGCAGGCCGTCCAGCAGTCGTTGCATCGGGCGACCTCGTCGGCGAGCCCGACCAGCCGCGCGTGGATCGCGGCCAGGGGCTCCCTGCGCACGTTGCCGACCGGGCGGTCGATCTTCTCGATGCACGACGAGACGTTGCCCAGGTGGTCGACGTTGAAGCTCTGCTGGCCGGCGCGGCAGGTGGGCGTCGGCCCGCCGCGCAGGAACGACCCCATGTGGGCGTAGTACTCGCGGAAGAAGCGCACGTGCGGCCAGCGGCGCCAGAGCGCGCCGAGCGCCGTCGCGGCCTCGGGCGGCGGCAGGCGGTCAGGGCCCGCCTGGCCGCGGCGGAAGCCGCCGGTCGAGAGCAGCGTCGTCACGTGGCCGACGCCGCGGGCGGCGCTCTGCGCGAAGAGCGCGCCCAGGTCGCGCCAGTTGCTCTCCATGACGACGGTCATCACATGGACCTGCGAGCCGCCGTGCGGCGCCGTGTCACGCAGGACCTCGACCGCGCGCCACGCCCGCGCCCACGTCCCCTCGGGGCCGCGCTTGCCGTCGTGCCGGGCGGCGTCGGGGTAGTCGATCGACACGCCCACCTGCACGAGGCCGGCCGCCCACAGGTCGCGCGCCAGGGCCTCGGTGACGTACCAGCCGTTGGTGTAGAGCGTGGGCAGGTGGTGCGCCCCGAAGGCGCGCACGACCTCGACCATGTCGGGCCGCCCGAGCGGCTCGCCGCCCTCGATCGAGACGATGAACCGGCCGAGCCCGAGGAGCTCCGCCGAGAGGCGGCGGTAGTCGTCGAGGCCGAGCTCGTCCTCGGGGCGCGCGCCGTTCGACCAGAAGTCGCAGAAGCTGCAGCGCATGTTGCAGCGGTTCGTCACCTGCACGAGCACCTGGAACGGGGCGCCGCGCGCCAGCCCCCAGGCGAACTGCAGGTCGCGCACGGCCTCGTTCAGGGCGGGCAGGCGGCGCACGGGGCCTCCTCCTCCGGCCGGCGGGCGACGACGCGGCGCAGGGCCTGCTCGGCCACGAGGCAGGCGCCCGCGCCGCAGGCGAGCATGAACAGGTAGTAGGCCGCGTAGGTGGGGAACAGCCCCTCCCAGCCCGGATAGACGGCGTGGGCCAGGTTCACGTTGAACTCGGGCGGCGTGAAGAGGCGCGTGGCGGCCTGCAGGGCCACGAGCCCGAGCGTCGCGCGCCACCACGTGCCGCGCGGCACGCCCAGGCCGCGCGCGGCGACGACGCCGATCAGCGGCGCGCCCAGGTGCGTGAACCACGACGGCGGGCGCATGACCTCGCCGGCGGCCAGGCCGATCACCCACAGCGGCACGCCGTAGGCCAGCCAGGCGGTGCCGGCCGACGCGAGGCCGGGCCACGCGGCGACGAGCCCGAGCCCGAGGAGGAGCTGGCCCATGGGGCAGCACCACAGCGCCTCCGGCAGGAGCCCGTGGAGGGCCTTGTCGACGACGAGGACGACCCACGCGCCGAGCACGACGAGGCCCAGGGTCACGCGCGCGCGGGCGGTCACAGCCCCCCGTCGAGGACCAGCCGCTGCGCCGTCACGTAGGTGTCGTGCAGCGCCAGCCAGGCGATCAGGTTCGCGGCCTCGTCGAGCGTGCCCGGGCGCCCGAGCGCGCAGTGCTTGCGGTACTCGGCCTGGAGCCGCGCGGGCAGGTCGCGCGAGAGGCCGGCCTCCAGGACGCCCGGGGCGACGAGGTTGACCCGCACGCCGTCCGGGCCCAGCTCCTTGGCCAGGGCCATGGTCATGGCGTGCAGGGCGCCCTTGCTGGCCACGTAGTGCGCCGGCGCGGCCACCGGCTTGACGGCGTCCACCGAGCCGACGAGGACGACGCTGCCCCGGCTCGCCCGCAGGTGCGGGGCGGCCGCCTTCACGGCCAAAAACGCGCTGCGCGCGTTCACCGCCAGGACCTCGTCCCAGTCGGCCGCCGTGAGCTCGAGGAGCGGCCGGTGCGGGCCGCCGCTCGTGGCCGCGCAGTGCACCAGCGCGTCGAGGCCGCCCAGCTCCGCCACGACCGCGGACACCGCGCCCTCGACCTGCGCCGGTTCGCGCGCGTCCATGCGCAGGGCCAGCCCGTCCGCGGGCGCCTCGCCGCGCAGGTAGGTCCAGGCCACGCGCGCGCCCTCGGCCTCGAGCGCGCGCCGCGCCGCGCCGCCGAGCGCCCCCGAACCGCCGAGCACCAGGGCGCGCTTCACAGCCCGCCGTCCACGACGACCGTCTCGCCGTTCATGTAGGCGTTGCGGTCGGACACCAGGAACGCCGCCAGTCGCGCCACCTCCTCGACCGTGCCCACGCGCCCGAGCGCGTCGTGCGCCAGGTAGTCCTTGAGCCGGTGCTCGGGGAGGTTGCGGCCCACGCCGTCGTCGAGGAGGCCCGGCGCCAGGCAGAGCACGCGGATCCGGTAGCGCGCGACCTCCTTCGCCAGCGCCTCGGTGAAGCCCTTGATCGCCGCCTTGCTCGTGTAGTAGTGCACCGGCGCCTCGATCATGCGCACGCCCGCGAGCGAACCGAGGTTCAGGATCACGCCCGCCTTGCGCCGGATCATCCCTTTGACCACGGCCCGGCTGGTGAGGAACGTGCCCTTCACGTTCACGTCCATCACCCGGTCCCAGTCCTCCTCCTCGAGGAGCGCCAGGGGCAGCGCCTGCGTGATCCCGGCGTTGTTCACCAGCACGTCGAGCCCGCCCCAGGCGCGCTCGAGGTCGGCCACCAGCGCCTCGGTGCCGGGCCCGTCGAGCACCGAGACCTTGCGCGCCAGCGCCTCGCGCCCGGCGGCCGCCGCCAGCGCCAGCGTCTCCTGCGCGCCCGCGTCGTCGCGCCCGTAGGTGAAGGCCACCTGGGCGCCCTGCCGGACGAACTCGCGCACGAGCGCGCGGCCGAGGCCGCGCGAGGCGCCGGTGACGAGGATCCGCTTGCCCTGGAGGATCACCCGCCGACCACCGGCAGCGTGCGCACCTCGCCCTGCGCCGGGGCGCGGGGCGCGGCCCAGATCCGGGCGCTGCCCACGGCGCCCGCGTAGCGCGGGTCCTTGTCGCGGTAGAAGAGGTTGTAGGCGCAGCCCGGCATGAGCCTGCCGTCGGGCAGGGCGTAGTGCGTGCAGCACTTCTTGATGCGGTCCACCTCGAACGTGTGCACGTCCATGAAGGCGTGCATGAAGATCGTCTTCACCATGCCCTCGCCGAGGCGCAGGCGCTCCTCGAGGGCCAGCACGCGCTCCTCGGGGTACATGGTGCGCAGCGCCTGCTTCAGCGCACGCAGGATCCGCCCGCTGTCGGGGACCTGGTCGGCGCTCGTCCAGAGCGTGTCGATCGCCGCGCGCATGGTGCCCTCGAGCTCCACGTCGGGGCGGATCGTGCCGCGGTTCTGGATCAGGTCCAGGTAGCGCTCGATCTCGACGAAGCGGGGGAAGGGGACGAAGCCCTCGTCGGTCTTCAGCAGGTAGGTGAGGCCGAAGCACGAGGGGTGCGAGCAGGGCAGGGGGAGGAAGTCGTCGGCCCGCAGGGCGCCGACGGTCTGCGCCTCGATCGCGTGGACGACGTCGGGGATCGTGATCACGTTCATCGGGTCGTGCGGCCCGAAGTGGGCCCCGCCGTAGCCGGTGTAGGCCGCCGGCTGGAACATGAGCGAGAGGATGAAGTCCTTCTCGAGCAGGAGCTTCACCGCCTCGCCGATCGTGTGGTCGTTCACCCCCTTGGCCACGGTCGAGACGATCGTCGTGCGGCAGCCGGCGCGCTCCAGGTTCTCGAGCGCCTTCTCCTTCATGGCCCGGTGGTCGCCGTTGCCGCGCAGCACGCGCAGCTCGGGCGCGCTCATGGCGTCGAGCTGCAGGTTCACGTAGACGCCTCTCCGGGCAAGCTCCTCGCAGAAGGCCGGCTCGGCCGCGCAGCGCAGGCCGTTGGTCGACACGGACACGCGGCTGATCTCGGGCCGCTTCGCGATGTCGAGGAACTCGAGGAACTCGGGGTGGATCGTCGGCTCGCCGCCCGAGAGGTTGACCGTGTCGAGCCAGCCCTCCTTCTCGACCAGGCCGTCGATGATCGCCGAGAACTCCGCGCGGCTCATGGCGTAGTTGTGCCGGTTCTGCACGATGCAGATCGGGCACTCGAGGTTGCAGTGGTTCGTGATCTCGATGATCGGCAGGCAGCTGTGCTGCTCGTGGTCCGGGCAGAGCCCGCAGTCCTTCGGGCAGCCGTCCTTGACCTCGGTCGAGTGCTTGAGCGGCACGCTCCCCTTGACGACGTACTGCAGGGAGCGCAGGAACCACTCGGCGTCGCCCGAGATCAGCGCCTCGGCGCGGCCGTGCTCGGGGCACTGCCGGCGCAGGTAGACCTTGCCGTCGCGGATCACCCGCGCGCCGTCGACGAGCGCGTGGCAGGTGGGGCAGGTGGTGCGGCTGAAGGAGTGGAACACCTCGCGGCGCCGCGCGTCGTCGGTGCGCACGAACGTCGGCGCGGGGTTCGGGAGCGGGACGGGGCAGCAGACGGGCTGGCTCACGCGTGCACCTGCGACTGGGCGACGACGGGGAGCGGGCGGCCCGGGCGCGCGTCGACCATGCGCTTGAGCATGGCCGGGTCGGCGAAGCGCGGGTCCCGCTCGCGGTAGAGGACGTTGTAGGAGCAGGTGGGGATGTTCGTGCCGTCGGTCTCGGGCACGCCCACCGGGCACTTCATGATCCGCGCCACGTCGAACGACTCCTCGTCCATGTGCGAGTGGATGTAGATCGCCTTGACCGTCCGCTCGGCCGCCCGGCGCTGCTCGCGCATGGTCGGCCGCGGCCCGGTCGCGGGGTACATCTCGTTCAGGAGCCGCTTGATCGTGGCCAGGACCCGCTCGCCCTCGGGGACGGCGTCGGGCTCGGCCCACAGGCGGTCGATGATGTCGCGGAACACCTGCTCGAGCGGCGCACGCGGCTCGATGTAGAGCGAGTCCTGCAGCAGCTCGAACAGCGTCTGGCGCGAGGCCAGCCGCGTGAACGGCACGTAGCCGCCGCCGTCGAGCATGAGCACGTAGCAGATCGAGTAGCAGTGCGGGTGCGCCAGCGGCGACGGCACGAAGTCCTGCCAGGCGATCCGGCCGTCGGTGCCGCGCTCGACCCAGCGGTGCAGGTCGGGGATCGTGATCCGCGCCTGCCGGTCGAAGCCCACGCCGCCCTGGCCGGTGAAGCACAGCGTGTGCATCTCCAGCGAGACGATGTTCGGCCGCTCGAGGACGAGGCGCAGGAGGTCGGGGACCTCACGGTCGTTGAGGCCGGCCGCGACCGCCGGCAGGATCGTCGTCACGACGTCGTGGCGCTCGAGGAGGTCGAGCGCCTTGAGCTTGGCCTTGGTCGTGTTGGCGCCGAGCAGCTTCTCGTCGGTCTCCTTCACGAAGCTGTCCAGCGAGAGCACGATCCGCGCGTCGAGCGCGGCGAGCCGCTCGACGTAGGCCTCGTCGAGGAGCCGGAGGCCGTTGGTCGAGATCGTCAGGCGCCGGATCCCGGCGTCGCGGCACATCTCCAGGATCTCGGGCAGCTGCGGGTGGAGCGTCGGCTCGCCGCCCGTGAAGTTGATGATGTCCACCTCGTCGTGCTCGGCGACCAGGTGGTCGACGATCCGGCGCAGGTCCTCGAGCGTCGTCCGGTGCGCGCCCTCGTTCTTGTTCACCGTGTAGCAGATCGGACAGTCGAGGTTGCACTCGGACGTGATCGGGATCACCGGCAGGTAGACCTTCTGCTGGTGGCTGTCGCAGGGGCCGCAGTCGAACGGGCAGCCCTCCTTCACCTCGCGGCGCACCGTCTTCGGGGGCACGTTCGGCGCCACGAACGAGAGCGCGTCGAGGTACCAGGCCACCGACGACGACACCAGCGCGCGCTGGTGCCCGTGCTCGGGGCAGAACTTGTCGAAGTGGACCTCGTCCTCGCGGAACACGACCTTGGCGTCGACGGCGCGCTTGCACGTGCCGCAGAGGCTCTTGGTCATCGTGTAGTAGATGTGGTCCGTCGGCTGACGGAGCGGCGGCGCGGCGGCGGTCATGGCGGCCAGTCGAACCCGCCGGCGGGCCGACTGCAAGCCGTCAGGCGAGGCCGAGGTCCTGGCGCAGGCGGGCGTCGCCGCGGACGCGCCAGATGCGCGCATCCAGCACGTAGTGGTGCAGGGCCTGGCCCCACCACAGGCACAGGCCGACCTCGTTCACGCTCACGGGGCCCAGGGTCGCCTCGGAGAAGGGGTGCAGCCCGGGGAACACGCCCGTGAGGGCGGCCATGCCCAGGTAGGGGCCGAGGGAGAAGAGGAGGAGCGTGACGGCGAGGCGGGCGGGCGTCGCGGCGAGGGCGCGCGCCGGGCCGAAGTCGACGCCGGGGGCGGCGTAGCGGCGCGCGCCGTGGGCGGCCACGAGCGCCACGTACTGCACGCCGTGGAACACCGCCGTCATGACCGAGATCAGCATGAAGGCCTCGTCGGGCCCGCGCGGGCGGTCGTAGATCGGCTCGAGGCGCGCCACACCGAAGTAGATCGCGCCGTAGAGGCCGAGCGTCAGCAGCACGTAGCCCGCGCGCGGCAGGCTGGCGCCCCGGGCGCGCACGACGAACGAGAGCGCGGCCAGGGCGAAGGCGACGACGCACAGGGCGGCCAGCCCGCGCGCGACGGGCCCGGGCTCGGGCGGGAGGTCGACGAGCGTCCGGGCCAGCGGGTGGACGAGCATGAAGTGCAGGTACGGCGCCCAGCAGCCGACGTAGACCGTCCAGGCGTCGAGGCCCGGGCGGTCGTGCTCGCCGTTCTTCGCCCGGTAGAGGGCCACGAAGCCCCAGTGCTGGCGGACGACGTGGAAGAAGCCGTAGAGCGCCGCCAGCCCCAGGTAGGCCGTGAACGGCTGGCGGGAGCCGGTGAGCGCGCCGGCGAGCAGGAACAGCGGGCCGACGAGGAAGGCGGCCAGGCTGCCGAGCAGGAGGGCCCGGCGCTCCCGCCACTCCTGGCGGTCGGCGTAGGTGCGCACGAGCGTGGCGCCGAGGTGCGGTCCGTCGACGAGGAGCAGCCAGCCCCAGAAGATCGCCACGATCGACACGCCCAGGGCCAGGAGCGCCGGGACCGCCAGACCCGCGACGAGGGCGCCGCCGAAGAACCAGGCCAGGTCGAAGCGCGGGCCGACGATCCAGCGGGCGGCGAGGACGGCGTCTCGCGTCAGGGGGCGGCCTCGCGGGCGTCGAGCTTGGCCTCGACCATGATGCACAGCGTCTCGACCGTGATGAACGAGAACACGGCCGCCGGGGCGACCTTCGTCCGGTCGGGGACGGTGGCCAGCGCCGGGAGCCAGGGGAGCAGCCGCTCGACCGCCTCGGGCGCGAGGAAGCCGTCGCGCATGGCGGCCGGGTCGCTCACGTCGACCTTCGAGAGGAAGTCCAGCTCGTCCTGGCGCATCTTCACGCCGAGCCGCCGCTCGAGGGCGAAGATCATGTCGATCAGGTCGAGCGAGTCGGCGCCCAGGTCGGCGACGAGGCGGCTGTCGAGGCGCACCGCGTCGGCGTCGTGGGCCAGGCTGTCGGCCACCACCTCGCGCACCGCCTCGAACGTCCTGTGCTCGGTCGTCATGGGACCCACCTGATCACGCTGGCCGCCGGCTTCCTGGCCGTCGGCCCCGGCGCCTCCGCCGGCCAGCCGACCGGGACGAGGGCCGTGATGTTCCACGACGGCGGCACGTCGAGCAATGCACGCAGCCGGTCGTCGGCGACCAGCGGGCCGGTCATGCCGGACGCCCCGAGCCCCAGGGCGTGCGCCATGAGCAGCAGGTTCTCGAGGGCCAAGGCCGTGCCGATCAGGCCGCTCTGCCGCTCCATGGCCTCGATCCGGGCCCGATCGGCGGGGTCCAGCGCGTCGTCGACGAGGTTCGAGAGGATCGTCAGCCCCCGGTGCAGGGCCACGATCAGCGCCGGCGCCGCCTCGAAGCGGGTGAAGTAGTCGCCGTAGGCGCGGAAGGCGTCCACGGCGGACGGGTCGACGTGGCCGGCGATCCGCTCGACGGCCTCGCGCACGGCGGCGGCCAGGGCTTCGATCCGGGGGCGGTCGGTGACGATCACGAAGCGCCAGGGCTGCTTGTTGCTCGCCGACGGCGCCGTGACCGCCGCCTCGACGAGGCGCTCGAGGAGGTCGCGCGGCGGCGGTTCGGGGCGGAAGCGGCGCACGCTGCGCCGGGCGCGCAGGAGGTCGAGGAGGGCGTCAGGCGTCATGACGACGGAGCACGAGCGCGGCGTTCTGCCCGCCGAAGCCGTAGGAGGTGGAGAGCACGTGGCGCTGCGGGTGCTCGCGCGCGGCCCGCGGCAGGTCCAGGTCGGCGCAGGCCGGGTCGGGCTCCTCGAGCGAGGGGTTGCCGTGGACCACGCCCGCGCGCAGGCACAGGAGCGCCGCGATCGCCTCGACGGCGCCGGCGGCGGCGATCAGGTGGCCGATCATCGACTTCGTGGCGCACACGGGCACCTGCCCCAGCCGGTCGCCGAGCAGGCGCCGCAGGGCCAGGGCCTCGACCGGGTCGTTCTTGGGCGTGCCGGTCCCGTGCGCGTTGACGCAGTCGATCGCCTCGGGGCGGAGGCCCGCGTCGTCGAGGGCGCGGGTCATCGCCTGGAGCGCGCCGCGGGCCTCGGGGTGCGGCTCGCTGATCCCGTGCGCGTCGAAGGAGCTGCCGTAGCCCACGACCTCGCCGAGCACCGTCGCGCCTCTCGCGACGGCCTCGTCGAGGGGCTCGAGGACGACGACGCCCGCCCCCTCGCCCAGGACGAAGCCGTCGCGGGCGCGGTCGAAGGGGCGCGACGCGCGCGTCGGCGCGTCGTTCCTCGTCGAGAGCGCCGTGAGCTTGCAGAAGCCGCCCACGCCGAGCGGGTGGATCATGGAGTCCGAGCCGCCGGCGAGCATCCAGTCGCGACGCCCGGTGGCCACGAGCCGGAAGGCCGCGCCGAGCGCGTCGGCGCCGGCCGCGCAGGCCGAGACGTGCGTGCGCGGGGGCGCCGTGAGCCCCAGCTCGCGCGAGATCAGGGGGACCACGAGGTCCGTCGGCGTCTGGAGGAACGTGAGCCGCTCGAGCTGCCCCTCGGGCAGCGCGAACCCGGGCGCGCGCGCCCGGGCCATGTCGTCCATCGAGAACAGCTCGAGCCCGAGCCCCAGGCTCACCGCGCCGGCGCCGCGCGGGCGCGAGCCGCAGGCGCTCGCCGCCTCGAGGGCCCGGCGCGCGGCCGTGAGCGCGAAGGTCACCTTGCGGTCGCGCAGGGCCGTCGCGACGCGCGCCTCGGCGGCGATCCGCGTGGGCAGCGTGGCCGGGTCGAAGAGCGTGATCGGGCCGACGCCCGACTCGCCCGCGAGCAGGCGCCGCAGGAACGTGTCCGGGTCGTCGCCCAGCGGCGTGACGAGGCCGATCCCCGTGACGGCCACGCGGCGCCTCACGCCAGCACCTCCCAGGCGCTGCGGCCGTGGTGGCCGTCGCGGGCGCGGACCTCGTGCTCGAGGCGCCCGGCCGGCGCGAGGGCCAGGGCGACCGGCAGCGAGGCGGCGCCCAGCTCACCGGGGAGGAGCACGTCGAGGCGCTCCTCGGGCGCGCGGCCCTCTTCGAAGGGGTGCACCGGGTCGTAGGTGAGCGACCACTCGACGAGGCGCGCGCGCGCGCGGGCGGCCGCGTCGGCGGCGCGCTCGAGGACCAGGCAGCCCGCGGCGTCGACCAGGCGCTCGGCCGGCGCCGGCGGGACGAGGCGGCGCGCGTGCTGCTGAACGAGGAAGTTCTGCTGGTGCGCCACGCCGACGAGGAGCGCCGTGTCGACGCGGCCCTCGTCGAGGGCGGCGCAGGCCTCCTCGAGGGCCGCGTAGAGCTGCCCGGGGCCGGGGTAGGTCACGAACGACGGGCCCTGGATGTCGAAGTTCACCGAGGCGTGGAACGCCGGCATGTTCGACAGGCAGCGGAACGTGACCAGCGGGTTGACGGCGTGGTAGCCGGCGCCCGCGAAGGCCGGCATGGAGAACGCGCCGTCGACGAGCGAGCCCTCGAGCAGGCGGTCGATGTCCTCCTGCTCGAAGGGCAGGTGGCCCACGGCGATGAACAGCCCCGCGCGCTCGCCGAGCCCGGCGCCGTGCCGCCCGGCGGCCTCGAGGGCGCGCGCGACCGCGACCACGGCCAGCGCGTCCTGCGGGCCCATGAACTTGCGCATCTTGGGCGAGCGCAGGTACGGGCGCACGTCGCAGGCGCCCGTCACCTGCCCCAGGCCCGTGGCGACGACGCCCGTCACGGGTTCACCGGCGGCGGGTCGAGGTCGCGCGTCCAGAGGGCGTAGAGCCGGCGGCGCTGCTCGTGGACGCGCGGCGAGGCGACCTCCTTGAGCACGAAGGTCAGCTCACCCCGGGCCACGCGCTTGCCGTCGACCGCCGCCTCGAAGCGCGCCCGCGCCGCGCCGTCGAGCGACGACACGAGGGTGGCCTCGAGCTCGACCTTGTCGCCGGGGCCGACGGGCTCGTAGAAGCGTGCGTCGCGCACCTGGGCCAGGAGCGCGCGGCGCACCGGCTGGCCCTCGCGGTGGAACGTGGCCTCGACCAGGTAGCCGGCGAGCTGCGCGCCCGCCTCGAGGAGCAGGGCGCCGGGGAGGATCGGGTGGTCCGGGAAGTGATCGTGCAGGACGTCGTCGCCGAGCGTCACGCACTTCACGCCGCGGATCCGCTCGCCCGGGGCGAGCGCGGTGACCTTGTCGATCAGGAACCAGCGCACGGGGCGCCAGGATACGGACCCGCCGGGAGGACGTCGAGGCGTGGCCGGCGGGTGAGTCGGCCCCACGGGCGGGGTGGACGGCGGTCGTCGCCGGCTCCGGCCGGCGCTACGATGCCGCCGGGAAGAGCGTGATCCGTCTCGATCGCGATGACCATGGGCGGCGAATGACCCTCGCCGAGTTCGCCGAGGCCGAGGGCGAGCCCGGGTTGCGCTTCGAGCTCGCGGCGGGGGTCGTTCAGGCGGTCGAGGTTCCGGAACTCCCGCACGGCATGATCCTGTGGGAGCTCGATCGTCAGCTCCACCTGTGGTCGGCGGCCCACCCCGGTGTGATCCGCTACCAGGCCTCCGGCGATCGCTGCGCCATACGCCTCCCGGGGGTGCAGTCGGAGCGCCACCCCGACCTCGCCCTCTACCTGACCCCGGCGCCCGACCCCGTCTCGCCGTGGGACCACTGGGTGCCCGAGATCGCGGTCGAGGTCGTCTCGGCATCCAGCGAGAACCGGGACTACGTCGACAAGCGGCGCGACTACCTGCTCGCGGGCGTGAAGGAGTACTGGATCGTCGACCCGGGCCGAGGCGCGGTGCTCGTGCTGCAGCGCGCGGGCGACACGTTCCGCGAGCAGACGGCGACCGAGACCTACGCCACGCCGCTGCCCGGCTTCGCGCTCGACGTGGCCGCGCTCCTGGCGGCGGGCTCGCGCTGAGGCCGCCAGCAGCTCGTCGACGCCGTCCGGTTCGACACGGAGCGACGGTGCCACGCACCAGCAGGCCCTCGCTGGCGAGCTCCGCGTGCGCTCGCTACTCTCCAACCAACTTGGGGTCGAACGTTGACCAGCCGCCTCGCATGTATCGCTTGGATGCTCATGGCGGCCGGCTGCCACGTCTGTTCGCCTGGGGAGTACGCAGACCTGCCGGCGGCCTCATATGTGGACGTTGCGTTGAACACGCAGCACTATCGAAGCCGCAAGATCAGGATTCGATCTCGGCTGCTGGAGGTCGTGGATTCTATCGACTTGACCCCCGAGGCAATCGTTACCGTCGGCTACGAGGACTCGAACGACCGCTGGCATGCGGACCTTCTTCTCCACTTCCACGCATCACGGTCCGTGGTTCAGGAACTGCAGGCGTTCCGTAGAGCTGAGAGTGTCACGTTGGTTGTGCACATCAGAGGCGACGTACACAACAGATTAGGGGACCCCAAGACGGTCCCGGTTCGGAAGGACACGGACCCCATCGGGACTGTCATCGGGGTATGCAAGTAGCGGGATGCAAGTAGCTGCCCGCTCGTCAGCGAGACGACGGGTGCGGCGGCGCCGTGGCCACCCGATCAGGTCGCGAGGTCCCCGCGCTGGGCCGCCTCGATGCGCGCGCGGATGTCCTCGCGCCACCCCGCCAGGACGTCGTTGCCGCGCGTCAGCGCCTCGGCCTGGGCCAACGATCGCGAGGCACCGTCGAGGTCACCCAGGGCCGCCTGGACGGCCGCGAGGACCAGCTGCGGCCGCGGCGGCGGCCACGGCTCGACGCAGCGGAGCGACCGCGGGCGGTCCGTCGCCAGGAACGCCATGACGTCCTCGGGGCGGGAGAAGCCCGCCAGGAAGGGCTCGACGCCGCTCAGGAGCGCCGCGGCGACCTCCTCGCCGACGGCCTCGTCAGCGGGCGCGCCGCGGAGGGTCCACCAGACGTCCCCGGCCGCGGGCAGTAGGTAGCCGATGCGCAGGTGGATCGGACACTCCGCGGCCACCAGGTGCCTCGGGTCGGCGCTGCCGACGTAGAACCGGCTCCAGCCCGTCACGTGGACGCCGACGTTGATCGTGAAGTCGGTCACGCCGGGCGCCGACCACCGGCTCGCCTGCAGGTCGAGGACGTGCGTCACCGCCAGGCCGGCCACGCGGGCGTAGCGGGTCGCCCGGCCACGCCGGAAGCCCCGCGCCTCGAACGCCGGCCTCAGCGCGGCGTCGGCCCAGGTCTCGAGCCGGCTGCGGGCCACGTCAGGCCGCCGCCGCCGCCCCCTTGGGCTCGATCACCACCAGCAGGTCCCTGGCCGCGACGACGTCGCCTTTGGCCACGGCGAGCCGCGCGACCTTGCCGGCGACGGGCGCGGCGACGATCGTCTCCATCTTCATGGCGCTGAGCACGACGAGCGGCGCGCCGGCGGCGACCTCCTCGCCCGGCTTGACGCGCACGTCGACGACCGCGCCGGGCATCGGCGCGCCGACCTGGCCCGGGGCGTCGGCGGCCTTCTCGCGCACGACCTCCTTCTTCGTGGCCTTCTTGTCGACGACGTGCAGCGAGCGCGGCTGGCCGTTGAGCTCGAAGTAGACCTCGCGCCGGCCCTGCCCGTCGACCTCGCCCACGGCGTTGAGCTTGACCACGAGCGTCTTGCCGCGCTCGATGTCGAAGCTCACCTCCTCTCCGATCTCGAGCGGCGCGAGGAAGCAGCGCGTGGGCAGCACCGAAACGTCGCTGTAGACGTCGCGGAAGCGCACGAAGTCGTCGAACACCTGCGGGTAGAGGGCGGCCGACGCGACGTCCACGTCGCGCATGGGCTGGCCGTGCTTCGCCTCGAGGTCGGTCTTCAGCCGCTCGAGGTCGAGCGGCGGCATCGACGCGCCGGGCCGGCCCGAGACGACGGGCTGCCCGCGGAGGACCTTCACGCGCAAGGGCTCGGGGAAGCCGCCGTGTGGCTGGCCGATGAGCCCCTGGAAGAACTGCACGACCGACTGCGGCAGCGAGAGCGTCTCGGCGCGCTCGCGCACGTCGTCCTCGGAGAGGTCGTTCTGGACCATGAACTGCGCCAGGTCGCCCACGACCTTCGAGGACGGCGTGACCTTGATCACGTCGCCCAGGAGGCGGTTGGCCGCCGCGTAGGCGCGCTTGATCGCCGGCCAGCGGCTCGCCAGGCCCAGCTCCGTGGCCTGGAAGCGCAGGTTCGTGTACTGCCCGCCCGGCATCTCGTGCACGTAGACGTCGGCGCTGCCGCTCTTGAGCCCCGACTCGAACGGCGCGTAGAGCCCGCGCGCCTGCTCCCAGTAGGAGTTCAGCTCGTCGAGCCGCTCCGGATCGAGCCCCGTGTCGCGCTCCGACCCGCGCAGGGCCGCCACGAGCGCGCCCATGGCCGGCTGGCTGGTCAGGCCCGCCATGGCGTCGGTCGCCGCGTCGACCACGTCGGCGCCCGCCGCGGCGCAGGCGAGCATGCTCGCCACGCCCGTGCCGGCCGTGTCGTGCGTGTGCACGTGGATGGGCACGTGCGGCAGGTCCCGCCGCAGGGCCTCGACGAGCAGCGTCGCCGCGCGCGGCTTGAGGAGGCCCGCCATGTCCTTGATCGCCAGCACGTGCACGCCGCGGTCGACCAGGCGGTGCGCCAGGTCGAGGTAGTAGTCGAGCGTGTACTTCGTCCGCGACCGGTCGGAGACGTCGCCCGAGTAGCACAGCGCCGCCTCGACCACGCCGCCGGCCTCGCCGACGGCGTCGATCCCGACCTTCAGGTTCTCCAGGTCGTTCAGCGAGTCGAAGATCCGGAACACGTCGACGCCGTGCTCGCGCGCCAGGCGCGCGAAGCGGAACACGACGTTGTCGGGGTAGCTCGTGTAGCCGACCGCGTTGGCCCCGCGCAGGAGCATCTGGAAGGGGACGTTGGGCACCTGGTCGCGCAGGGCGGCCAGCCGGTCCCACGGGCACTCGCGCAGGAAGCGCAGGGCCACGTCGAACGTGGCGCCGCCCCACATCTCGAGGCTGTAGCAGGGGGCCAGGCCGTGCGCCGTCGCCTCGGCGACGCGCAGGAGGTCGGTCGTGCGCACGCGCGTGGCCAGGAGCGACTGGTGCGCGTCGCGCCAGGTCGTGTCGGTGATGAGCAGCCCGCGGTGCTCGCGCACGGCGCGCGCGAAGCCGGCCGGCCCCTCCTCCAGGAGCACCTGCCGCCAGCCGCGCGGCGGGGCGGCGTCCGGCACCTTCGGCACGGCGGGCTCGACCTTCTCCGGGCGGACCTTCTGCAGCACGGACGTCGACGGCCCGTTGACGGCCACGTCGCCCAGGTAGCGCAGGAGCTTCTGCGCCCGATTCCGACGATGAGGCAGGCGGAACAGCTCGGGCGTCTTGTCGACGAAGCCCGTGTCCAGCTCGCCGCCGAGGAAGCGCGGGTGGCGGACGACGTTCATGAGGAACGGGATGTTCGTCGTCACGCCGCGCACGCGGAACTCGGCCAGGGCGCGCTGCAGCTTGCGCGTGGCGCCCTCCCACGTGAGGTCGTGCGCGGTGACCTTCACCAGGAGCGAGTCGTAGTGCGGCGAGATCACCGCGCCCGCGTAGCCCGACCCGCCGTCGAGCCGGAGGCCCATGCCGCCGGGCGAGCGGTAGGCCTCGATCCGGCCCGTGTCGGGCTGGAAGCCCTGCTCCGCGTCCTCGGTCGTGACGCGGCACTGGATCGCGTAGCCGCGCGGGACGACGGCCTGCTGGGAGAGGCCGAGCTGCTCGAACGTCGCGCCGGCGGCGATCCGGAGCTGCGCCTGCACGAGGTCGACGCCGGTGACCTGCTCGGTGACGGTGTGCTCGACCTGGATGCGCGGGTTGACCTCGATGAAGTGGTGCCGCCCGTCCTCGACCAGGAACTCGACCGTCCCGGCGTTGACGTAGCCGACCTCGCGCGCGATCGCCACGGCGTCGCGCGTGATCCGCTCGCGCAGCGCCGGGTCGAGGTTCAGCGCCGGGGCCAGCTCGACCAGCTTCTGGTGGCGGCGCTGCACCGTGCAGTCGCGCTCGTACAGGTGCATGACCTCGCCTCGCGCGTCGGCGAGCACCTGCACCTCGATGTGGCGCGGCCGCTCGAGGAAGCGCTCGAGGAACACCGACCCGTCGCCGAAGGCCTGCAGCGCCTCCGAGCGGGCGCGCTCGAGCGACGGGCCGAGCTCCTCCTTCGCCCGGACGACGCGCATGCCGCGCCCGCCGCCGCCCATGGACGCCTTGATGATCACCGGCAGCCCGTGCTGCTCGACGAACGCCTCGGCCTCCTCCAGCCGCGTGACCGGCGTCGCGGTCCCCGGCACGGTCGGCACGCCGACCGCCTGCGCGATGCGCCGCGCCGAGACCTTGTCGCCCAGCGCCTCGAGGGCCGCCGGCGAGGGCCCGACGAACACGATCCCGGCCTCGGCGCAGGCGCGCGCGAAGTCGGCCCGCTCGGAGAGGAAGCCGTAGCCCGGGTGGATCGCGTCGACGGCGTTGTGGCGGGCGAGGTCGATGATCTCGTCGATCGCCAGGTAGGCCTGGACCGGGCTGCGCCCGCGCCCGACGAGGTAGGCCTCGTCGGCCTTGTAGCGGTGCAGGTGGACGCGGTCCTCGTGGCTGAAGATCGCCACCGTCCGGATCCCCAGCTCGTTGGCGGCGCGGAACACCCGGATGGCGATCTCGCCGCGGTTGGCGCACAGGACCTTGCGGATGGGTCGGGTGACCGGGGTCATGGACGGGCCTCGCTCCCGGCGAGGATACCGTCCGTCGCAACGCGGCGCGTCAGGGCTGCCCCTGGCGTGTTTCCGGGCGGGAGCGGTCGGCCGGACCCTACGTCCCGGGGATCTTCCTCATCACCCGGAACCCGCGCTCCGGCCGGCGCTCGTCGAGCGGCGCGTCGCGCCCCGAGGCCGCGGCGACGTCGGCCAGCGCGGTGCCATGGTGCGCGCCGAACACGGGCGCCTGCCGCGCCTCGAGCGTCGCGGCCCACTCCTCGGCGTTGCCGACGAGGTCGTGGGCGCCGCCGACGCCGGCGCCGGCCGGCCAGGCGCCGCCGGGCGAGAGCGCGCCGACGAGGCCCGCGACGTTGCTCAGGCCGAGCGCCGGCGGCACGTCGCCCCAGGGGAAGCGGCGCGCGGCGCGCCCGCGGGCCGCGGCCACGAGCGTCGCCACGTCGGGCAGGTCGCCGCCGCGCCAGCGGGCGTAGGCGGTCGCGTCCCAGTGGTCGACGTTGGTGGCCGGCAGCGCGCCGTCCGGCCCGGGCTCGACGCTCCAGCCCGTGGGCCGATGGTCCTTGTCGGGCGGCTCGGCCGGGTCGCAGGCCCCGTGCGGCTTCTCCTGCTGGGCGATCGCGGCCAGGAAGCGGCGGTACTCCGCGCGCGAGACCTCCTGGCGCCCGACGTAGACCGCCTCGCGCGTGACCAGCGCGAGCCCCTCGCCCTGGGCGCGCGGCAGGAGGTAGGGGCCGCCCGGCACGTAGGCCATGGCGCTGACCTGCTCGGCGAGCTGGCGCTCGACGCCGCGGCCGGAGCGCTGGGTGGCGATCACGGCCGCGGCCGGCTCGCCGAGGGCGATCAGCTCCGTGCCGAGGTCGATCCAGGTGCGGGCCTCGGTCTTCTCCGCCGCGCGCGCGAGGTCGAGCTGCACGAGCCGCGCGACGGGGAGGCCGCGCGCGCGCGCCTCGAGGTCGCGCAGCCGCTCGGCGACCTCCTGGATCGCGTCCGGCGCGGCGTCGAGCCCGGCGGGGAGCACCTCGAGCCGCTCGGCGGCGGCGAGGGCGACGACGTCGTCGCGCCGCGCGAGCGCCTGCCGCAGGAGGTCGTGGTCGTTGCCGAGCGCGCCGACCGCCTCGTCGAGCGCCGCCAGGGCCTCGCCCCAGGCGGCCGGGCGGGCGCGCAGCAGGCGCTCGGCCTGGGCCAGGCGCACGCGGCCGAGCTCCTTGCCGGTCGGCTGCGAGAGGAGCGTCGCGCCGACCAGGGCGCCGACCACCAGGGCCAGGCTGCCGGCGAAGACCAGCCAGCCCGACCCGCGGCGCGCCTGCGCGCCGGCCGACTCGCCCCAGGCGCGCTTGCGCGCGGCCGGCGCGGGGGCCCGCGGCCGCG
>JAHBXY010000110.1 GCA_019636275.1 Planctomycetota bacterium | reverse complement strand
CCTAGTCGAAGCGCAGGTTGGCGCATCGGGCGACGATCGAGCCGACCTGCCGCCGGCTGGCCTCGGCGCCGACGACGTGCAGCCGCCAGGGCGGGCCGCGCCCGCGGGCGAGCCGGGCCCTGCCGGTGGTGATCGTGCCGCCGCGGTCGTCGAGGAAGGTCACCTCGAGGTCGGCGACCGACCAGGGGACGTGCTCGAGCGGCCCCCCGTCGAGGTCCAGGATCGCGTCGAGCTCGTGCGTGCGCGTGCGCAGGAGCCGCGCGCGGAGCACCTCGAAGCCGCGCAGGCGCTCGCCCTGGCAGGCGACGTCGACCTCGCCCGGCCGGGGTTCGGCCGCGGTGACGCTCGCCCGCACCCGGTCGGCGTCGGGCGGGAGGGGGATCGCGACCGTCTCGGCCACGCGGCCGCCCGCCCCGAACGGCCCGAGCCGCACGAGGACGGCGTGCTCGTCGAGGGCGCGGCGGCCGGCGAGCGGCTCGAGGGCCACCTCCACCGCGGCCCAGGCGTGGCGCGCCCGCTCGTGCACCTCGACCCGCGCCGCCCAGCCGTCGTCGCTCGCCGTGACCTGCACGCGCAGGCCGAGGCCCTGCGTGTCGCCGAGGACGACCGGCAGGGTCCGCGGCGGCTCGGCCGGAGGCGGGCCCGCGGTGACCTCGAGCGCGGGGCCTGCCTCGAGGACGAGGGAGGGCGGCGGCGAAGGCTCGCGGCGCGGGCGCGCGTCGGACGACGAGCCGCGCATGACGATCGCCGGCGTCTCGCGCGGCGGCGGCGGGGGCGGCGGCGGAGACCGCGGCGGCGGCGCGGCGCAGCCGAGCGGGAGGAGCAGGAGGGGCACGAGGCGGCGGAGCGTCACGGGCGTCCCTGGAGGGTAGCCGCTGGGGCTCGACGGCGCTGCGCCCGAGCCGAGCGTGCGCCTGCCTCAACGCGACCCGGACGACCGCTGGCGCGCCGTCTCGAGCAGCCGGAGCAGGTCCGCGGCCATGCGGGGGTCCTTGGTGAGGCGGAGCGCCCGCTCGAAGTCGGCCGCGCTGCCCTCGTGGTCCCCCATCGCGCCGCGGCCCACGGCGCGGGCCGTGTAGCCCTCGGGGTCGGCGGGGGCGAGGGCCACGCTCCGGTCGAGGTCCTGGAGGGCGCCGGCCCGGTCGCCCGACTCCAGCCTGGCCCGACCGCGCTGGCGGTGCGCGGGGGCGTGGTCGGGGCGGAGCGCCACGGCGTGGTCGGCGTCCTCGAGGGCGCCGCGGCCGTCGCCGAGCAGCATCCGGCAGACGGAGCGCTCCAGGCGGGCCACCGGATCGCGCGGGTCGAGCGCCAGGCAATGGTCCAGGTCGCGGCGTGCGCCCTCGAGGTCACCGAGCGCCCGGCGGAGCGCGCCGCGGACGGACAGGGCCAGCGAGCTCGGCCGGCCGCCGGCGAGCGCCTGCTCGACGTCGGCCAGGGCCGCCTGGAGCTCGCCGAGCCGATGGAGGCCCTGGGCCCGGCTGACGAGGGTGGGCGCGTGCCCCGGGACGAGCGCCAGGACGCGGTCGAAGGCCTCGACGGCGCCGCGGTAGTCGTCACGCACCAGCCGCAGCTCCCCCAGGAGGCCGAGCGCCATGGGGTCGCGCGGGTCGAGCGAGATCGCGGTCTCCAGGTCGACCTGCGCCCGATCGAGGTCGCCGGCGCGGGTCCGCGCGGCGCCGAGGGTCCGGTGCGCGACGGCCAGGCGCGGGGCGAGCGCGACCGCGCGCGCGCCGTCCGCGACGGCGCCGTCGACGTCCCCGGCGGAGAGCCGCGCCAGGCCGCGCTCGGCGGGCAGCGCGGCGTCGTCGGGCGCGAGCGCCAGCGCCCGGCCGTACGCCTCCACGGCCTCGGCGGCGCGCGCCATGTCATGCAGGGTCCTGCCGCGCGTGCGATGGGCGAGCGCGTTGTCGGGGGCGAGCTCGAGGGCGCGGTCCGCGTCGGCCAGGGCGCCGGGGAGGTTCCGGACGCGGAGGCGGCACATGGCGCGCAGGAGGTGCGCGCTCACGTTCGTCGGGCCGAGCGCCACCCCCTGGTCGAGGTCGGCCAGCCCGCCCGGGACGTCGCCCAGCTCCAGCCGGGTGTGTCCGCGTTGCGAGTGGGCCTCGGCGTGGCCCGGGTCGAGCTCGATCGCGCGGTCGAAGTCGGCCAGGGCGCCGCGCAGGTCCCGCAGGCGACCGCGCGCGATGGCGCGCCAGAACCAGGCGGGCGCGTGGTCGGGGTCGAGCGCGATCGCCCGCTCCAGCGCCGCCAGGGCCCCCACGTGGTCGCCGGCCTTCGTCGCCGCCTGGGCGCTCGACACGATCTGCTCGAGGTCCGCCGCGGTCGGCGCGGCCGGCGGTTCGATCGAGGCGACCCGCGCCTCCGTCGCCGGGGCGTCGGTCGCCGGGGCGTCGGTCGCCGGCGCGTCGACCGGCGTGTCGGTCGCCGGGGCGTCGGTCGTCGGCGTGTCGACCGGCGTGTCGGTCCGAGGTTCGACCCCCGCGGCCGACTCGACCCGCCCGAGGGTCGCCCAGGCCAGGCCGCCCACCACGGCGGCCAGCGCGCCCAGGCCGCCGGCCACGGCGGCGGCCCTGCTCCGCCGCCGCGGCCTGCGGCGGCCGCGCCCGACCGGCGGCGCCGCGAGCGGCTGGAGGCGCGCGAAGACGTCGTCCAGGGTCGGCCGGTCGGCGGGGGCCTTCTCCAGGCAGTCCAGCACGAGGCGCTCGAACGCCGCGGCGAGGCCCGGGCGGAGCCGGGAGGGCGGCGTCGGCGGCTGGCGCTGGATCGCGTCGAGCACCTCGACGAGGCTCTGGCCGGTGAACGGCGGCCGGCCGGCGAGCGTCTCGTAGAGCGTGGCGCCGAGCCCGTAGACGTCGGTGGCGGTCCCGATCGGCGCGGCCCGCTCGCCCGTGGTCTGCTCGGGGGCCATGTAGACCGGGGTCCCCAGGAGCTCGCCCGTGGCCGTCAGGCGCCCGGCGAGCGTCACGCGCGCCAGGCCGAAGTCGAGCAGGACGGGCCGGCCGGTCGCGCGCTCCACGACGACGTTGGACGGCTTGAGGTCGCGGTGGAGCACGCCGCGCGCGTGCGCGTGCGCCAGGGCCTCGACGAGGCCGAGCGCCAGGCGCGCCGTCTCGGCCTCGGGCAGGGGCCCGAGGCGCAGGCGCGCGGCCAGCGCCTCGCCGTCGACCAGGCGCATGGCCAGCCAGGGCGTCGGGGCGTCGAGGTCCGCGTCGACGACGCGCGCCAGCCCCGGGTGGTCGAGGCGCCCCAGGGCCAGGGCCTCGCGCCGCAGGCGCTCCCGCCCCTCGGCGTCGAGGAGGTGCCCGGCGATCACCTTGAGGGCCACATCGCCCAGCCGCGGATGCCGCGCGGCGTGGACGACGCCCATGCCGCCCCGCCCGAGCTCGCGCACCACCTCGTACTCGCCCAACCGCACGCCACAGGGTGACCGCCCGGCGGGCGCCTCGCCACGGTTCAGCGCGGCGGACGACGGCCCCGGCTCAGGCCGTCGCCGTCGGCGGCGGCGCGTCCTTGCGGTCGGCGTCGTCGGCCGCCGAGCGCCTCGGCCGCCGGCGCCTCGGCCGCCGGTGGCAAAAGCCCCGGAAGCCGCCGGCGCCCCGGCGGCCGGCGCCGCAGTCGCCGGCTCGAGCGTGATCCGCGCCGCCTCGTCGGCCATGGGCAGGGCCTTGCCCGCCGCGAGCGGGACCTCCTTGCCGTCCTTGCGCAGGGTCGCCGTGGCCGCGTCGACGAGGTGGCAGGCGACGAAGTGCTCGCCGCCGACGTCGCGGAAGGCGGGCACCTCGACCCTGCAGCGCTCCTCGGCCAGCCAGCAGCGGGTGTGGAACACGCAGCCGGGCGGCGGGTTGATCGGCGTGGGCACGTCGCCCTCGAGGAGGATCCGCTCCCGCTTGCGCGTCGGGTCGGGCACCGGCACGGCCGAGAGCAGCGCGCGCGTGTAGGGGTGCAGCGGCCGCTCGTAGAGGAGGCCGCTCGGGGCCATCTCGGCCATGCGGCCCAGGTACATGACCGCCACGCGGTCGGAGATGTGCTCGACGACCGACAGGTCGTGGGCGATGAACAGGTAGGAGAGCCCGAGCTCCTGCTGCAGGTCCATGAGCAGGTTCAGGATCTGCGCCTGGATCGACACGTCGAGGGCCGAGACCGACTCGTCGCACACGATGAACTCGGGCTGGAGCGCCAGGGCCCGCGCGATGCCGACGCGCTGCCGCTGGCCGCCCGAGAACTCGTGCGGGTAGCGGCCCATGTGGCGCGCCGACAGGCCCACGCGGTCGAGGAGCTCGCCCACGCGCTTGCGCCGGTCGGCGCCCGAGGCGATCCCGTGGACCGTCATGGCCTCGCCCACGATCCCCTCGACCGTCATGCGCGGGTTCAACGACGAGTAGGGGTCCTGGAAGATGATCTGCATGTCGCGGCGCAGCCGCCGCATGGCGCCCGCCGGCAGGTGGGTGATGTCCTCGCCGCGGAAGCGCACCGAGCCCTGCGTGGGCTCGATCAGGCGCAGGATCGTCCGGCCGACGGTCGTCTTGCCGCAGCCCGACTCGCCCACGAGGCCGACGGTCTCGCCCTTGCGCACCTCGAAGGAGACCCCGTCGACCGCCTTGACGTGGCCCTTCACGCGCGAGAAGAACCCGCCGCGGATGGGGAAGTACTTCTTCAGCCCCTGCACCTGGAGGAGCGGCTCGCCCACGGACTTCGTGGCCGTCGTCATCAGATCTCCCCTCGCTCGACGCGCAGGCAGGCCACGGCGTGGCCGGGCTGGACCTCGACCAGGCCGGGCTCGATGCGCTTGCAGTCGTCCACGGCGTGCGGGCAGCGCGGGTGGAACCGGCAGCCCGACGGCAGCTCGAGCGGGTTGGGCACCGAGCCGCTGATCGTCTCCAGGCGCGTCTGGCCCTTCGACGCGTGCGGCAGCGACCGGAACAGGCCCTTGGTGTAGGGGTGCCGCGGCGCGCCGAAGAGCGTCCTCACGTCGGAGCGCTCGACCACCTTGCCCGCGTACATCACGGCCACGTGGTGGGCGAGCTCGGCCACCACGCCCAGGTCGTGCGTGATGAACCAGATCGACATGCCGATCTCCTCCTGGAGCCGGCGCAGGATGTCCAGGATCTGCGCCTGGATCGTCACGTCGAGCGCCGTCGTCGGCTCGTCGGCGATCAGCAGCGCCGGCTTGCACACGAGCGCCATGGCGATCATGACCCGCTGCTTCATGCCGCCCGACATCTCGTGCGGGTAGTTGTCGATCCGCTTCTCGGGGTCGGGGATGTTCACCTGGCGCAGCATGTCGAGCGTCATCTGCCGCGCCTCCTCGGCGGTCTTGCCCTGGTGGAGCATGATCGTCTCGGAGATCTGGTCGCCGACCGTGAACACCGGGTTCAGCGAGGTCATGGGCTCCTGGAAGATCATGGAGACCCGGTTGCCGCGGATCCGGCGCATGTCCTGCTCGGGGAGCCGCGACAGGTCCTGGCCGTCGAACAGGATCTGGCCGCCGGCGATCCGCCCCGGGGGGTCGGGGATCAGCCGCATGATCGAGAAGGCGGTGACGCTCTTCCCGCAGCCGGACTCGCCCACGATCCCGAGCGTCTCGCCCTTGCCGATCGACAGGTTCACGCCGTCGACCGCCTTGACCGTGCCGTCCTCGGTGTCGAAGTACGTGCGCAGGTCGCGGAGCTCGAGGAGCGGCGGGGTGTTGATTCTCTCTGCCATGGTGCGGTGCGCTCCGGCCTACCGGCGAAGCCGCGGGTCGAGGGCGTCGCGCAGCCCCTCCCCCACGAGGTTGTAGGCGGTGACGGTGAGGAAGATGAGCAGGCCCGGGAAGATCGTGACCCACCACATGAGGCGCTCGTGCCCGCGCGCGTCGTGGAGCACGGACCCCCAGGAGGCCTGCGGCGCCGGCACGCCGAAGCCCAGGAACGAGAGCGCGCTCTCGATCAGGATCGCGCCCGCCACGCCGAACGCGCCGGCGACGAACACCGGGCCGAGCGCGTTGGGCAGGACGTGGCGGAAGACGATCCGGGGGCTGGTGAGGCCCAGCGCCTTGCCGGCGACGACGAAGTCCAGCGCCGTCAGGCGCAGGAACTCGGCCCGGACGAGGCGGAACACCTCGGTCCAGCGGGTGATCCCGATGACGATCATGACGTTCCAGATCGACGGCTCGCGGAGCGACATGACCGTGATGATGAGGAAGAACGCGGGGAAGCAGGTGACGACCTCGTTGAAGCGCGAGAGCACCACGTCCACCCAGCCCTTGAAGTAGCCGGCGAACGCGCCCAGCACGATCCCGATCGCCACGTAGATCGACACGGCCACGAAGCCGACCGAGAGCGACACACGCGAGCCGAGGAGCAGCCGCGCGAGGATGTCGCGGCCGTTGTCATCGGTCCCCAGCCAGTGCGCCCGCAGCCGGCCCAGGCGCACGCGCGCCTGCTCGACGGTCAGCGGCTCCTCACCGGGCTCGCGCAGGCGGCGCGCCAGCCCCTGACCCGCTTCGTCGGAGACGAGCTCCCAGAGGACGGGCGGGGTGGTGCGGTCGGCGTAGATGTTCTCGTTCTCGCC
This sequence comes from Planctomycetota bacterium, assembly GCA_019636275.1. Classification (GTDB taxonomy): domain Bacteria; phylum Planctomycetota; class J058; order J058; family J058; genus JAMLIC01. The sequence goes on along the minus strand of JAHBXY010000110.1, from coordinate 24,419 downwards.
GAAGGGCACCGGCGCGAAGACGATCCGCGCGCCGGCCTCGGGATCGTCGGCGAGCCCCTGCGCCAGCTCCTTGTAGAGGCTGTCGGCCGGCGGCTGCCCCGGCGGGACGAGCCGCCCCCAGAGGAGCCCCGCGGCGACGGCGGGCGCGAGGAGCGCGGCAGCCCGCCCGCGGCCGGAGAGGCGCACGAACGGCGCGCGGAGCACCAGCGCCGCGCAGCAGGCCAGGTAGAGCGCCATGAACCCGACCTCGGACGCGGTCAGGTAGCGGAACGCCGGCCAGAACGTGACCTGCGGGAGCTGCTGGAGCGCCGCCGGGACGCGCGCGGCCACGGCGCGGTCGAGCGCCTCCTCGAGGTCGTCGATCGCCTCCCGGGCAGCGGCGCCGCGCCAGCCGTCGTCGGCGGCGCTCCGCAGCGGCCGGAGCCCGCGGGCGGCCGCGTCGGCCAGGGCGCCGCGCGCGTCGGGCGGGAGGAAGGCCATGACCCGGGCCACGCCGTCCTCGACGGTGTGGCCGAGGGCGCGCCCTTGCTCGGCCAGACGGGCGATCTCATCTTGATGTCCGGCCGCACGGGCGTCAGCCACGGACTCGATCCAGTCGTCGGCCCCGAGGAGCGGCACCGCCGCCCGCTTGTAGGCCGCGCCGAGCGACAGCGCGCCGAAGCCCTCGTCGATCGCCGCGCCGGCCGCCGCGAGCGCGTCGAGGTCGACGGCCCCCGCCTCGTGCGCGGCGACGCGCCGCAGCTGCGTCACGTACTCGTCGCGCAGCGGGGCGAACGCCGCCCGCTGCCGCCCGTCGAGCGTCCCCTCGAGGCGAGCGAGGATCTCCGGCAGCCCCTCGAGGTAGAGCGCGCGGCGCTCCGCCTGGCGGGCGCGCTCGTCGGGGGTCAGGTCGGCGCCCAGGAGCAGGGTCGCCTCACGGAGGCGGCGGTCCCAGTCGAGGAACGCCGCGAGGTCGGTCTCGTACAGGTTCGGCACGTGCGCGCGCAGGAAGAGCGGGCGCCCGGTTGCGAGGAGCGGGGCGAACGCGGCCACGCCGAAGAAGGCGAAGATCATCACCATCCCGGCCATGGCCAGGCGGTTCTTACGCAGCTGCCGCCAGGCGACGCTCCACGAGTCCTGGCCCGGGTCCAGGGCGGCGGTCGCGGCGTCCGCCTGCGCGGCCGCCGTCGTCGTGAGGTCGGGCGTGGGCTTCTGTCCGTCCATCAGCGGAACTCGATCCGCGGGTCCACGACCGCGTAGGCGATGTCGGCGATGAGGATCCCCAGCAGCGTGAGGAAGCCGGAGATCACGAGGTTGGCCATGATCACCGGATAGTCGCGGTCGAGGATCGCGTCGAAGGCCATCTTCCCCAGCCCGTCGATCGAGAAGATCGACTCGATGATCACGCTCCCGCCGAACATGACCGGCAGGAGCGCGCCCATGAGGGTGAGGAGCGGGATCAGGCCGTTGCGCAGGGCGTGCTTGTAGATCACGCGCGAGCGCGGGAGCCCCTTGGCGACGGCGGTGCGCACGTAGTCCTGGCGGATGACGTCGAGGAGCCCGGTGCGCATCTGCCGCGACACGTAGGCCAGCTCGGCGTAGGTGAGGCAGATCACGGGCAGGACCAGGTGCCGGGCGACGTCTTTGACCTTCCCCCAGGTCGAGAGCTTGTCTGCATCGAGCGACATGAAGTGGTGCGCGGGGAGGTCGAGGAGCGGGTGAAGGAGCCCCTGCTCGCCGGTGAAGAACGCGATCAGCATGGAGCCGACCCAGAACGACGGCAGCGAGTAGAGCACGAACAGGGCGAGCGTCGAGCCGCGGTCGAGCGCCACCCCGCGGTTGACGGCCGAGTAGATCCCCAGCGGGACCGCCATCAGGTAGATGAGCGAGAGAGAGATCGCGTTGAGGGTGAGCGTCACCGGCAGGCGCTCGGCGAGCATGTCCCACACCGGCCGCTTGGCCTTGTAGGACTCGCCGAAGTCGAGCCGCACGAAGCGCGACATCCAGCGGCCGAACTGCGTCTGCGTGAAGGCGCGCACGACCTGCCGCGGGGCGGAGAAGTCGACGTAGTACTCCTCGGCGCGGAACCACCAGTCGGCCCAGCGCGCGCGGTGGTCGGCGAACTCCCGGGCCTCCTCCTGGGCGACGAACGCCGCCTCGTCGCCCAGCGCCGCGACCTCGCGCGCGTAGGCCGACGGGTGCATGTCGCCCTTCTGCGCCTCAATGGCGTCCTGGCGCTCCTTCCAGCGCGCGGCGTAGGTCTGACGCTCCTCGGGCGTCGTCGTCAGGTCCCAGGGCTTCTTGCACACGACCGCCAGGCCGTAGGCGGCCCGCTGCTCGAGCGGGCTGCCCCGCCTCGCCGCGCGCAGCGCGTCCATGAGCGGGGGCGCGGCGACCTGGCCCACGCGCCTGAGCGCCTCGAGCTCGGGGCTCGCCTTCCCCTCGGCGCCGGCGGCCGCCACGTCGCCGCGCTCGAGCCAGGCGGTCGCGGCCTCGCGCGCCCGCGCGCGGCTGAAGTCCTCGGCCCGCTCGGCCCACCAGGCCTGCCAGGCCGTCATCGCGTCGGCCACCGGCGCGTCCGCCGCGACCTCGGGCCCTCCCGCAGCCGGCGGCACGACGGCCGCGAGGACCGAGAGCACGCGCCGTGCGGGGGCCTCGGCCTCGGCGACGAGGGCCCTGCGCTGCCGCTCCCACGCCCGCACCCGCTCCTCTTGCGTGGGCAGGCGCCCGTCCACCAGGCGCACGGGCGGGGCGAACGCGCCGTGGTGGCGCGACAGCGCCTCGAGGGCGGCGGCGCGCTCGGCGTCGGTGGCGGCGCGGGCGAGCGCGTCCAGCCGGCCTTCGAGCTCGGCCCGGGCAGCCGCCCCGGTCGCCGTCCGCCCGGGGAGCACCTCCATGAGCACGTCGAGCCCGGCGGTGCCGATCGCGCTCTCGAGCAGGAGCTTGGCGTCCTTCCGCTCGAGCTCGCTCTTCGCGTCGAGCTCGGCCAGGGCCTTCTCCAGGCGGGTGCGCCGGGTCGGCGGCGAGAGGTCGAGCAGCCGCGGCCGGTCGAGGTAATAGAGCTCGCGGTTCTTGCGGATCGTGTTGTCGTCGAGCCCGCCCTGCCCGCGGCCTCCGCCCTTGAGGCCCATCTTCATGGACGACGGGTCGCCCGGCGCCATCGTGACGATGACGAACGAGATGAGCGCGATCCCGAACAGGGTGACGATCAGGAGCAGGAGCCGCTTGAGGAGGAACTGCCACATGGCGGGCTAGCTCCCCTGCAGGTCGCGCGGCACGTACCACTCCGTGAAGAGGAAGGGGTCCTCGCCGATGACGGTGAAGCGCACGTTGTGGAACTTCCGCGCGTAGAAGTAGAGCGAGTAGAAGTTGAACATGAACGTCACCGGCTGCTCGCGCGCCAGCAGCCGGTGCAGGCGCCGGAGCAGCGCCTGGCGCTTGCGCAGGTCGAGCTCGCGGCGGGCCTGCACGCAGATGCGGTCGGCCTCCTCGTTCTTGAACGAGAGGAAGTTGTCCCCGCGGGCAGCCGCCTGCGAGCTGTGCCAGGTCTGGAAGGGGTCGGCGTCGATGCACGACGGCTCGCCCCAAGCGTAGCGCACGGCGTCGAAGTGCCGGTCGCGGACCGTCTCGCCGAAGGCGCCCCAGTCGAGCTTCTTGATCTTCATGCGCACGCCGGCGCGCTCGATCACCTCCTTGCTGATGTCCGCGATCTTCTGGTGGTAGTCGCGCATGTTGTGGATCAAGTACTCGAACTCGAACGGCACCCCGTCCTTGTCGCGCACGCCGTCGCCGTCGTGGTCGATCCAGCCCGCCTCGTCGAGGAGCATCTGCGCCCGGCGCACGTTGAACGGCACCGGCTCGACCGTCGGGTCGGCGAAGGGGCCGTACTTGAAGAACGGCCCCGAGACCCGCTCGCCCTGCCCGTGGTGGATCTCCTCGAGGATCCGGTCCTGCGGGAAGAGGAGCGACATGGCCATGCGCACGCGGCGGTCGGCGAAGAGCTGCCGCTCGGGCGGGACGCCGGGGCGGTCCATGTTCCAGCCCACGTAGGTGTAGAGCGGCTGGAGGAAGCGGGCCCGCACGTGGCGGCGCGTGAACTCGGGCGTGTTGGTGTCGCGCTCCTCCCAGGTCGTGGGCTCGATGTCGAAGTCCGCGTCGACCTCGCCGTTCTGCAGGGCCTTGAGGGCGGCCGCCTTGTCGGTGATGAAGATCCAGCGGATCCGGTCCAGGTAGGGCTGCTCCGGGTCGATCCAGGGGACGACCTGCGTCCGGCGCCCGTCGGGCCCCGGCGCCCCCGAGGCCCACCACGCCTCGTTGCGCGTCACCTCGAGCTGCCGCCCCTGCTCCCACTTCGAGAAGCGGTAGGGGCCGACGCCGATCGGCGCGCGGTGGTCCTTGTGCGCGTTGAAGTAGCGGCCGAAGCCCTCGGGGTCGCCCGCGTAGCGATCGGGCTCGAAGCGGTGGCGCGGGTAGATGCGCACCGTCTCGGCGCACGCGCCAAAGGCCAGGAAGAACTGCCGCTTCCAGCGGAACGTGACCGAGTGCGAGCCCGTCTGCTCGTGGCGCTCGAGGTCCACGAAGTACTGGCGGAGCGGCGCGGCGTCCACGCTCGGGTTCTGCACGCAGTCGAACGTGAACATGACGTCGGCGGCGGTCAGGGGCTGGCCGTCGTGCCAGGTGACGCCCCGCCGGAGGTGCAGGTCGATCACCACCTCCCGGCGCACGGCGGGCCCGACCTCCTCGGCGCCTTCCTCGCCCTCGACGACGACCTGCACCTCGTCGAGCCGGAGCCGGCGCACCTCGCGCGGCGCCTCGTGCAGCCAGACCGTGTAGCGCCCGCCCGGCGGCCGCTCGAGCCGCCCGCGCACGGTCGGCAGGCCGGCGCCGTCGCGGGCGACCAGGGCGCCCTCGCCCGCCGGCAGCGGCGCGCCTTGCTCCAGCGGCCGCGCCTCGCCGCCCTCGGGCTGGAACGAGGCGAGGTCGTGCTGCGCGAAGGTGAAGCGCGAGACGCCGGGGGCGAAGTCCAGCTCGCCGTCGCCCTCGCGCACGATCCGCCCCTCCAGGGTCGTGCCGTCCACGAGGAGCACCGTGTCGCGCACGGCCCACCAGCGCGCGAGGACGGGGAGCCACTCGAACGTCTCGCGGTCGCGCTCGGCCATGCTGTGGCCGAGGTACTGATACACCGACCGGGTGGTGGCGTCGCTCTCGCACATGGGGTTGAGCGAGCGCGGGTCCCCCGGCAGGCGCACGCGCAGGACGCCGCCGCGGACGGGCTTGCTCTCGCTCCCGTCCTTGGCCTTCACGTCGGGGTTGAACTCGTCGACCTTCACGCGCCCGGCCAGCGCGGCGATCGAGTCCTCCTCCTCGGCGGGCGGCGAGTCCGCGTCCGCCAGGGCCGCGCGGCCGCCGGCGAGCGCGAGCAGCGCGGCGAGCGCGATGAGGCCCGCGCGTCGCGGGAGCCGGCGGTGTGGCTGTGGGGCGCGGGCGTCGCGCATGAGAACCTCTCCGAGGGCGGCGCATCCTAGTTCGCCCCGGAGGCGCGTCAAGCTCCAAGCGCTCCTGGGGTTATCCCGTCACGTCGGGGCCCGTTTCGCCGCTGTCCGCCTCCTCGGCCGGAGGGTAGAGTGGTCGGCTACGACCGAGGCCGCCGGGAGCGCCGCGACCGTCCTCCAGGACGGGACCCGCGGCCAGGCGGCCTCCGGAGCGAAGACCGCGATGAACCGGATCCTGGACCACATCTGTGACCACCCGCGGCAGCGGGCGGTCGAGTACGACGACGACGCCTGCCGCTGGGAGGTCGCCTGCCCCGACTGCGGGCGCCGCACGACCTTCAGCCAGGCGGGGTGGCGCCTGTGGCAGCGCGCCCACGCGCCCGCCCGCCCGCCGGCGCTCCTGGTCGGCGTCGAGGCCGCCGAGAGCGGCCGCGCGCCGCGGATCTGATCCGCTAGCCGATCATCTCCGCGTCCCGCAGCCAGCCCAGCAGGCGGCTCGCGTTCTTCTTGCCGACCTTGTCGGCGATCGCCTTGTCGTCGCGCCCCGCGGCGAGGAGCGTCAGGGCGTCGAGGGCGGGCACCGGCGCCTCGACCTCGGCCACCTCGTCGTCGACGACGGCCAGGGCGTGGACCCGCGGCTCGGGCTCCTCGTCCTCGACGGTGCCCTCGTGCCAGGCGCCGACCGGCCAGGCGACCGTCAGGGCCACGACGCGGCGGGCCAGCCGCCCGCCCTCGAACCAGCGCGTGCGCGGGCCGAGGAGGCGGGCCTCGAGCGCCTCGTCGACCGGCTCGCCCTGGGCGCGCCGCGGGAGGCCGACGGCGAGCAGATACTCGTAGGCGAGCAGGTCCTCGAGCCAGGGCGCGTCGCCGAGGCGCCCGCGCTCGGCGAGGTCGAGCGCCCCGAGGACGAAGGCGGTGGCCTTGACGTCCTCGCCCTCGGCCCGCTCGAAGGCGGGCGCGCCCACGAGGGCCAGGGCCAGCTCCTCCTGCGGCAGGGCGCCCGTGAGCGACTCGACGGCGCCGGGGAAGCGCGGCTGCCACCAGCGGCCCAGCGTGAGCAGCGCCTGCATGCGGGCCACGGCGTCGAGGCGCCTGGCGTCGATCGTGGCCAGGACGGCCGCGTCGTCGCCGCCGGCGGCGAGGAGGGCCTGGAGGTCGCCCGGGCGGCGCACGAGGCGGTCGACCGCCTGCATCTGCTCGAGGAGGCTCACGAGCGGGCCCTCGCGGGGCGCCGCCGCTCGAGGAGCGGCCGCACGGCGGCGCGGGTCTGGCGCAGCTGGTCCTTCACGCGGCCGACCGTGGCCTCCTCGACCTCGATCGTCACGGCGCGCAGGTTCGGGCAGCGCGGGGCCACCTCGCCCAGCATCTCGAGCACCTCGGGCGCGATGTCCGCCGCGCCGTGCGCGTCGCGGTAGAGCGCCGGACCCCAGCGCCGGTCGAGCTCGGCGCCGGCCACGTGCAGCTCGACCACGCGCTCGAGGGGGAAGTCGTCGAGCCCGGCGAGCGGCGGCAGCCCGCGGCAGAGCTGGAACGAGTAGAGGTGGCCCAGGTCCAGGACGCACGGCACGTCGGCCAGGTCGATCGCCCGGGCCATGACCTCGAGCACGTGCAGGGGCCCGACGGGGAGCTGGTAGGGCGGGTTCTCGGCCACGATCCGCCCGGGCAGCGCGGCGTCGATCCGCGACAGGTTGTCGGCCGCGACCCGCGCCGCCTCGTCGGTGAGCAGGATCGGCTGGAAGAAGTCCAGGTAGCGCGCCCCGAGCCGCCGGGTCGCCAGCTCCGACACGCACCACGGCGCGCCGACGGCGGCGAGGTTCTCGCGCGCGGCGGCCAGCGACGCCTCGCTCGGCGCGCCGGGGACGATCGGGTCGAGGTCGTCGTCATGGTAGAGGAGCGGCAGGTCGCCCGCCGCCGCGCGCACCTCGTGCGCGCCCGCGACCAGGCCGCGCGTGTAGACCTCGAAGAAGTCGAAGGGCAGCCGCTCGCGCAGCAGCCGCCGCCAGTCGGGCTGGTCGTTGTGGACGTCGATCCCCACGCCGACGCCCACGAACTCGCGCGCGAACGGGCCGTCGGGGAGGCGCAGGTCGAGGGTCATGCGGGGCATCGTAGCACCCCTGCATCGACTCGACGCAGAGGTCACAGGCCGGCCTCCGGGCGGGACCACGCTGCCGGCCTCGACCGGCGCACCGGAGGCCGCGAGCGAGCGCGGGCGACGAGGCCGCGCCGCGGCGGCGAGGCGCGCGGGCGACGACGTCGCGACCTCCTTCGAGCCCGCGCGCGAGCCGTCGAGCACACCACTCAGGGCCACGAGATCGGCGCTACCACGTTTCACCGGTGACAGCCTTCGATCGGAGCAGCGAGCGAGGCGAGGGCGCGGAGGCCGAGGCGAGGGGGGAGCGCGCGCGGGTCGTATCAGACGCCCTGATCCTACGACCCGCGCGCGCCCCCCCTCGCCCGGCATCCGCGGCCGCAGCCGTCGATCACACGTCGTCCAGGTCCAGGTCGCTGAGCGGTCCTTCCTCCATCGAGTCGCCCAGCGACGGGTCGATGTCGTGGCCGGTCTCGATCGCCTGGCGCGTCGGCCGGGCGCCGAGCGTCAGGTGGTGGCCCGACGACGACGTCGTCGGGCGCGGGTCGAGCCGCGGGATCCGGCCCGACGCCAGCGGCACGGACGGGCGCTGGCGCCGCCGCGGCAGGGGGCGCTTCTGCTCCTGCACGAGCACGAGGTGCTTCTTGGCCACCAGGTCGCGCACGAGGCGGTAGATCTTGAAGCGGTTCTCGCCCGAGACGCGCACGACGTCTGCGAGCGTGTGCGTGCCGTCGAACAGGTAGGCGAGCGCCCCGAGCCCCTCGCGCTGCACGGCCGCGAGCTGGGCCGCGGGCGAGGCGTACTTGAACACCGCCCGCTCGCTCCGGAGGGTCTTTCGCAGCTCGTCCCACTCGGCCAGGCGGCTCATGGCCTCGATCAGCAGGCGGTCGGTGCGCAGGGCCAGCTTCGTCGCCCGCGGCGAGTCCTGGCGCAGCTCCGTCGGCAGGAGGTTCTGCGTGAACTCGTAGGTCGCGCCCTCCCAGAGGAACGTCTCGAAGATGTCCTCCTTGATGCTCGCCAGCTCGTCCTGCCCGACCTCCTCCTCGCGCACCTGCCCGGTCTTGTTCAGGAGCCCGCTGATGTCGAGCGAGTGCTGCGTCTCGTCGCCCATGATCAGGTCCCACACCTCGCGGTCGGCCTCCGAGGTCGCGACCTTGAGGAGCTGGAGCACGCCGTCGTCGAGGTAGAAGACCTTCTCGCGCTCGCCGTCGCTCACGCGCAGCGTCCCCGTGCGCCGCCCCTGGTGCAGGAGCTGCAGCACCTCGGCCAGGCCGAGGCTGGAGACGTCGCCCTGGAGCACGGGGCGGTTCTCGGGGCTGACGGCGCGGTCCTGCTGCAGGAGCGCGCGGCGCAGCTCCTTGAGCCGCTCGCCGTAGAGCTTGGGCGCGAAGCCGAACGCCATGGCGCTCTTGCACATGGTGATCGCGTCGTCGAGCCGCCCGGCCGCGCGGGCCTTCTCGACGCGGTCGTAGTGGTCGCGGTCGGTGAGCCGGCGGATCCGGTCGGCCTTGGCGCAGTCGTAGACGAAGCGCAGGAGCTCGAGCGGGGCCACGCGCGCGAGCGAGATCAGGTCGCGGATCGAGCGCCGTCCGTCGAACAGGTCGTGGGCGCGGCGCGGCTTGCCATCGGGCGTGGGCCGCGCGCAGAGGAACACGACGTCCGGCGTGGGGATCTCGGTGAGGAGCACCTTCCAGCGCAGGAGGTCGCGGCGCAGCGACTCGCGCAGGGCGTCGTCGAGCGGGATCTCGCACACGAGCCCGGTGACGTCGCTCGGCGCCGGCGGGGGCACGTCGCCGCCCTGCACCTCCACGTCGGGCTCGCTCCAGCCGAAGATGCTGAACATGCCCGAGACGACCTTGTCCTTGATCGCGCGGATCCACAGGTCGCGCCCGACGAAGCCGTCCTCGAGCAGCACGCGGTCGAGCCGGCGCCCCTCGGCGGCGGCGATCCGCCGCGCGCGGTCGAGCTGGTCCGACGTGATCGCCTTGCGCCGGCGCAGGTAGCGGGCCGTGCTGTGCGTGCGCCGCGGGCCGACGAGCTGCAGGCGCAGCGCCGTGGGCGAGAAGAACACCTCGACCGCGCTCTCCGCCTCGCGCGCCTTGAAGCGGAACGGCGCCCCGCGGCGCAGCAGCCGCGAGAGGATCTGCAGGGCGCGGACGCTCGTCGTCCGCGTGCTGAAGGTCATGCCGTCGAGCCACTCGGGGCGCAGGAAGGCCTTGTCGAGGCGCGTGCCCGAGGCCCGCAGGCGGTCCGACTCGTTGGCCCACTCGTACAGGCGGTAGGCCGTGCGCTTCTTGCCCTGGCGCAGGTGGGCCATGGCCGTGGCCTCGACCTCGCCCGGCTGCAGCTCGCGGATCAGCCCGTCGGTGCGCAGGCGCGCGACGGCGCCCATGGCGACGAACGTCGGCAGCCCCGAGGCGCCCACGACCTCCTCGACGCTCTTCACCCCGTCGAACGGGTTCTGCTCGAACAGGGCGCCGGCCTCCTTCCAGCGCTTGACCACCTCGCGGTCGAGGTCGGTCTCCCCCGACGAGGGCGCCTCGCGGATCTCCGAGCTCACGCGCCCGTCGGGGGCCACGTTCCACGTGCCCGAGGCCACGATCGCCGTGCGGTAGACGCTGCGCACGGACGGGATCGCCTGGTGGATGCGCCGCCACTCGTCCTGGCGGCGCGAGGCCTCCATGAGGATCGAGCGCGTGTCGAAGCCCAGCGCCTGGATGTTGCCGCGCGCGTCGGCGAAGCCCGCCGGGAGGACGTCCTTGCGGAACTCGTAGTAGGCGTTCTCGGCGAAGAGGAGGTCGCAGATCTCCTCCTCGAACTGGGCGCGGATCACGAGGTCGAGGTCCTCGCGCGTGACCAGGCGGTGCCGCACGAGGACGTCGCCCAGGCGCTCGCGGTGCCCCTCGCTCTTCTGGATCTGGAGCGCGCGCAGCAGGTCGCGGCCGGAGAGCTTGCCCGCGCGCACGAGGAGCGCGCCGATCCGGTAGGCGCCGCGCGAGCCGCCCGTGGGCAGGTAGATCTGCCCGCGGAAGAAGTGCAGCTTGGAGCCGTTCTCCCCGATCTGGACCTTGAGCGTCCCCGCGTGCCCGCTGCCGTGGATCAGGGTCAGGAGGTCGACCAGGCTGACGGTTTGTGTGCTGCCTCGGACCGACACCCGTGCCCGCCTGGCGCCCCCGCTCCCCGCGCGATGCTATGTCCAGGAGGGCGCGCAAGATGTATAGATCCGGCGGCGCGGCGGAGCAAGCGACGCCCGGTCGCCCGGCCGGGGTGGCACCGGCCGCGGGCAGGCACTAAGGTCTGACTCGGTGACCCCCGAACAGGACCTCGTCGGCGCCCTCACCCGGCTGTTCCCCACGTTCCGCGGCCTGCCCCCCGGGGAGGCGGAGCGGCGGACGGAGGCTCTGGGCCTCTACACGGCGCAGGCCTGGGCCGCGGGGCCCGAGGGCCTCGGCGCCCGCGGCGTGGTGGTCCCGCCGCAGGTCCACGCGCCGCTGGCGCCGATCGCGCCGCGTGTGGTGCAGGCCCGGCAGGGCGGGGCCACGTTCCTGGCGCACGTGCGCCGCGGGCTGGGCGACGCCGGCTTCGCGCAGGCGGCGACGGCGCTGGCGCGGCTCTACGCCGAGTCGCTGCGACAGGTCGCCGCCGGCGCGCCGCGCACGCCGACGCGCGAGATGGCCAGCTTCGCCGCCCTGATCGAGGGGACCGAGGCCCAGCCCGCGCCCCCGCCGAGACCGGTCGCGCCGGCCGGCTTCGACGCCCTGATCGGCGGCGGCCTCGCGCCCGAGGAGGACGCCGGCCCGGCGATCGTGGCCCGCCCGGCCGCTCCCCGTCCGCAGCCGGCGCCCGCGCCCCGCGCCCGCGCCAGCGCCCGCGCCGGCGAGGGCGCCGAGCTGGGACGACCTTGACCTCATGCCCGAGGGGGCGACCGTCGGCGCCGCGGCTCCGGCGCCCGCCCCTCCGCCGCGGCCGCCCGCCCCCGAGGCACCGAAGGACTATGGCGGGCTCGACCTCCTGCCCGACGAACCCGAGCCGGAGCGGGCGGCGCCGGACGAGTTCTTGCCGGAGGTCGAAGCCGACCCTCGCCTCGCCGCGCCGGCCCCCGAGGCGCGCCCTCGCGCCGGCGGCGGCCTCGCCCGCGCGGCGGCCGCCCCCCCGCCGGCCGACGACGAGCCGGTCGACGACGAGCCCGCGCCGGCCGACCCCGTGATCGCCGCCCTGCGCCGCTTCGAGCGCCAGGGCGACGTGGCCGCCCTGGGCGAGGCCGAGCGCCTCCTGCGCCAGGAGCTGGCCCAGGCGCCGCACGCCGTGGCCGCCGCGGCGGCGACCGCCGGCCTGGCGCGGGTAGAGCTCCTGCGCGGGCGCGCGCCGGCCGCCTCGAAGCTGGCCGCCGACGCCCTGGCCCGCGACCCGGCCAACCCGCTGGCGGTCGAGGTCCTCGTGCGCCTGGGCCGCGGCGAGGCGGAGCTGGCCCCGCTGCACGCGGCGATCGCGCACCTGCGCGAGGCGATCGACCGGCGCGACCCGCAGCAGCTCCGCGCGATGACCGACCGCTTCCGCAAGGCCTTCCCCGACGAGCCGCACCCCTACCTGGCGCTGTTCCTCGTCGCCCGCATGGGCCAGGACGGGCGCGCGGTCGAGGGCGCCCTGCAGGAGGCCTGGCGGCGCTTTCCCTCGCCGAGGGCCGCGACCGTGCCCTTCGGCGGCGCGGTCGACGCCGACCTCGTCGACATGCTCGTCGGCTGGGGCCGCGAGGTGTTCAAGGACAAGGACGGCGCGCGCCTGAAGAAGACGGTCGAGGACGTCGACGACCGCGAGAACGTGATCGCCGGCAGCCTGCGCATGGGCGTGGCGCTCGCGCGCGTGGCGCTCGCGCGCGGCCAGCCGCGCGGGGTCGCGCGCCGCCTGACCTTCGCGCTCGGCCGCGGCCTCGTGGGGCTGCAGTACTACGACGCCGCCCTGCCCTACTTCGGCAAGGCCTCGAGCATGGGCCCGGACGCCGACGAGGCCAAGGCCATCAGCAACGAGCGCATCAACGCCGGCGCCCTGCGCCGGGCCTTCGACCGGCCGGGGATCAAGGCGCAGCTCAAGGCCTACCCGTGCATCGGCGTCCAGGGCATGTCGCAGGCCCTGCGCGAGCGGCTCGAGGGGGTCAAGAAGGACCGCGAGGCCAAGGAGAAGGAGGCGTTCGCGAAGGGCGCCGAGCTGGCGGCGAAGGCCCGCGCCGACAAGGCGCTCAAGGCGGAGGTCTCGGCGGCGGCGCAGGCGGCCGGCGTGGCCGACCCGTTCGCGCCGATCGACGCGGCCGAGGCCGAGCTGGCGCAGATCGCCCGCGAGCGCCAGCAGGCCAAGGAGCCCCAGGCCCAGGGCGGCGGCGGCCTGTTCGGCAAGCTCAAGGCGGCCGCCTCGAGCGTCACCGGCGCCGCCAAGGACGGGCTCCTGTCGCTCAAGGAGTCGCAGGCCACGACCCGCCGCGACGAGGCCGCCAAGCACCTCGGCGTGACCCTCGCGCGCACGCTCTCCGACGTCGAGTGGAAGCACCCCACGCTCCAGCAGTTCGCGCGCGAGCTGGCCACGATCGAGGCGTTCTTCGACTACTTCCAGACCGAGGAGTCGCGCGCGCAGGCGGAGCTGCGCCGGCTGGCCGAGGCCGTCGGCTAGTGTGATCGACGGCTGCGGCCGCGGATGCCGGGCGAGGGGGGGGCGCGCGCGGGTCGTCGGTGTGGCCCGCCTGCGCGAGCTCCGTCCCGCGGCTGCGGTGCTGCAGCCCAAGCGGTTCCTACCGCTCGCGGCCGTCCGCAGCCGCGGGCCTCCCGCTCGCTCGGCGGCCCACCGGGGATCCGGCGATCGATATCGGCCGCGCGCGCACCCCCCTCGCCTCGGCCTCCGCGCCCTCGCCTCGCGTGCGGTTCCATTCCACCCGGATTCGAGCGTGTCGATCACACGTTTGCGCGTTCGAAATCAGGCCTCGTGTGACCGACGGCTGCGACCGCGGATGCCGGGCGAGGGGGAGGCGCGCGGCCGATAGGATCCGGCGATCGACATCGGCCGCGCGCGCACCCCCCTCGCCTCGCTCGTGGTCCACTCTCGCCGGGTTCGAGCGTGTCGATCACACGTTTGCGCGCTCGAGGACCTCGCGCAGCGCCCGGAACCACACGAGCTTGTGCTCGAACCCCGGGAAGCTGGCGTTGAGGCCGCTCGGGTTGGGCAGGACGAACACGCGCGCGTCGCCGAGGCGCACGTCCTTCAGGCCGGCGCCGCCCGCGGGCGCGCCGAAGAGGAGCGGGTGGATCGTCAGGCCGACGAGCGCCACCACCTGCGGGCGCAGGCGCGCGACCTTGCGCTTCAGCGTGCGCGCGCCGGCCTTCAGCTCGGCCGGCGTGAGCTCGGCGGCGGTCCGGGTCGTGCGCGGGCAGACGTTCGTCAGCGCCAGGCCGAACTCGGCCAGGCGCTGGTCCTCCTCGGGCGCGAGCAGGACCGGCGTGAGGCCGCTGGCGTGCAGGAGGCGCCAGAACGGGTTGCCCTTGCCGGCGAAGTGATGCCCCAGGGCGCCCGAGCGCGCGCCGGGGTTGATCCCGACGAACAGGACCCGCGGGCGGTCGACGATCACGTCCTTGAGGCGCGGCATGTGGTTCGAGTGGACCAGGCCGGCGGCCGCGCGGCCACCGCACCGGATACGACGCCGGATCGGCGATGGCGGTGGTGCCTGGTAGGGTGGCCGCCGCCATGGGAGCCAGCACGGCGGCCGACCGGCCGGTCATCGTCCAGAACGACCACACGATCCTGCTCGAGACCGGCGGCCCGGTCTACGAGGAGGCGCGCGATGCCCTCGTGCCGTTCGCGGAGCTGGTCAAGGCGCCGGAGTACGTCCACACCTACCGGCTCACGTCGCTGTCCCTGTGGAACGCGGCGTCGGCTGGCCACACGGCCGACGAGGTCCTCGCGGCGCTCGAGCGCCTGTCGCGCTTTCCGGTGCCGGCCAACGTCATCGACGCGATCAAGACGCACATGGCCCGCTACGGCAAGCTGCGCCTCACGCGGGCGGGCGACGGGGCGCTGCTGCTGTCGGCCCACGAGTCGGAGCCGCTGGCGCTCGACGAGGCGTGGGCGCACGCGCCCGTGCAGACCTTCGTCGCCGAGCGGCGCCCGGGCGCGCTGGTGATCCGCGAGGACGCGCGCGGGCGGCTCAAGCAGGAGCTGACGACGCTCGGCTGGCCGGTCGAGGACCTCGCCGGCTACCAGGAGGGCGCCCGGCTCGAGGTGGCCCTGCGCGAGGTCACGCAGGACGGCGCGCCGTTTCGGCCGCGCGACTACCAGCGCAAGGCCGTCGAGGCGTTCTACAAGGGCGGCCAGAGCGGCGGCGGCTCGGGCGTGGTCGTGCTCCCCTGCGGCGCCGGCAAGACGATCGTCGGCCTGGCCGCGCTGGCGACGGTCGGCCAGCAGACACTGATCGTCTGCACCTCCGACATGGCCGTGCGCCAGTGGGAGCGCGAGCTGATCGACAAGACGACGCTCGCGCCGCTCGACGTCTGCGAGCTCACCGGCAAGCGCAAGGAGCTGGGGCCGGTGACGCTCACGACCTACCAGCTCCTCACGCACAGGAAGAGCAAGCAGGTCGAGGCCTATCCGGCCATGGACCTCGTGCGCGCGCATCCGTGGGGGCTGATCGTCTACGACGAGGTGCACCTGCTGCCGGCGCCCGTGTTCCGCATGGCGTGCGAGGTCCAGGCCGTGCGGCGCCTCGGCCTCACGGCCACGCTCGTGCGCGAGGACGGGCGCGCCAGCGACGTCTTCAGCCTGATCGGCCCCAAGCGTTACGACGTCCCCTGGAAGGTCCTCGAGCAGAAGGGCTGGATCGCGCAGGCCGCGTGCACCGAGGTGCGCGTGCCCATGTCGGACGCCCTGCGCCGCGACTACGCCCTGGCCCCGCAGCGGGAGAAGTTCCGCGTCGCCGCGGCCAGCGCGGCCAAGCTCGACGTGCTCTTCGCGCTGCTCGCGCGCCACCGGGCGGAGCCGACGCTCGTGATCGGCACCTACCTCGAGCAGCTCGAGGCGGTGGCCCAGCTCACGGGCGCCCCGCAGATCACCGGCAAGACGCCGGCGAAGGAGCGCGAGCGGCTATGCGCGCTGTTCCGCGCCGGGCAGCTCAACCTGCTGCTCCTGTCGAGCGTGGGCAACTACTCGCTCGACCTGCCCGAGGCGTCGGTGCTGATCCAGGTCTCGGGGCTCTTCGGCTCGCGCCAGGAGGAGGCGCAGCGGCTCGGGCGCGTGCTGCGGCCCAAGGAGGACGGGCGCGCGGCGGCGTTCTACACGCTCGTCACCGAGGGCACGACCGAGACGGACTTCGCCATGAACCGCCAGCGCTTCCTCACCGAGCAGGGCTACCGCTACGCGATCGTCGACGCGGCGGCCGTGCTGGAGGGCGGCGCGTGAGCCCGCGGCGGACGCCAACCCCGGCGCCGGAGGACCTCGCCGACCCGGCGCGGGCCCGGCTCCCCTGGTTCGACGCGATCTGGGAGCGGCTGCCGACGTCGGCGCGCCTGGTGTTCCTCTGGGCGGTGTCCGAGGACGCCAACCCGGTCGACGACCCGGCCGGCGAGGCGCTCCTGATCGTGCACGGCCTGCTCGTGCGGCGGCGCGGGCGCGGCCTCGAGGTCGGTCCCGACGCCCTCGGGTTCGCCGATCGGATCGGGCGCCTGGACGAGGCGCCGGTCCTCGAGCGCGGGACCGACGACGACCTCGCCGTGACGGCGGCCTGCGTGGTCCGGGGTTCGAGCCTCTTCGAGCTCGCCCTGCGCGGCCTGCCCGGGGCGTCGGCCTCGAGCGGAGAGGGGCTCGCCGCGCTCGCCCGCCGCCCGGAGTGGCTCGAGCGCCTGCGCCCGCTGCTCGGGCGGCTGCCGGGCGTCACCCGGGCGCTCGACGTCCTCGCGCGCGCCGGCGGGCTCATGCCGCTGCCCCGCTTCTGCGAGGAGGTCGGCGCCGCGGCCTATCCGGCGCTCGACGTGCTCGTCACGCACCTGGCCGTCTTCGAGGGGCTCGACGAGGACCTCGGCCTCATGGTCGGCCTCCTGCCGGAGCACCGCCGCGCCCTGGCGAGCGGCGAGGTCGCGGGCCGGGCGCCGAAGCCGCCCAGGGCCACGCGGTCGAAGAGCGCTGCCGAGCAGCCCGCCCCGCCCCCCGCCCTCGCCACCGTCCCGCGGCCGACCGAGATCGAGGCCACTGGCGCGCCGCTGCTCCTGGACGACCTCGAGGCGCTCCTCCACGCGCTCGCGGAGACGAAGGTCCGCACCTCGCAGCGGGGCGAGCTCTACGTCGACGACGAGGCGCAGGTCCACGCCGCGCTCGGCGCGCGGCCGAGCCGCGTCGGCCCGATCGAGCTGCGGGCCGGGCTGGCCCTCGAGCTGGCGGCCGGGCTCGGCCTCGTCCGCGAGGTCGACCCGGGCGGCGCGCGCGGGCCGCGCCTCCTGCGGCCCGCGTCCGACGCCGGGGAGTTCCTCGACCGGCCGCTCCGCGACCGCTGGCGGACGGTCGTGGAGCACCTCCTCGCGGAGGAGCGCCACGACTGGCTCGGCGGCGTCCTCGACGCGCTCGCCGCGCGCATGGGCGGCTGGCCCGTGACGCGCGAGCGGACCGCGCTCGCGGCCGCGCCGCTCCTGGCGCTCGAGCCCGGGCGCTGGGTCGAGCTGCGCGCGCTGCTCGCCAGCCACGCGGGGGAGCAGAACCCGCTCTACCAGCTCTTCGTCGCGCGCCAGAAGGAGCGCGGCGTCGACCTCGCCGACTGGCGGCCGCTCCTCACGACGCAGCTCCGCTACACGATCGACGAGCCCGACCTGCGCGACCCGCTCGCCGCGCTCGACCGGGCCTACGCCCGCGCCTTCGTCGGGCTGCTGGCGCGCCTGGCCCTCGTCGGCGGCGTGGAGCTGGGCGACCTCCCGAGCCCCCGCGCGGCGCTGGCGATCACGCCCGTCGGCCGCCACTACCTCGGGCTCGAGCGGCGCTTCCCCGCGATCGACCTCGCCGACGACCCGCCGGGCAAGGTCGTCGTGCAGCCCAACCTCGAGGTCCTGGTGCTCGGCCGCGCGCCGGCGGCGCGCCTGCGCCTGGCGGCCCTCGCCACGCCGCGGCCGGGCGAGTCGGGCCCGGCGCGGACCTTCGTCCTCTCGCGCGACCGCGTGATCGACCTCGTGGCCGCGGGGCAGCGCCCCGACGAGGTCCTGCACGCGCTGGTCGAGGCCGCCCGCGGCGCCGAGGTCCCGCTGAACGTCGCCCGCACCGTGCAGGACTGGGCCCGCGCCGTGCGCCGCGCCCGCGTGGCCTACGTGCCCGTGCTCCTCACGGACGACGAGGAGACGGCGCTGACGATCCGCTCGCTCGCCGGCAAGGACGTGCTCCTTTCGGGCCACGCCGTGCCGGTGAACCCGGCCAAGCTCTCGGCCTTCAAGCGCGCGTTGCGGGCCAAGGGCGTGGTCCTCGACGAGGACGAGCCGCCGGCGAGCGGCCGGCGGCGCGGCCGCCGGTGAGCGCGCCGCGGCTCGAGCGCGCCCTGACGCTCGTCCTCTCGCTCACGGTCCTCGACTGCGCCTACCTCTCCTGGCGCTTCCTGGCCCTCAAGGCCGACCTCGTCGCGCCCGGCACGGGCCTGTGCTCGTGGAGCGCCTGGATCGACTGCGACCGGGTGCTCTCGACGCCGCAGGCGCGCGCCTTCTTCGTGCCCAACGCCACGCTCGGCCTGGGCTTCTTCCTCGGCTGCCTGCTCTGGTGGACGCTCGGCCGCCGCGTCCTCGACGCGCGCTACCGGCCCTACGTGACCGGCGCGCTGGCCTTCTGGCTCGTCGTCGCCAGCGCCTTCACCCTGCGCTTCTGGTGGCTCCTCGTCCACCTCGACCACCTGTGCCCGTTCTGCCCCTGGAACCACCTGTGGACCTGGGTGGCGACCGCCCTCGCGCTCGTCGTGTGGCGGCGCACGCCGGCGCCGACCGGGCCCGCGCCGCCGCCGGCCCCGCTCGCGCTCCTGGTCGCCGGCTGCGTGACGCAGCTCTTCGTGTGGCAGGCGCTGTGGTGGGCGGGGGTGCAGGCGGGCGCGTTGAGGCCTTGACCTCACCCCTTCTGCCGCCCCCTGGTTTCGCTTGCGCCACCCGGGTCCGGGCCCCCCTTCAGGGGGCCGCTTCAGGTTTAGGATCGCGCCCGTGAGCGACGCAGCGGCAACTTCCGACGAGGCCGAGGCGCTCGAGGTGCGCCGCCGCTGGGTGCGGCTGGTCCGCGCGGTGGGCCCCTTCCCCCTGGCGCTGGCCGCGCTGCTGGGGGTGCTCGGCGGGGTCGGGATCTTCACCTTCGGCTACGGCCAGGGGGCCAGCTACCTGGTCGACAACCCGGCGGCGTGCGCCAACTGCCACGTCATGCAGGGGCACTTCGAGTCGTGGCAGGCGAGCAGCCACCACCACGTCGCCACCTGCAACGACTGCCACCTGCCGCACGACGAGCTCGGCAAGTGGGTGACGAAGGGCGACAACGGCTTCTTCCACGCGCTCGCCTTCACGCTCGGCGACTTCCCCGAGCCGATCCAGATCAAGGCCCGCAACCGGCGGGTCACGCAGGGCGCGTGCATCGACTGCCACGCTCAGACCGTGCACGAGATGCTGCCCTTCGAGCCGCGCGGCGAGGCGCCGCTGTGCGCGCGCTGCCACTTCGACGTCGGCCACGCCGGGCGCGGCGGGGACCCGTCGGGCGCCCTGATGAGAGGAGGCGACTGGAGATGAGCGAGGAGCCCGCACCGCCCGCCACGCCCGCCGGAGCGCCGGAGCCTGCGCCCGCGCAGCCTGCGCAGCCGCCGTCGCCGGCCGCGCCGCGCCGCGCGCTGATCGCCGCGGCGGTGCTGGGCGTCGTGGCCGTGGTCACGTTCCTCGTCACGGGGCTCCTCGTGACGATCGTCGAGCACCGCCAGGAGGCGCGGCGGCCGTTCGTGCGCGTGGTCGAGGTCGACGAGGTGACCACGGACCCGGAGCCCTGGGGGCTCAACTGGCCGCGCCAGTTCGACAGCTACCGGCGCACGGTCGACACGGAGCGGACGCGCTACGGCGGCTCGAGCGCGATCCCCGAGCAGCGCCTCGAGCAGGAGCCCTGGCTGCGCCGCCTCTACGCCGGCTACGCCTTCTCGCTCGACTACCGCGAGGCGCGCGGCCACGCCTACATGCTCCACGACCAGGAGCACACCGAGCGCGTGACGCAGCGCCAGCAGCCCGGGGCCTGCCTCCACTGCCACGCCAGCGTGGTCCCCACCTGGCGGCGGCTGGGCCTCGAGGCCATGGGCAAGCCGGCCGGGCGCGACGCGCTGGCGGCCGATTTCGACTGGCCGGCGGTGATGAAGGGCTTCGAGCTCGCGAGCACCATGCCCTACGTCGACGCCCACCGCGAGCTCACGCGCACGCCGGACGGCTCGCTGCCCGGCGCCTCGCCGCCGCTCCCGAGCGCGCCGGCCGCCGCGCCCGACGACTCGCCCACGGCGCGGGCGCTCGCGGCGCACGGCGGGCGGGCGCATCCGGTGAGCTGCGTCGACTGCCACGACCCGCAGACCATGGCGCCGCGCGTGACGCGCCCGGGGTTCATGGTCGGCGTCGCCGCGCTGGCCCGGAGCGACGACCCGGTCCCGCACCTGCCCTCGATCGAGCGCTGGCGCCGGGGCGACCGGAGCCGGGACTTCGACCCCAACGTCGACGCCGGCCGCCAGGAGATGCGCTCGCTCGTGTGCGCGCAGTGCCACGTCGAGTACTACTGCGGCCCGAAGCAGACGCTCTTCTTCCCCTGGTCGAAGGGCCTCAAGGCGGAGCAGATCGAGGCCGACCTCGAGGCGCGCCGCTTCCCCGACGGGTCGAAGTTCCACGACTGGATCCACGGCGAGACCGGCGCGCCGGCGTTCAAGGCGCAGCACCCGGAGTTCGAGCTGTGGAGCCAGGGGATCCACGCCCGCGCGGGCGTGAGCTGCGCCGACTGCCACATGCCCTACGAGCGCGAGGGCGCGATGAAGGTCAGCAGCCACTGGGTGCGCAGCCCGCTGCTCAACGTGAACAAGGCCTGCCAGAGCTGCCACAACGTGCCCGAGGCCGAGCTCGTCGGGCGGGTGCACGCGATCCAGGACCGCACGAAGGCGCTGATCGACCGCGCGGCCGAGGCGATGACCGGCATGCTCGACGCGATCCGCGAGGCGCAGGCGGCGGGCGCCAGCGCCGAGGCCCTGGCGCCGGCCTTGGCCCTCCAGCGCAAGGCGATGTGGCGCCTCGACTTCGTCAGCAGCGAGAACTCGCGCGGCTTCCACGCCGACCAGGAGGCGGCCCGCCTGCTGGGCGAGTCGATCGACTACAGCCGCCAGGCGCAGGTCCTCGCCCTGCGCCTGCGCGCGCCGGCCGCGCCGTCGACCGAGCACCTGCCCGCCGAGCCGGTGCAGGGCGTCACGCCGACGGAGAAGGCCCCGCCCGGGCCCTACCGGGAGGGTGGGCCGGCGCGCTGACAGACTGTCTTCAAGCGCGCGAACGTGTGGTCGCCACGCCCGGCGGCCGCAGCCGTCGGTCACACTACTCCCGCTGCCCGATCACCATGACGGCCCCGGGCGCGTCGTCGACGAGGCGCGTGATCACGGGGCCGAACACGCGGCGGTTCCGGTCCACCCGGTTGATCCCCAGGACGAGGAGGTCGCAGTCGGCGGCGCGCGCCAGGACGAGGCCGGAGACGTCCTCGCCCTCGACCACCTCCACGGTCGCGCGGGCCTCGCTCTCCTCCTTGACCAGCTCCGTCCATACGTCGCCCAGCGCCGCGCGCCGCGCCTCGGTGGTCCCGGGCGGCACGACCACGAGGTAGCGCACCTCGAGGGCCTCGTCGCTCGCGCCGTGGAGCGCCGTGAGCAGGCGCGCGCGCAGGGCGTTGTTCACGCCGCGGCCGCCCATGGGGACGAGGGCCCGGCGCACGAGGGCGGGCTGCCAGCCGGGCGGGGCGCGCAGGATCGCCAGGTTCCCGGGCATGCGGCCGGCGAAGTCCTCCAGGCGCGCGCGCACGGCCGGGTCGCTCAGGCTCGACATGCCCAGGAGGGTCACGTCGCAGCGGTGCAGCGCCGAGACGCGGGCGATCTCGACCCAGGGCTCGGCGGACACCGTGGCCATGCACTCGACGCGGGTCACGCCGGCGCGAAGCGACGCGGCCAGCGACTGGCTCAGCGCCCGCGACATGGGCGCGAGGTCGTGCTCGGCGTCCTCGAGCGACGCCGGGGGGGCCACGACGTTGAGGAGCAGGATGCGCCCCAGGCGCGGCGGCGAGAGGCACGCGGCCACCGCGGCCAGGGTCGGCGCGTTGACCGGGTTGGCCACGGGCACGAGCACGAGCGGGCTGCGCCCCCGCAGGGCCAGGAGCTCGGGGTCGGACGCCTCGCTGGCGGCGTCGACGATCCGCGCCCGCGGCGCCAGGACGCCCAGGTAGGCGAACGCGCCCAGGACGAGCCACGCGCCGGTGATCACGCCGGCGGCCGGCACGGTCACGCCCTGGAACACGGCCAGGGCGGCGCAGGCCAGCGCGCCCATGGCGGGGAGCACCGGCCAGCCCGGGGCGCGGAACCCCTCGTGGTCGGGGCGGCGCACGCGGGCGACGATGCACAGGAGGTGCGCGAGGGCGAAGGTCACGAGGAAGATCAGGGACGACGCGGCGCCGGCGCTGGCCACGTCGCTGACGACGAGCAGCGTCCCGCCGACGATCGCGCCGGTGATCGCCAGGGCCACCACGGGGGTGCCGCGCTCCTCGTCGACGCGCTCCAGGGCCACCGGCAGCGTGCGGTCGCGGGCCATGGCCTGCGCGATCCGAGAGGCCGCGAACAGGTTGGCCAGGAGCGCCGAGAGCATCGACAGGACGCCCGCGCCCATGACCAGCCAGAAGCCGACCGGGCCGAGGAACGCGCCCGCCGCCCGCGCCACGAGGCCCTCGGGGTGGCGGGCCGCCAGGCTCGCGAGCGTCTCGCCCTCCGGCACGCCGACCACCGGGATCAGCAGGAGCAGCGGCAGGTAGACGGCGAGCGAGATCGCCAGCGACAGGAGCATGGCGCGTGGCAGGACGCGCCGCGGCTCCTCGACCTCGCCGGCGACCGCCGCGATCAGGTCGAAGCCCTGCAGCGCGATGTAGGTGTAGCCCATGGCGCTGAACAGGCCGGCCGCGCCGGACGGGAACATGGGCGCGAGGCGCTCGAGCGCGGGCGGGGCGTCGCGCCACCAGGCCCACCCGCCGCCGACGATCAGCGCGGAGAACACGACGACCTTGAGCACGTTGACCCAGTTCCCGCCCGAGCCCGGCGACCGGCAGAGGAGCAGCGTGCACAGGGCGGTCGTCGCCACCGCCGTGGCCGTGACGAGGCCCGGCCGCCCGGCCCAGGCCAGGTCCGGCGAGAGCGCCACGAGCGACCCGAGCGCGAACGACGCGAACCCGAGCGCGTAGAGCGCCGCGGCCACGATCGACGCGAACCACACGATCCAGCCGACGTTGAACGCGGCGCCCACGGAGAGCACGCGCCGCGCGGACACGTAGGTCCCGCCCGACTGCGGGTAGGCGCTCGCCAGCTCGGCGAAGCTCAGGGCGGTGACGATCGAGATCACGCCGTTGAGGGCGAAGGCCAGGAGCGCGCCCGACCCGGTCATCGCGAACGCGGTCCCGGCCAGGGCCAGGATCCCGCCGCCGACGATCGCGCCCACGCCGATCCCGGTGGCGCCGAACAGCCCGATGTGTCGCCCGCCCGCTCCGCTCAAGGCGCCTGACCCCTGGACCTTGATAGCGGGTGCGGTCGGGCCGGGCCAACGCGGCGACGCTACCTCCGCGAGGCGGGGGGCGGCGGCCTTCGTTCGCGGACCCTCGGCGACCCACCAGGCGCAGCCGCAGGAGCCCATGAGCGAGAGCGCCTGGTAGCGCGAGCGGTCGCTCGCATGGGCGAGCGCGAAGACGAACGAGGCCATGGCGAGGAAGACGGAGAGGACGAACCGGCGGGCGCGCCGAGGCTGACGAGCACGATCGACGGCGCGCAGAGCTCTGCCATGGGACGTCGACCCTCGAGGCCCGGCCGGAGACACCGCCTCGGCCTCGCTCGCCCCCGTCGCGCGTTCGTCGCTCCTCGGTCGCTTGCGCCGGAAAGCGCCTTCGTCGCTCCTCGACAGCGGCGACGAAGGCTCGGCGAGGTTTCCGGCCCTCTGGGCGGGTGAGCCAGCCCGGGGCGTGCGTGTCGTCCGGGCAACATACGCCGGCGTCGCGAGCCAAGTGCCCACGCGGCCGCCGCTTGCGCGTCAGCGCCCCGCGCGAACGCGCACCCTCCGTCATCATGCGGTGTGACCTTCGGCGCCGCGCACTGGCTCTGGCTCCTCCTGCTCGCCGCGCCGCTCGTCGTCCTCTACACGCGCCGGCCGCGGCGTCCGGTCGTGCGCGTGCCGGCCCTGCACCTGTGGACGGTCGTCGCGGGCCCGGCGCGCGCGCCGGGGCGGCGCCTGCTCGGGCGCCTCGACGACCGCCTGCTGGCGCTGCTCCTGTTCCTGCTCGCGCTCGCCGGGATCGTCCTCGGCCTGGCCCGGCCGGGCGAGGCGCCGGGCGAGGCGCGCGCGGCGGTGTTCGTGGTCGACGTGGGCGCCGCGATGGCGGTGCGCGACGGGGCGCCGCGGCGGCCGCGGCTCGAGCGCGCGCGCGAGGCGCTGGCCCGACTCGAGGCCGACCTGGGCCCGCAGGGGCGGCGGTGGGTCGTCGCGGCCGGCGCCACCCCGCAGGTAGTCGCAGGCCCCGACGACGCCCTGCCGCCCGGCGCCCCCCAGTTCATTCAGTACCACCCTACGGGGTTGCCGTTTACGGGGATACTGATC
>JAHBXY010000011.1 GCA_019636275.1 Planctomycetota bacterium | reverse complement strand
AAGGCCGTCGATCACACGAAAGCGGAGCTTCCCACGAGCAGCCTGAGCGGTCCGCAGACGCCGACGCGACCGTCGACGAGCCGGGTGAAGGCGCGGATGTTGCCGTCCTGCGAGACGACGTAGGCGAACACGCCGGGCACCTGCTGGCAGAGGCGCGCCGCCGAGCGGTGACGGGTGCCGTGCTGGCGCAGGTCGAAGGGCCCCGTGGGTCGGAGCCCCTGGGCCATGGGGTCGAGCTCGGCGCAATCGGGCACGTCGCGCTCGTCGGTGACGCGGATCTCGCCGGCGAAGCCGAGGAGGCCGAGGCGGTGGCTGACGACCACGCAGCCGTCGACCGACGAGAGCTGCGCGATCGACCTCGACTGGTCCTCGATCGCGTGGGCCACGTCCTGCAGGCGCTTGACGTGGTCCTCGTCGGAGCCGGCGGGGAAGAGGAGCTGCACGAGGAAGTCGGCGATGTCGCGCAGGCCCCCCGTGCGCACCGGCACGCGCAGGACGTTCTCCACCTCGTTCAGGCCCACCGCCGGCGGGAGGACGACGAACGTGCCGCCGTGCGCCAGCTCGATCGCGCGCTGGAGGATGTAGCCCCAGGCGCCGCGGACGAGGCGCGGCAGGAGGTCGGTGCCGCGCACGAGGCGGTTGGTCGACACCCCGGCGACGGGGTCCGCCTGCTCGCGCACGGAGCGCTCGAGGTTGCCGAAGACGACGCGCGAGATCCCGGCGGCCGTCGCGTCGAACGCGGCCCGGATCTCGCCCGCGCGCAGGTTGAGGATCTTGTGCAGGCTGCCGCTGAAGTCGATCGCCGTGAGGTCGCCCGGCCCGTCGACGCTCAGGTACAGCCCGCCCGACATGACGGTGCCCGCGGCGTAGCGCAGCGTCGGCAGGAGCTCGAGCCCCGTGCGCTCGGTGCGCACGATCCCCTCGGCGACCGGGCCCGCGTCCGAGCCGCGGATCAGGAGCGCATACGGGCGGCCGGGGATCCCGGCCCCGAGGCGGTGCAGGGCGTCGGGGTCGACCGGCACCGGCCGCTGGAAGCGCACGCACACGTTCGACTCGTCGAGCCGCTCGGCCGCCGGCGGCACGAAGGCCACGAACCGCGGGTAGCGCCCCTCGTCGCGGCGCATGCTGACCTTGTAGGCGGCGGTGATCAGCTCGTAGAGCCCGCGCCGGCCCAGGGCCAGGTTCGACAGCGGCGGGCGGATGTTGGGGTAGCGGACGACGTCGTAGGCCTCCAGCTCGGCCAGGAGGTCGCCCGGCCCCTTCAGCCCGCCCGCCATCCCCGACCTCCGCGGCCTCCATGATGTCACGGGGCTCGTGGGTGTGCTCGGCGGCGAGGAGAGGTGAGGCCAGGGCGTGGCCGGCGCGTAGCGCCGGCGCCTGTCGCCGGCGGTGTGGGGAGCGTGGAGCGCCATGCGACCCGACCCCCGCGCGCGACCGGCCGGGAACGTCCGCTGCGCCGTGTGCCACGGCGCGGCGATCGACGCGCTCCCATGCCCCGGGTGCCGCACCGTCGTCCACGCCGATTGCCGGACGGACCTCGGCCGCTGCCCGACGCTGGGCTGTGGGGCGGCGCGCGAGGTGCCGGCGCCGCCGCGCATCGGTCCGACGCGGCGGGGGGTCGTCGCGCTCGTCGTCGTCGGACTGGCCCTCGTCGCCCTGCCGCTCGCCGTGGCCGCGCAGGTGCTCGCGTCGAGCGAGCGCCTGCGCGCCGTCGTGGCCACCGGCCGCCTGCAGGCGCTCGACTTCGACCGCGCCTGGTGCGAGGACGTCGTCGCCGCGGCCCGCCCGATCCAGGCGGCCCTCGAGGCTCACCGCCGCGAGCGAGGCGTCTACCCGGCGTCGCTCCATGACCTCGTGCCACGTCACCTGCCGGCGCTCCCGTCCCCGCGCGACCGGGGGTGGAGCTACGCGCGCGACCCCGCGCGGGGGTACCTCCTCCTGGTCACGACCTTGCACTGGGTGAGCAGCTTCGACGCCCTGCTGTTCTGGCCCGGCCCGTACCCCGACGCGGACTGGCGCCGCCGGGGGCACGTCGTGTTCGAGGTGGACGGCTGGCGCTACGTCGTGGGCGGCAGCGGTCTGTTCAAGGGATCTGGCGCCCTGCCCCTCCCCGAGCGGCAGTGATACGCTCGGCCCGTGCGCGGCCGCCTCGTCGTGATCCTCGCCCTCCTGGCCGCCGGCAGCCTGGCGCTCCACGGCGACCACGAGGGCGTCGCGCAGGCGGCCGTGATGATCGCCGGGTTGCTGGCGCTCTCCGTGGCCTCGGACCTCGGCGACGCCCTCGGCCGACGCCCGCTCGAGCGCGTCCAGCGGCTGGTCGCCGCCGGCGACGACGAGGCGGCCGGCGTCGCCCTCGACGAGGCGCTGGCACGGCGGCCCGACGACGTCGCGCTCCTGGCCCTGCGCGGCCAGCGGCGCCTGGCGCGGGGGGACGCGCCCGGCGCGCTCGACGACGCCCGGCGCTTGCTCGCGCGCTCGCCCCTGCACCAGGGGGGCCTCGACCTGCTCGTGGGGGCGACGCTCCGCGAGCGCGATCCGGCCGCCCGCGCCCACGCCCTGCGCGAGCTCGAGCGGCGGCTCTCGCTGACGCTCGACGCGCTGGGCGACTCGCCGGCCCTCCTGCGAGCCCGATCGACGACCCGCGTCGCGATCGGCGAGGCGTGGGGGGCGCTGGCCGACGCCGACCGCGCCGCGGCCCTCGGCGCGCGCGACGACCGGGTGGTCGTGGGCCGCGCGTGGGCGCGCGCGGCCACGGGCGACGTGACCGGCGCGCTGGCGCTCGTCGACTCGCTGGTCGCCGGCGCCGAGGAGGACGCCAGGGGCGAGCACAGGCTCGTCCGTGCCTACCTCCGGCTGCTGGCGGGCGACCTCGGCGGCGCGACGAGCGACCTGACCGACCTCCTGCGCTACGCGCCCGAGGCGGCCGAGGCGCTGCGGTGCCGCGGGCAGGTGCGGGCGATCGAGGGCGACGCGGACGGGGCGGCCGCCGACCTGGAGGCCGCGCTCGCGAAGGAGGACCTCCCGGCGACCCGCCTGTGGCTGGGCCTCCTCGGCCGGCGCGAGGCGCTCGAGCCGCTCGCGGCCGACGGCCCGCGCTGGGAGGCGGCGCTCGCCCGCGCCCTGCTCGCCGACGACCCCGCCGCCCTCACCCCGACCCTGGCCGACGTCGCCCCGACCGACGCCGAGCGCCGCGCCTGCCAGCGCGCCGTCCACGCGGCCCGCGCCCTGGCCGCCGAGCGGGCGGGCGACGCCGACGGCGCCCGCGGCGCCTGGGGCGAGGTCCTCGCCCTCGCCCCGGCGCTCGACGCGCTCGTCACCTGGGCGCGCCGGCGATCGGCAGAGGACGCGCCGGCCTGACGGCCGGCGCCGGCGCGTCGATCCACTGCCGGAACCAGGTCTCGAGCATGAGCAGCGCGAACAGCCGCGCCTGGTGGTCGACCTTCCCGGCGGCGTGCTGGTCGATCAGGCGCCGCACGACCTCCGGCCGCAGGAGCCCGCGCTCGACGGCGCGGCGCGAGAGGAGCGCCTCCTCGAGGCGCGCGGCCAGGCCCCCGCGGAACCAGGCGTGCAGCGGCACGCCGAAGCCCATCTTCGGCCGGCGCAGCACCTCCTTCGGCAGCCGGTCGGCGACCGCTCGGCGCAGGGCCAGCTTCGTGGCCAGTCGACGCATCTTCAGCCGCGCCGGCAGGCGCGCCACGCGCTCGGCCAGGACGTGGTCGAGGAGCGGCGCGCGGACCTCGAGGCCGAAGGCCATGCTCGCCACGTCGACCTTCACCAGGATGTCGTCGACCAGGTAGGACCCCACGTCGGCGTGGGCGCAGCGCTCGGCCCAGGTCTCGCCCGGCGACGCGCGCAGGAGGTCGCGCACGACGTCGCGCGCGTCGTGGCCCCGCGTCGCGGCCGCGAGGTCCTGGCTGACGAGCGTCCGCTTGACCTCGGGCCAGAAGACCTCGACGCGGCGCAGGTACATGTCCTCGAGCCCGTGGCCGAGGTACTCCCGCGCCAGCGTGAGCTGCTGGCCCACGCGGCGCGTCGGGTCGAGCAGGTGGAGGAGGTGGATAAGGTAACGGTTCTCGAGCGGCGCGCGGAGCGCCCGCGGCGTGCGCCGCAGGAGCTCGTCCACGCGGGCGCCGCGGTAGCGGTCGTAGCCCACGAACAGCTCGTCGCCGCCGTCGCCCGACAGGGCCACCGTCACGCGCTGCCGCGCCAGGCGCGACACGGCGAACGTCGGCAGGCACGACGAGTCGGCGAACGGCTCGCCGTGGTGCCAGGCGATCCGCTCCAGGTCGTCGAACGCGCCCGGCGCCAGGGACAGCGCCTCGTGCGACGTCCCCAGGTGCCGCGCGACGAGCGCCGCGTAGGGCGACTCGTCGTGGGTGGCCTCCTGGAAGCCGATCGAGAACGTGCGCACGTCCGCGGGGCGCCGGCTCGCGGCCACCATGGACGCGACCACCGACGACGAGTCGAGCCCGCCCGAGAGGAAGGCGCCGAGCGGCACGTCGGCGACCATGCGCAGGCGCACGGCCTCGTCGAGCGCCTCGCGCACCTCCTCGATCGCCCGCCGCTCGTCGCCGCCGCGCTTGGGGCCGAGCGGCAACGACCAGTAGCGGCGGAGCGTGCGCCGCCCGTCCTGCTCGACGACGAGCACGTGCCCCGGCGGGAGCTTCTGCACGCCGGCGAAGGCCGTGCGCGGCGCCGGCACGTAGCCGTAGGTCAGGTACTCCGAGAGCGCCAGCGGGTCGGGCGCCCGCGGCACGGCCGGGTCGGCCAGGAGCGCCTTGACCTCCGAGCCGAAGCGCAGGCCGTCCGCGTCGAGGCGGTAGTAGAGCGGCTTCTTGCCGAAGCGGTCCCGCGCGAGGACCAGCCGCCGCCGCCGCGCGTCCCAGATCGCGAAGGCGAACATGCCGCGCAGGCGCTCGACGAGCCGCTCGCCCTCCTCCTCGTAGAGGTGCACCAGCACCTCGGTGTCGCTGCGCGAGCGGAAGCGGTGGCCCTTCGCCTCCAGCTCGGCCCGCAGGGCCTGGAAGCCGTAGAGCTCCCCGTTGAGGACGGTCCACACCGAGCCGTCCTCGTTCGGCAGGGGCTGCGCCGCGTCGGCCGACAGGTCGATCACGGCCAGCCGCCGGTGGCCGAGCCCCAGCGCGCCGTCGACGTGGGTCCCGCGCCCGTCGGGGCCGCGGTGCGCGAGGACGTCGGTCATCGCGTCGAGGACCGCGGGGTCGACCGGGCGGGACGGGTCGAAGTGCAGCAGCCCCGCGATCCCGCACATGGCGGCGATCCTACCCGTGGCGCCCCGGTCGAGGGCTCACAGCGGCCGTCGCTTGTGGTGACGTCCACGTCATGGAGCGGGACCCTTGCTCCGATCCGCAGTGAGGCACCTGTCGCCCTCGCTCCGGCCGCTTCGCGGCCTTCGCTCGGGGATGCGCGCCACCGCTCGATCTGCTCGCTTCGCTCTCACAGCGGCCGTCGCTTGTTCTGATGTCCACGTCCGGGCGCGCGGCTCGATGCTCCGATCCGCAGTGAGGCACCTATCGCCCTCGCTCCGGCCGCTACGCGGCCTTCGCTCGGGGGATGCGCGCCACCGCTCGATCTGCTCGCTTCGCTCGCAGATCAAGCGGTGAGCGCGGTCAGATCAGCGGTGAGCGCGGTCAGCGGATCCCGCCGAGTCGGTCGCGGGCGCTGGCGCCGGGCACCGCGAGCTCCGCCGTCGGCGTGGACGAGAGACCCGGGCCGCCGGCCCAGATCAGCACGGCGCCGGCATCCTGCACGGTCGTGTCGATCCGCGCGCCGGCGGCGATCACGTCGAGGACGCCGTCGCCGGTCACGTCGGCGAGCTGGAGCCCGAAACCCCCGGGCGCGTCGAGGTCCCCGAGCCGGTCGCTCTGGACCGGGTTCTCTCGCCGGAGCTCGGCGAGCGGCGCCGGCGTCCCGGCGAGGGCGGCGCCGCCCGCCCACACCAGCACGGCCCCGGCGTCCTGCACGGCCGTGTCGATGAGGCACCCGCCGACGACGACGTCGACGATCCCGTCGCCGGTCACGTCGCCGAAGAGGAGCGCCTGCCCCGTCCCGACGCCGACCTGGCCAAGCCGGTCGGACGCCACGGCGCCCGGGCGCTCGAGGGTGGCCGTTGGGGCGGGCGTCCCCGAGAGGCCAGCCCCGCCGGCCCACACGAGCACGGCCCCGGCGTCGGCGACGCTCGTGTCGATCAGGGCGCCCGCGACGACGACGTCGAGGACCTGGTCGCCGGTGACGTCGACCAGGTACAGGGCGCCTGCGGAGTCCACGGCCGCCGCGATCCCCCCGCTGAGCGCGTCGTTGGCGACGGGGTTGGGCCGTTGCAGCCTGGCGGTGGGGGCGGGCGTCCCGGTCAGGCCCGTCCCCCCGGCCCAGACAAGCACGGCGCCGGCGTCGACGACGCTGGTGTCGATCCGCGCCCCGCCCACCACGACGTCGACGACCCCGTCCCCGGTGACGTCACCGAGGAGGACGCCGCGCCCTCCGCGCACGTCACCCAGCCGGTCCTGCGCGGTGGCGGTGGGGTCGAGCAGGGTGGCCGTCGGGGCCGGCGCGCCGGTCAAGGTCGCGCCGCCGGCCCAGACGAGCACGGCGCCGGCGTCGACCACGTTGGTGTCGATCTGCTCCCCGGCGACGATCAGGTCCAGGACCCCGTCGCCCGTCACGTCGGCCAGCAGGATCCCCGGGCTGCCGTCGGTCCGGTTGACAGAGCC
Organism: Planctomycetota bacterium; assembly: GCA_019636275.1. Lineage (GTDB taxonomy): Bacteria > Planctomycetota > J058 > J058 > J058 > JAMLIC01. The sequence goes on along the minus strand of JAHBXY010000011.1, from coordinate 90,398 downwards.
CAGTCTGTCGTCCGCGACGGGCGCGGGGCGTCGCAGGGTCGCGGTGGGGGTGGGCGACCCGGTGAGGCCGGCCCCGCCCGCCCACACCAGGACCTCGCCCGCGTTCGCCACCGTGGTGTCGATCCCGCTCCCTCCGACGATCACGTCGAGGACCCCGTCGCCGGTCACGTCACCCAGAACGATCCCGAGCGGGCCAGTCTCGTCGCCGAGCCGGTCCAGGGCCGTGGGGCCGGGGCGCTGGAGCTCCGCCGTCGGCGGCGGCGTCCCGGTGAGGCCGACCCCGCCCGCCCATACGAGGACCGCGCCCGCGTTCGCCACGGTGGTGTCGATGCTGCTGCCGCCGACGATCACGTCGAGGATCCCGTCTCCGGTCACGTCGCCCAGGCGGATCGCGCTCACGCCGGCGCCCATGTGTCCCATGTTGTCGCCCACGCTCGGACCGGGGCGCTGAAGGACGGCCCGCGGCGCGGGTTCGCCGGCGAGCCCGCCGCCGCCGGCCCAGACCACCACGGCGCCCGCGTAACCGACGGTCGTGGAGACGCTGTATCCCACGACCACGACGTCGAGGATCCCGTCGCCGGTGACGTCGCCGAGCTTGATCGGGTCCGATCCTCGGAATGCGGCGAGGCCGAGCCTGTCGTCCGCGGTGGGGTTCGTGAGCCCGAGGGTCGCCCGGGGGGCGGGCGTTCCGGCGAGGCCGCTCCCGCCCGCCCAGACCAGCACGACCCCCGCCAGGAACTCGGTCGCGCTGGCGTCCGGGCAGCCGACGACGATGTCGAGGACGCCGTCTCCCGTCACGTCGCCCACGACGAAGGCCGAGCCCCCGGTGTTGCCCAGGTGGCCGGAGTCCGCATTGGGCCGGACGAGGGTCGCCGTCGGCGCGGGAGTGCCCGCGAGCCCGGGGCCGCCGGCCCACACCAGGACGGCACCCGTGTTCTGCGGGGCGTTCACCCGCGAGCCCGCCACGACCACGTCCAGCACGCCGTCGCCCGTGACGTCGGCCAGGACGATCCCGTGGACGAAGTTGTTGTTCAAGACCTCGGTGAGCGAGCCCAGCCTGTCACCGGCCGTGGGGTTGGGCTTGGCGAGCGTCGCCGTCGGCGCGCCGTCGGGGACGGTCCTGCCCGCCCAGACGTACACGGCGCCAGCGTTCTCCGCTCCAGGGAGGTCGACCGACGAGCTGGCGGCGACCACGTCGAGGACTCCGTCGCCCGTGACGTCGCCGACGAACAGGCCGTTGCCCGAGTTGACGACGCCCGACACCTGGACCGTGACCGTGGCCGTCGTCGTGCGCGTGCCGTCGCTCGCCTGGAAGCGGAGCTGGTGCACCCCGCCGCAGTTGAGCATGAGCGGCCAGCGGAAGCTCCGCCGGGCCGGGCTCGCCGCGGCGGTGGCCGGCGCGAACGCGCTGCCGGGGGGCGGGTTCAGGAGCTTCAGCGTGACCGGGTCGCCGTCGGCGTCGCTCGCCGTGACCTCGAGCAGGAGGTCCTCGCCCACCGTGGCCTCGATCCACGTCGGCCGGTCGAACGTGATCGCGGGCGCCGAGCGCAGGGCGATCGTGAACGTCTGCGGCGCCGAGGCGTCGACGCCGCCGCCGGCCGTCCCGCCGTCGTCGCGGGCGACGACGGTCACCGTGGCCGTGCCGGTGCCGCTCGCGACCGGCGTGAAGGTGAGGGTGCCGTCGCGGTCGACGGCGGGCTGGGAGGAGAAGAGCGCCGCGGGGCTCGCGGTCACCTCGAACGTCACCCGCTGCCAGGCCTCGCTCGCCGGACCGGGGGAGATCGACGTCGCCCAGCCGGCCACGACCTGCGGGCCCGCGCCGGGCGTGACGACCTGGTCGGGGCCCCGGGTGAACGACGGCGCGACGTTCGGCGCGGCTGCGCCGGCCGGGCGCCGGCGCCGGCCGTCGCAGCCGTGCCAGGAGAGCGCGGCCAGGAGGCCCAGGGTCACGAGCGCGGCGAACGAGAGGCGACGCGGGAGGGCGGGGCGAGCGAGGTTCATCGGTCTCCGGGGGCTGGACGCGCGACCTCCCGGGGAACCCGCCCGTCATCTTCTTCTTCGTGGAGCGCCTCGCCGGCTGGTAACCGGCCTGCCCGGAACCTTACTGCATGGGCGAGCGGATCTCTACGACTTCCCCGGGCGGCGGGGCCGCGCGAGCGCGCGCCGGACGAGGTCCCCCACGCGCTCGGGCAGGCCGCGGGTGGCCGGCCGCTCGGCGGCCACCTCGGCGAACAGGGCCGCGTAGCGGTCGGCGACGGCGCCGAGGTCGAACGCCGCCCGGACGCGCGCCTGGCCCGCGGCGGCCAGGCGCGCGGCGAGGTCGGCGTCGTCGAGGACGCGCCCCAGGGCGGTCGCCAGGGCGGCCGCGTCGTTCGGGGGCACGAGCAAGGCCTCGACCTCGGGCGTGACCACCTCGCGCGTCCCCGGCACGTCGGTGGCGACCACGGGCGTGCCCGAGGCGAGGGCCTCGAGGAGCACGTTCGACAGCCCCTCGCCCTCGGACGGCAGGACCACGACGCGCGCCGCGCGGTGCAGGGCGAGGACGTCGTCGCGCTGGCCGAGGAAGGCCACGCGGCCGCCGAGGCCGAGGTCGCGCGCGCGCTCCTCGAGCGCGCGGCGCAGCGGCCCGTCGCCGGCCAGCGCCAGGTGCGCGTCGCCGCCCAGGCGGGCGAACGCGTCGAGGAGCACGTCGGCCCGCTTCTGCACGGCGAGCCGCCCGAGGAACAGGACGGTGCGCCCCGGGGGCCAGGGGAGGGCGGCCGGCGCGGCGTCGACCTGCCAGGCGTCGACGTCGACCCCGTTGGGGATCGGCACCAGGCGGGGCTCGGGCAGGCCGGCCGCCAGCGCCTCCTCGCGGAGCGCGCCCGAGAGGCACACGTGGCGCGCGGCGCGCTGGAGGAGCGCGAGGGCGCCGGGCGTGCGGGCCACCCAGGCGAAGTCGCCGTGCGCGCCGGCGCAGGCGTACTTCACGACGACCGGCGCGCGGAGGCGCTCGCCCAGGCGCGCCGCGTGCAGCGCCGCGTTCCAGCCGACGGCGTAGAGCACGTCGACCCCGCCGCGCGCGGCGAGGAACGCGCGCGCGGCCGCCTCGAACAGGGGCGCCCGCGTCGTCGGCACGCGCAGGACCGCGGCGCCCGGCAGGCCCGGGACCGGCCGTCCGGCGCGGGCCGGCAGGTCGCGCGGCGCCGCGGTGGAGACGAACGTCGGCTCGACGCCGCGCTCGCGCAGGCGCGCGGCCAGCCGGACGGCCTGGCGCTGCATGCCGCCGGGGCCGTCGAGGTCGTAGACGAGGAAGGCGACGCGCAGCACGCCCCGAGCCTACCTGCGGGGACGCGGAATGGACGTCGTCGCGCCTCGCCGGCAGAATGGAGGCATGGGTCTGAACCTGCTCCTCCTCCTGACCTTGGTCGCCACGGCGGCGGTGGTCGTCGCCGTCTGCCTCGGCCTGGCCTTGGTCCTCGCGGCGCGGCGGGGCGCAGCGCCCGAGAAGGCGCCGGCGGCCGGCGCACGGGTCGACGCGCGGTCCCTGCCGGCGGCCCGGACGACGTGCCCGTTCTGCCGCGACGATGTCGCCGAGGCGAGGGCGTCGTGTGCGCCCGCTGCCTCGCCCGGCAGCACGAGGCCTGCTGGGACGAGGGCGGCGTCTGCGCCGCCTGCCGCCACGTCGAGCGGCACGGCCGGGTCGAGCGGGCGCGGGCCTGATCGGAGCCCGCCCGCTGGCGCGGCGGGGCGGCGGCAGGTCATCCTCCGGCCGTGCGCCGCGTGGGCGACTACGAGCTCCTGGACACGCTGGGCCGCGGCGCCATGGGCGCCGTGCACCGGGCGCGGCACGTCCCCAGCGGGCGGGTGGTGGCCCTGAAGGTGGTCACGACCGCCGAGGCCGCCCTCGCGGCGCGCCTGGCGCGCGAGGCGTCGCTCGCCGGGCGCCTCGACCACCCGGCGATCGTGCGGGTGCTCGACGCCGGGGCGGACGGCCCGGTCGCCTTCGTGGCCTTCGACCTGGTCGAGGGCGCGCGGACGCTGGGCGCCGCGCTGCCCTCGCTCGAGCGGCGTCAGCGCGTGGCCCTCGTGCGCGACGCGGCGCGCGCGCTCGGCCACGCGCACGCGTGCGGCGTCGTGCACCGCGACGTCAAGCTCGACAACGTCCTCGTCGACGCGGCCGGCCGCGCGCGCCTGACGGACTTCGGCGTGGGCCTGGCCTACGACCTCGACCGCATGACCCGCAGCGGCGTGCTCGTCGGCACGCCCGAGACCATGGCGCCCGAGCAGGCCACCGGCAAGCGCGACCTCGTCGGGCCGCCGACCGACGTGTGGGCGCTGGGGGTCGTGCTCCACCAGGTGCTCGTCGAGGAGCATCCCCTCTTCGGCGACGAGGACCCGCCGCACCTCGCGGCCACGGTCCTGGCGATCGCCCAGGCCGAGCCGCGGCGGGCGCGCGAGGTCGACCCGACGGTCCCGGCGGCGCTCGAGGCCGTCGTCGACCGGGCCCTGCGGCGCGACCCGCGCGCCCGCTTCCCCGACGGCGAGGCCATGGCGCGCGCGCTCGACGAGGCGCTCGCCGGCCCCGCCCCGCGGCGGTACGCCGCGGGGGCGCTCGGTCGCGGCCCTGGCGGTCGCCGCGCTCCTCGTCGCCCTGCATGTCCGCGCCGGTGCAGCGCGGGCCGCGGCTGCGCTCGACCAGGGCTGCACCTCCTCGCCGCCGGGCGACGCCGCCGCGGCGGTCTCGCGCCTCCGCGTCGCTGACGCGCTCTCGCCGGGCGCGGTCAGCCCGGGCGCTGCCCGCCGCGTCAGGCCGCCGCCGAGGCCGCCGTCGAGGCGGGCGACCTCGACGCTGCGTGAGCGGGCTCCTGCGCGAGGCCGGCCCGGCGCCCGGCGTGGCTGTGATCGCCTTCGACCTGGCCCTGGCCCGCGGCGACACCGGAGGGCACCGCGCGCCTGGCGGCGGCGGTCGGCGAGGGGGCTGGCGAGGGCGCGAGCCGGCGGCTGGCGCTGGCCCTGCTCGAGCGGCCGCGGCGCGCACGTGGCTGACCGGCCGCTCGAGGCGGCCGGCGATCTGCCGCCGCCCTGCGCCTCGCGCCCGACCTCGACGCGCGCGAGGCGGTCCTGGGGCTGGCGTTCGCCCTGGCCGGGGTCCCGCCGCGGGCCGCCGCGCTCGAGGCGGCGCTCGCAGCCGTCGACGACGACCTCGCCGCGGAGGCCTGGTGCGTGTTCGCCTTCCGCCTGCACTGCCGCGAGGCCCCGTCTCGCGACGCGGCCGAGCGGGCCCTCGCGCGGGCCCGCGCGCCGCACGCGCGCGGGGAGGCGCTCCTGCTGCTCGGGCGCCACGAGGACGCGCTCGCCGTCCTGAGCCCGCACGAGGAGGACGCGCGCGCCCGGGTGGCGCACGCGCGGGTCCTCCAGCAGGAGGTCTACGCGCGCGGCCTCACGGCCGGGGCGGCGCGCGAGCTCGAGGACCGGTGGGGGGCAGTGATCGAGCGCGACCCGGGCCTGCACGCGCCCCACCTGATGCGCGGGCTGGTGCGCATGGAGGTCGGCGACCGGCGGGCGGTCGAGGACGTCGCGCGCGGCTGCGCGCTGGCGCCGCCGTGGTTCGCGGCCTCCGCCTTCCAGCTCGCCGGCTACGTCCACCTGCGGCTGGGCGACCCCGCGGCGTCCGCGCGCGCCCTCGACCGGGCGCTCCTCGTCGACGAGTGGAACAGCCAGGCGCGCAAGCAGCGCGGGCTGCTCCGCCGCGCGCAGGGCGACCTCGCGGGCGCGCGGGCCGACCTGGAGCGGCAGGCGGCCGAGCTGCCGGCCTCGGGCGACACCGAGCTGTGGCTGGCGCTGGTCGAGCTGCGCAGCCACGACGGCGACGCCGCCGGGGCGATCGCCGCGACCGAGCGGATGCGCGAGGTCCTGGGCGACCTCCCCGCCGTGCGGCTCGCGGTCGTCCGGGCCCTGGCGCAGGCCGGCGATCTGGCGGCCGCGGAGGCCCGCGCGTCCGACCTCCTCCGGCCGGGCGCGCCCGACGACGCGCGCGCGCCTACGCGCCGCCCTGCGGGCCCGCGCGCGCCGAAGCGCGGCGACGCGCAGGGCGCCTCGCCGACGCCAGGAGGCCCTGGCGCGCGGTTGTCCCGGCCCGCCGCGCGCTCGCGCGCGTGGCCGCGGGCGACGTGGCGGGCGGGGCGCTGACGCGCTGGCGAGGGCGGGTCGCCCGGCCGCAGAGCCAGGAGGCGCTCGGCTGGGCGCTCACCGCCCGCGCCTGGAGCCGCAGCGCCGCCGGGCAGGAGGGGCGCCTCGTCCTCGACGACCTCGACCGCGCCCTGGCGCTCGGCCGCGGGCCGACGACGCTGATCCTGGCCCTCCGCGCCGACGCGCGCCGCGACGTGGGCGACCTCGACGGCGCGCGCGCCGACGCGCGCGCCGTGCTCGCCCGCCTGGCGACGACCTGCCCAGACGCGTGGACGGTCGCCGCCGCGCGGGAGGTGCTCGGAGAGTGACCGGGGTCCCGGGGCGAGTGGCGGTGAGCGCCGTGGCGCGGCGATACTCGGACCGTGGCAGACGCGCAGGACCAGGCGCTCCTGAGGACGGCGGTCTCGCAGGGGCTCATCACCGACGAGGACGCCACGCTGTGCCTGGAGGCCGCGCGGCGCACCGGGCGGCCGCTCACCGACCTCCTCGCCGCGCGCGGGCTGGACCCCCGCACGGTGGCCGCGCTGCGCACGTTCGTGGCCGACGCGCCGGCGGGAGCCGCGCCCGCGCCGGCCGGCGACGGCACGTGGTGGAGCCAGAGCCAGGCGGCGCCCGCGCCGGCGCCCGCGCCGCGGACGGGGCAGCGGCTCGTCGGCGCGGTGTTCGGGGGCGACTTCGAGGTGATCGAGCCGCTCGGCGAGGGCGGCATGGGGGTGGTGTTCCGCGCCCGCCAGCGGTCGCTGGGCCGGGAGGTGGCGCTGAAGGTCCTCGCGCGCGAGGTGGCGGGTGAGGGAGGGGCGGCCGCGGAGCGGTTCCTCCGCGAAGCGCGGACCTCGGCGACGATCAGCCACCCGCACGTGGTCACCGTGTTCGCCGCCGGGCGGGACCAGGCCAGCGGGCGGCTGTTCATGGCCATGGAGCTGATGCGGGGCGGCGACGCGGCGGCGCTGGCCCGGCGGCACGGCGGCCGACTGCCCGAGCGCCGGGCGCTCGAGATCGCGCGCGACGTGGCGCGCGGGCTGACGGCCCTCGGGCGAGCCGGACTGGTCCACCGCGACGTCAAGCCGGACAACGTCTTCCTGGCCGCGGACGGCGCGGCCAAGCTGGCCGACCTGGGGCTGGCGCGGGGCACGGTCGACCGCCTGACCGAGACCGGCACCGTGGTCGGGACGCCGGCGTTCATGTCGCCCGAGCAGGCGGAGGGCGCGCAGGGCGAGCTCGACGGCGGCACGGACGTCTACGGGCTCGGCGCGACGCTCTACGCGCTGCTCACCGGCCGGCCGCCCTTCGAGGCCGACTCCATGATCGGCGTGCTGAAGAAGGTCCTGGAGGCGCCGCCGCCGGACCCGCGCGCGGAGGTCCCGTCCGTCTCGGCCGCCACGGCGGCGATCGTGCGCCGCAGCATGGCCAAGGCGCGCGCGCACCGGCACGCCACGGCCGACGAGCTCCTGGCGGACCTGGAGCGGGCGCTCGCGGGGCTGGCCGGCGCCGAGGCGGGCGGGGGCGGGCGCCGCGGGACGCCGCGCGCGGCGGTCGGGCTCGGGGTGGCGGTCGCGCTGGTGGGGATCGTCGGCGCCGTCGTCGTCGGCCTGGGCGTGCGGCCGCCGGACGCGCCGGACGTTGCGACGACGGAGACGGGCGACGACCCCCGTCCGGAGGCCGCGGCGACGACCGGGCCGCCCGGGGGCGAGGTCGCGCCGGTCTCCTCGACCGTGCTGCGCTGGGCGGCGGCGACGCCGGACGCCGCCGACGGGGTGGAGATCATCGAGGGACGGAACGTGGCGGTCGACGACCCGCGCCTGCAGTGGGTTCTCGGCGTCCCGGGGAAGAGCGCCGTCACGGCGCAGTTCGTCGTCCGCGGCGCGCCGACCTGGACCCACCTGCGGCTCGGGCACTTCGCGACGAACGCCTCGGGCCTGACGGCGACGTTCGTCGACGTGGAGGTCAACGGGCGCCTGCTCGCCTTCCGCGCGCACCCCAAGGAGTGCCGCCAGCTCGACCTGACCTCGGTGGTCACGCCCGGCCTGAACGAGCTGCGCATCTCGCTGCACGCCGAGTCGCGGACCGTCTACTGGCTGCGGTGGATCGAGGTGCACCACGGCCGCGGCCTGGCCCCGCCGCTCGACGAGCCGCGGTGACGGCGGGCCGGGTCGGGGTCAGTGCCAGCGCCGCTCGCGGCCGGTGCGCGGGTCGACGCGCACGTCGAGGCGCTCGTCGTCCTCGGTGTAGAAGAAGAACCCGAAGAACATCTCGTCGTGCGTCTGCGGGCCGTAGCGGACCGTCGCCTTGGGGTCCGGGTTGAACGGGTTCCAGGCGGAGTTGTCGTAGTGGGCCACGCACTCGACGCGTGTGCCCCGCGGCAGGCGGACCGCGCCTGGCGAGAGGAAGTAGGTCTGCTGCCAGTCGAAGCCGTAGGCCGGGATCACGAGCAGCGGCGTCGTGACGCCGTCCGGGCGGTGAGCGAGGAAGGTCGCGTCGCGGCCGCGCAGGTGCATGTGCATGAACACGGCCAGGCCGGTCGCGTCCGCGGGCAGGGTCCGGCTCACGCGCACGCGGTGCGCCGGCGCGCCGGGCGGGATCTCCAGGCGCGGCTCGTCGAGGCGCAGGTGGCGCGCCTGCTTGCGCACGGTCGCGCGCGGCCAGCGCAGGCCCACCGAGATCCGGTCGCGCTCGGGGCGGCCGGTGGTCACGTAGTGGATCTGCAGGACGAGCACGGCGCCCGCGGGCACCTTGAACCCGAGCCCCGCCTCGAGGCGCATGGGCTGCCCGCCCGGGACCTGCCCGGTGATGAAGTGCGGCCGCTGGTAGCCGTCGTCGGGGAGCAGGTAGGCGAGGTTGCAGTGGTGCATGACGCGCGGGTTGCTCGGCCGGAGCTGCGCCTCGGCGACCCACGTGTCGGCCTCGAACGTATAGGGCAGGAGCTCGTAGCGGTAGGGCACGAAGCCCTCGGCCGGGAGCTCGGCGTCGGCCGGCATGGAGATCACCAGGTCCGGCGCGTCGATCAGCCAGCCCGTGTCCGCCAACGGCGGCGGCGGCGGCGGGACCGGGGCGTCGCCGCGCGGCGCGCCTGCGGCGACCCAGGCCAGGAGCGTGCGGCGCTCGTCGAGCGTCAGCGCGCGCACGTGGTCGAGGGCGCCGACGCCGGGCGCGGCGGACCACGGCGGCATGCGCTCGTCGCGCACCACCTCGGCGATCGTCTCGGCCACGGCCCAGGCGTCGTCGTGGGTGAGCAGGGCGAACGGCGCCTGGCCGCCCGGGCGGTGGCAGTCGTTGCAGCGCCGCTCGAGGATCGGCAGCACCTGCGCGAACCCGGGCGGCGTCGACGGCGCCGGCGCCGGCCCGGCCAGGCGGCAGCCGTCGACGGCCGTCTCGGCCACGCGCACGGGTCGGCCGGCCAGGACGTCGTCGAGCGCCTCGCGCAGGTCCTCGCGCGCCGGCGCCGGCCGCTGGCCCGTGACGCGCGCCCGGTCGTCGATCCGCCCCCGGTAGACCAGCCGCCGCTCCGCGTCGAGGACGACCACCTCCGGCGTCGACCCCACGCCGAGGGCCCGCGCCGCCGCGCCGTCGTGGTCCTTGAGCAGCGGCAGGTCGACGCCCGCCTCGAGCGCCCGGGCCGCGATCGCGTTCATGGCGTCGTTCGGCCCCGCGTTGACCAGCGCCACCCGCACGCCCCTCGGGGCGAGCTCCGCCTCGAGCGCCGCGAGCCGCGGCAGGTAGCGGTTGGCCAGCGGGCAGTCGAGCGTCGTGAAGGCGAGCACCAGCGCCTGTCGCTCGCGCAGCAGCTCGTCGAGTCCGCGCCGCACACGGTAGCGCACGTCGACGAGCTCCAGCCGCTCGATCACCGCCCCCGGCGCCGGCGGGCGCGCCTCTTCGGCGCCGGCTCGCGTGCAGACCGGCAGGCAGACCAGCATGAGCGCGGCGAGCCGGGCGTCGATCATGGGGCGCTCCTCGAATGTCGAGCGTCCATCGGCGAGGGCGAGATCGCAACCCTGTGCGACCTCCGCACGGTGGTCGGCCACGCATCAACAGGCCTCGTCCGCCGCCATCCGGGCGCAGGTGAAGGCGATGTATTCCCGGGTGAACGTCTCTCCGTGGGCCTCGGGTCCGGAGAGCCAGTCATCGAGCGCGGCCGAGCGCTCCGCGAAGGCTTCACGGAGGTGGCGGCGCTCGGGCCCGGTCAGACGAGCGACGACGTCGGCCCGGATGAGGTCATCCGATACGCCGAACCTCTCCGCGAGCGAGATCAACGGCCAGAGCGGCCGGGGCACGTTCGCTCGGCTCAGGAGGAGGACAGGGGCCGCGTCTGCCGTCAGCCCGTACTTCCGCCGCAGCTCTGCGCCGGAGGCGACCTCATGGTGGTGCCGCGGCGGCTCGTTCTCAGCCCGCGCCAAAGAGCGCCTCGACCGCCCGCGCGTAGTCGCGCGTCCAGCGCGCCTCGGGGGCGCGGGCGCGGGCGAGGTCGAGCACGCCGCCGAGGTACCAGCGCTGCGCGTCGCGGCCGCGCTTGAAGCCGGCCCACAGGGCGGCCTCGCCGTCGGCCTCGCGGGCGACGAGCATGCTGCGCACGTTGTCGAGCTTGTCGGCGCAGGCGAGCTGGACGGCCTCGAGCGGCCCCTGGCGCAGCGAGGCGAGCGTGTGCTCCTTGCGCGCCTCCCAGGGGAGCGCCTTGTCGGGCTCGGAGACGACCTCGACCAGGGCGGCGACGTCGGGCCCGAAGCGCGTGGCGAGGTCGGCGAGCGTGGCGTCGGTGTCCTCGACCGTGTCGTGGAGGACGCCGGCGACGACGACCGCCTCGGCGGCCTGCCAGAGGATCAGGGTCTCGGCCACGGCGAGCGGGTGGATGAGGTAGGGGGCGCGCGTCAGCTTGCGGAGCTGACCCCGGTGCGCGCGCGCGGCGAACTCGATCGCGTCGAAGAGCCGCTCGCTCACGCCCCGTAGAACCGCCGCACCTCGGCCACCACCCGCTCGCGCGAGGCGACCGGCAGCTCCGGATACATGGGCAGCGCCAGGACCTCGTCGGAGGCCGCCTCGGCCGCCGGTAGGTCGCCGCGCCGGTAGCCCAGGTAGGAGAAGCAGGCCTGCAGGTGCAGCGGCAAGGGGTAGTAGACGCCGACGCCGATCCCGGCCTGCGTCAGGTGGTCGCGGAGCGCGTCGCGCCGCACGGCCCGGACGACGTAGAGGTGATAGATCGACTCGACGCCCGCGCCGGGCGCGTCGAGCGGGCGCACGCCCGCCACGCCGCGCAGCCCGTCGTCGTAGGCGCGCGCGTGCTCGCGGCGCGCGGCGTTCCAGGCGTCGAGGTGCGGGAGCTTGACGCGCAGGACGGCGGCCTGCACCTCGTCGAGGCGGCTGTTCCAGCCCACCTCCTCGTGCACGTAGCGCTGCTTGCCCGACCCGTGCACCCGCAGCGACCGCAGGCGCTCGGCCAGGGCGTCGTCGTCGGTCGTGAGCATGCCGCCGTCGCCCGCCCCGCCCAGGTTCTTCGTCGGGTAGAAGCTCAGGCAGGTCACGTCGCCGAAGGTGCCCACCTTGCGCCCGCCGGCCGACGCGCCGAAGGCCTGCGCCGCGTCGTCGATCAGGGCCACGCCGTGCTTCCGGCACAGCGGCTCGAGCGCGTCGTAGCGCGCCGGGCGGCCGTAGAGGTCGACGGCGATCACCGCGCGCACGCGCGTCCCCTGGCGCGGCTCGCGCAGGGCGCCGCTGCGGTCGCGCGTGCAGCGGGCGAAGAAGGCCTCGAGCGACGCCGGGTCGAGGTTGAGCGTGCCGGGCTCGACGTCGACGAAGTCGACGCGCGCACCGAGGCGCGCCGGGGCGCCGACCGTGGCGAAGAAGCTCTGCGGCGTGGTCACGACGCAGTCGCCCAGGCCGACGTCGAGCGCGCGCAAGGACAGGAGCAGCGCGTCGCTGCCCGAGGCGCAGCCGATCGCGTGGCGCGCGCCGCAATGGGCGGCGAGCTCGGCCTCGAGCGCGCGCCCCTCGCCGCCGAGGACGAACTGCTGGCTGTGGAGGACCTTCGTCACGGCGCGCGCCATGTCGGCGCCGATCGCCGCGTGCTGCGGCGCGAGGTCGAGGAACGGGACGGGGGTGGTCGCGGTGGTGGTCGTCACGGGGGGAACGCTAAGGCCGGGATGCGGCGGGGTCAACGGCCGGGGGACGGTTCCGCCAACGGGCCATTCACGTCTCCTCGGGTCCAGCGACTGCGCGCGGCGAGCTCGGCCCCCGTCGGCGCAGCCCCGGCGTTGTGGCGCAGGCTGCTGCGCCGACGGGGCCGTCCGCCCAGAGGAAGGCCCCCGCTTCGGCGTCGCTCGAGAGCGCCGAGGCTCCCTACCGCCGCCCGCACCCCAGCCGCTCGCGGCACCGGTCACAGAACCGCACCAGCCGCCCGCCAGTCGCCAGCGCCTTGCGCGCGTAGAACGCCGCGTCGCGGCCCTTGAACATGACGCACTCGACCCCGTGCCCCTCCGGGTTGTCGTCGGGCCCGGTCGCGTGCTGCAGCCACGGCGCCTGGTAGCCGTCGCGGATGTCGCGGTCGCCCGGGGCGAAGAAGTGGCCCAGCTCGTGGGCGATCGTGGGCAGGAGGATCGCCTCGAGCGCCAGGCCGCGGTCGAGCGCCGGCGTCAGCGCCGGGCGCAGGCGCGCGAGCGCCCGGCCGAGGGCGCGCCCCGGCCCGCTCGACCGGCCGGGCGGCAGCCCCTCGGCCGGCGACTCGCCGGCGAGCGTGCGCGCCAGGCCGTCGACGATCAGCTTGCCCGGCGCCGTGTGGATCCGGGCGGCGCGCACGGCGCGCCCGTGGCGGTCGCGCGCGTCGATGTGCGCGTGGCCGAAGTAGGGCTCCCGCCAGCCGGGCGAGAGGACGAACACGACGTCGTAGTCGGCCGGCTCGACCCCCAGCGCCTCGACCGCCTGCACGGCGAACCGCACCCGCGCGTCGTCGTCGAGCGCCGCGCCCCCCTCGGGCAGCGGCACGTCGCGCCACGCGGCCCGGTCGAAGCGCACGTCGAGGCCCGGCAGCTCGCGCCGCAGCCCACGCTCGGCGCGCCCGAGGAGGCGCCGCGGCCGCACGTCCGGGCCCGCCTCCAGCCCGATCGCCAGGAGCCGCCACGTGCGCTGGACCGTGAGGCCCTGCTCCTGCGCCGCCGCCGGCGCGGCGAGGGCCGAGGTCAGGGCGAGGGTTGCGAGCGCGCCGACGCCCGGGCGCGCGCGGGATGTCACACTGGGGCGCATGCTCGACGAGGTCCTCCGCTGGGTCGAGGATACCGAGGGGCCGCTGCCCTACGCCGCGCTCGCGCTCGCGTCGGGCTCCGAGTACGTCCTGCCGTTCCTCCCGGGCGACACGGTGACCCTCTTCGGCGCCTTCCTGGGCGTGACGACCGGCCGCCCGCTGATCCTCATCTACGTGGCGATCAACGTGGGCGCGATCCTCGGCTCGCTCGTGGCCTACGCCTTCGGCCGCTGGATCGCCGGCCGCCCCGGCGCGCCCGTGTTCGAGAGCAAGCGCACGCGCAAGGCGATCGCGCTCGTGCAGGAGCGCTTCGCCCGCCACGGCGCCATGTACCTGGCGATCAACCGCTTCCTCCCCGCCCTGCGCGCCGTGTTCTTCGTCGCCGCCGGCATGATCCGCATGCCCGTGTGGGAGGTGGTCCTCTGGGGCGGCCTCTCGGCGCTCCTCTGGAACGCCCTGATCGTCGGCGTGGCCTGGGTCGTCGGCGACAACTGGGCGGCGCTCCAGGCGCTCTTCGAGCGCTACACGGTCGCCGCGACCGCGCTGATCGTGGCCGTCCTCCTGGGCTTCGCCGCGCGCTGGGCCTGGCGCCGCGGGCGCGGCGGCCGGGCGGCGCCGCCGCCTGACGCCTGAGGCCCTCTGTCTCGGATCATTCATGACCGCGTGACGAAGTCCGCACCGCACCTGCACGAGACCCTGAACGATCCTCGCCAGGTCGTCGGCCACCTCGCTCGGGGCTCGGCGCTCCTCGACGACACCGCGTCGAGACGGGCCCGGTGCTCGCCGAGCCCCTCGCTCGGGCACCGCCCGGATCCTGCACTCTCCTGGCTCGACTTCACGTGAACGTGACGACCTCCACTCGTGCATGATCCGGGCTACGACGTGGCGGCCGGCGCGGCGGCGCCGGCGCGCGCGTCGATCACGCGGCGGAGCGTCCGGGCCAGGTCGGCCGGCTGGTAGGGCTTGGACAGCACGGCCGCGACGCCGGGCTCGTCCTCGAGCCCCTCCGTGCCGTAGCCGGTGGTGATCACGACCGGGACGTCGGGGTCGAGGAGCCGCAGGCGCTGCAGGGCCTCGCGCCCCGACAGCCGGGGCATGGTCAGGTCGAGGACGACCGCGCGCACCCGGTCGCGGGCGCGCTCGAACGTGGCCACCGCCTCCTCGCCGTCGCGCGCGACGAGCACCTCGAAGCCGAAGCCCTCGAGCAGGCGGCGCACCGCCCGCCGGATCGCCGGCTCGTCGTCGGCCAGAAGCACCGCCTCGCGGCCGGTGGGCGCCGTCGCCGCCGGCGCCGCCCCGGCCGCCGGCTGCGCCGCGGCGGCCACCGGCAGCGAGACCACGAAGCGGCTCCCCCGCCCGACCTCGCTCTGGCACTCCACGTGGCCGGCGTGCTGCGTGACGATCCCCACGACGACCGCCAGCCCCAGCCCCGTGCCCTGGTCGGCCTTGGTGGTGAAGAACGGCTCGAAGGCCCGCGCCTGCACGTCGGGCGCCATGCCCACCCCGGTGTCCTCGACCGTCACCCGCACGTGCGGCGCGCGCGGCGCGTCGGGCCCGCCGTCGCGCTCGACGACGTCGACGACGAAGCGCAAGGCGCCGCCGTCGGGCATGGCGTCGCGCGCGTTCAGCGCCAGGTTCACGAGCACCTGCTCCACGCGCGCGGCGTCGGCCCAGGCCCGTGGCAGGTCGGGCGGCGCGTCGATCGAGACCTCGATGTCGGGGCCGAGCGTCGGGCGGATCAGCCGCACGACGGCGGCCACGCACTCGCGCAGGTCGACGGCCTCGAGCGACAGAGCGTTGCGCCGCGAGTAGGCCAGCAGCCCGCGCACGAGCTGTGCCGCGCGGTCGATCGCCCGCTCGACCTCGTCGAGGTGCGCCGGCTGCCCGTCGAGCCGCGCCAGCGACAGGTTGGCGATCATGCCCGTGAGCAGGTTGTTGAAGTCGTGCGCGATCCCGCCCGCCAGGCGCCCGACCGACTCGAGCTTCTGCGCCTGCGCCACCTCGGCCTGGAGCGCCCGCAGCTCGGTGAGGTCGGCCATGATCCCCTGCGCGCGCACCGCCCGGCCCGCGGCGTCGTAGCTGACGGCGAAGGCGTCGTGCACCGTGCGCCACGAGCCGTCGGCCACGCGCAGGCGGTACTCGTAGCGCACCGCCGGCGGCCGGTGCGCCAGGTCGGCGACCATCTGCCGGCGGATCCGCTCGCGGTCGCGCTCGTCCACGCGCTGCCACCACAGCCCGGGCTCCGCTTGCAGCCGCGCGGCGCTCACGCCTAGCCAGGCCTCCACGCGCGGGCCGACGAACAGGAACACGTCGCCCACGAGGTCGTAGTCGTAGACGAGGTCGCTCGTGGTCTCGGCGATGAACCGGTAGCGCGCCTCGGACGCGGCCAGCTCGGCGTGCGCCCGGCGCGCCTCCGTGACGTCCTCCATGCAGCCGATCATGCGCACCGCCCGGCCGTCCGGCCCGGCGATCACCAGGCCGCGGTCGCGCATCGTCACCCAGGCGCCCTCGCCGCGCAGGAACCGGTACTCGTCCTCGTACGTCGTCCCGCGCGCGATCGCCGCGCCGAGCTTGGCCGTGACCCGCGGCAGGTCGTCGGGGTGGATGCGGGCCTCCCACCCCGCGAGCGTGCCCCCGAGCGCCTCGCGCGGCAGGCCGAAGACCTCGAGCGAGTTGGCGCCCCAGGTGATCCGGTCGGCGACGACGTCGTAGTCGTAGATCAGGTCGCGCGCCGCGCGCGCGGCGAGGTCGAAGCGCTCCTCGCTCTTTCGGGCCGCCTCGCGCGCCCGCCGCAGGGCCGTCTCGTCGCGGGCGATCCCCACGAGGAGGTCGCCCGCCCGCGCCCAGCGCCAGGCGACGAACCGCGGCAGGCCGTCAGCCCCCAGGAGCGCGTCCTCGGCCGGGAGGTCGGCCAGCGCCGCGTCGCCGCGCGCCGCCGCGGCGCACGCCTCGCGCCGGGCGCGACCCGGCCCGCACCGCGTCCACAGCCGCTCCCCCAGCACCTCGTCGGGCGAGAGGCCCAGCACCGCCTCGACGGCCGCGTTCGCCCGGACCACCCGCCCGCCGCCGTCGATCGCCAGCACGACGTCGTGGGTGTGCTCGAAGGTGATCGCACCGATCGTGAGGTCGGACATCACCGTTCACCCTAGGGGCGCGAGGCCGCGACGGCAACGGCGACGGAGAAGGCCTGGTTACCACGCGAGCGGAACCGAGCGTCTCCCTCGAAATCCGCACCGCTTCGGGCGCACCCGGGTCCGAAACGCAACCAACCCGACACGCACAACCCCTGGATCAACAGCCCGTTGAGTCCGGGCGTGCGTCTTGCTTAACTGGACCCCCATGAGCCGGACCCGTCCCGTGCGCGCCGCGACCCTGCTCGCGCTGCTCCTCGCCCTCCCCGCCCTCGGGCAGCCGGAGCCGACCTCGTCGCTCTCGAGCGGCGTGCCGCCGATCGTCGAGACGCTGGGAGCCGACCGCTTCGTGCGGCTGACCGGCGTCAACGAGCCAGGCAAGGTCGTCTGGTTCAACTGGCAGCTCGCCGAGGCGCTGGGCCTCGAGGTGCCGCGCGGCCATCGCATGACGCCCGAGTTCGAGCGCGAGCTGGTGCGCCACCTGTCGTTTCGCCTGCTCAAGCCGGGCGAGGCGGCGACCGGCCGGCCGACGGTGGAGATGTTCGCCGACCGCTACGGCGGCTGGGGCATGGGCTACAACCAGGGCGCCGGGCGCGCGGCCTTCTTCGGCCGCTTCAACCTCAACGTCAAGGGCGTCGGCGTCACCCCGCTCGTCTCGAACAACACGCACTACAGCCACCGCCACGGCGGCGCGCCGCTCAAGGAGGGGATCCTCGAGGCGGTGTGGGGCGAGGTGGGCACGAACCTGTTCCGCTCGGGCTCGACGCGGATCCTGGCCGTGATCGACACGGGCGACGCCACGGTGTGGGAGGACGGCGGGCGCGAGCGGCGGGCGCTGATCATCCGCGCCGGCCACCAGCTCCGCCCGGCCCACCTCCTGGCCGAGGGCTTCAGCCGCAGCCAGAACTTCGAGGCCCTGATCAACATGCTCGAGGCGACCGGCACGCTCGTGCGGCGCGTCGAGGGCGGCCGCGCGGTCGTCGACCTGCCCGAGTCGCTCCGGCGCGTCGCCGACCGCCACGCGGGCACGGCGGCCGAGCTCTACCGGCACCGGATCCTCCACGGCGGCCTCTCGCCGGGCAACAAGAGCTTCGACGGGGGCATGCTCGACCTGGGCACGGTCACCAGCCAGCCGCGCACGGCGCCCGTGCACGTCCTCGACTACACCGACGGCACCGGCCGCGTGCGCGCCGACCTGCGCTTCGAGTCGGAGAACGAGTGGCGCGTCCGCGACCTCCAGAGCTACTCGTCGGTGGCCGAGGAGGCGCGCGGCAAGCCCGGCTTCAAGTGGGCGACCTTCGACATCGCCGCCTACTACCGCGAGAGCTACCAGCGGCAGCTCGAGCTCAAGCTGCTCGAGGCGGCGGGCCTCAAGCGGGCGGCCGCCGAGCGGCTGCGCGCGGCCGAGCCGACGCTCGTGCGCGGCTTCGCCGACAAGGTGCACGAGCTGGGCGCGCTCACCAACGACGTCGAGATGAACATCGAGCGCAACGACGTGCGCCGCGGCAGCGTCGCCGACGTGTTCAACGCCCTGCGCGAGGTCGCGGGCGCGGGCGCGCGCGGGACGCTCACCGGCGAGCGCGTGTTCGAGGCCCTGAAGGTCGACGCCGACCGCCCGGCCGACCGCGAGGCCGCCCGCCGCGGGGCCGACGCCCTGGCCGACCTGCACAAGCGGGTCATGTCGGCCGCCTGGACGAACGGGTCCGACCTCTACGACGACCGGCGCTCGTTCGAGCGCTCGGTCGAGACGCGCGCCGGCCTGGAGAACGTGAGCCTCGACGCCCTGGCGCGCAAGGCGCTCAACGAGCGGCTCACGACGCTGATCGCCGACTACGAGCGCACCGGCGACCCGACGGCGCTGCGCGGCGAGATGGAGCGGCTCGTCGACACGGGCGTCCGCGACGTCGAGGCGCTCATGGCGGGCGAGCGCCTGGCGCGGCTCGCCGACGGCAGCGTGCTGTCGGGCGCCCGCACCGCCGAGGGGCTGAACTACGCCGTGCGCTCGGCGGCCGACGGCGGCCGCTTCGTCCGCGTCGAGCTGCCGCTCACGCCGGTCGAGGGCGGCTTCCGCCTCACCTCGCTCGACGGCAGCGTCGTGAGCGAGTCGCAGGCGCGCTCGACGCTCTACCGCTTCACGACCGACGCCTGGGCCAGCCACCAGGACGTCTCGGGCACGCTCGGCACGGGCCGCGACGGCCGCCCGGCGCTGATCTTCGAGGCGCCGGTGCGCAGCGGGCAGCTCGGCGCGATCGAGGGCGCCTTCTGGGTGCGCGAGGGCGACCGCTGGCTGAACCAGGAGGGGCGCAACTACCGGGGCTACCGCTTCGCCGCGCCCGACCGCGCCGACCTGACGCGCCTCGAGCGCCGGATCACCCACCCCGAGGGCGAGGGCTTCGCGCCGCGCGGGCGCGGGGTCGCGGGCGAGCTGCGCATCCCCTCGATCACCGACGCCGAGCTGAACCGGATCTTCGAGGCGGCCCGCGCCGGGACGCTGGCGCGCGGCGCCGAGCGCGTCGAGGCGGCGTCCGAGGGCGAGCGCGCCGCCCTGCGCTCGGCCCTGGCGCGCGTGACCGAGACGACGCTCTCGCTCGAGGCGACCAACGAGGTCGACGCGCGGCTGCTCGCCGAGCGCAACATGGTGCGGATCACCACCGGCCTGATCGCCGCCGTCGAGGCGAAGGCGGCCGAGCTGCCGGCCGCCGAGCGGGCCGGCTTCCGCGCGCGGGCGCTCGGGCTGATCTTCGCCCACGAGCTCGCCCACGCGGCCGGGATCCGCTCCGAGCGCGCCGCCGACGCGGAGGCCGTGCGGGCCCTGCGCCGGGCGGGGCTCACCAACCTGACCGAGGCCGACCTGCGGCGCACGCTCTCGGCCTTCGACGGCGAGCGCGCGCCGGCCACGCTCCTCGAGCGCATCCGCGACTTCGCCCGCTACGGCACGACCGAGGGCCGCGCCGCGGCGCTGGCGCGCGAGGCCCGCGGCGAGGCCGACCCGTTCGCCCGCCACCGGCGCGTCGACGGCACGATCGACTGGCGCCGCGCGTCCGGCGACCGCGCCCTGCGTGAGGCCAACGGCCTGGTCCACTTCGCCATGGCGCTGTTCCTCAAGGAGCTGGCGGTCGTCGTCAAGACGGGCGACCGCCTGCGCATCGAGGAGTTCTTCGACGGCCTCCTGACGACCGACTTCTACACGCACTACGGGCTGTTCGTCGTCGGCGCGCGCGCGGGCGAGATCGCCTACGTCAAGTACCTGCAGAAGTTCGTCAAGCCGCAGTTCGTCAACGGCGTGCTGAAGACCAACGTCGTCCTGGCCACGGGCATCGCCCTGCCCATGATCGTGGGCGGCCACTTCGAGGGGAAGGCGTTCGCGATCTCGGTCGGCGCGCTGGGCCTCTCGTCGACGGCGGTGAAGGCCGGCGTGGCCTCGATCAGGTGGGTGACCGACCTGCGCAAGCCCGGCGCGGCGGCGAGCGTCGCCCGCACGAGCGCGGCGGCGGCGCGCCTGGCGAAGGTCGGCGGGTGGTTCTACACGGCGGCCGAGACGGCGGTCGTCCTCTACCTGGCCGAGGAGATCGAGACGCGCGTGCGCGCGGCGATGGACCTGGCCGCGGCGCGGCGCGAGGTGGCCGACGCCGCGCGCGACCTCCTGCGCGTCACGGGCGACCCGGCCTCGACCCCCGAGCAGGTGCGCGAGGCGGTCGCGCGCCACCACGAGGCCTGGGGCGAGTACCGCAACTTCCTCTACGGGCCCCTGCACCAGGACGAGGTCCTCTACGCCAGCCGCCTGGAGAAGGCGGCGCGGCGGGCCAAGATCCTGGCCGACGAGCGGGCGGCGGCGCTGGCGCGCCTGGCCTCGCAGCCGGCCCTGCGGCGCAACATTGAGGCGCGCCACGGCTCGCTCGAGGCGTACGCCGACGCGCGGGCGCGCGAGGACGAGGCGACGATCACGCGCGAGGTCGAGGAGTACACGGCGGCCTACCTGCGCGACCGCGACGCCAACCTGCGCGCGGTCTACGAGGGCAACCGGCGCGGGGGCGACCTGCTGGCCGGGCTCGAGCACGCCGACTGGCTGGCGCGCGGGGCGCGCCCCGGGGCCGCCGGCGACCCGTGGGGCGGGCGGACCGACCCGTTCGCGCGCCTGGGCCGCGGCCGGGCCGAGGGCGCGCTCGACGACCGCCTGCGCAACGCCTCGCGCAACCGGCTCGAGACCTACGACGACGAGCGGGCCGTGCTCGAGCTCGCCGCGCGCGCCCTGGCGGGCGAGCGGCGCGGGGCTGTCGACGACGCGCTGGCGCTCGTGGCGCTCACGCGCACGCACGACGAGCGCCTCTACCGCGGCGACGGCGGCGCGCTCGACCTGGGGGCGCCGGCGGCGGCCGCCCCGGCGCCGACGCCGGGCCTCTCCGGCGCGCTCGAGCGCGCGACCGACAGGTGAGCGCGTGCCCCGCGCGCCCGTGACGCTCGAGACGACGCGCCTCGTCCTCACCCAGCCGCTGCCCGAGGACGCGGAGCGCGTGGTCGCCTACTACGAGGAGAACCGCGAGCACCTCGAGCCCTGGGAGCCCGGACGGCCGGCCGAGTTCTACACGCGCGCCTACTGGGCGGGGCGGCTGCGCCGCTCGCTCCAGGACCTCGCCGACGACCGGGCCGCGCGCCTGTTCATCGTCCTCCCCGGGCCGGGCGAGGTGATCGGCTCGGTGAACCTGACCGAGATCGTGCGCGGCCCGCTCCTGGCCTGCAAGCTGGGGTTCGGCCTCGACCACCGCCACGAGGGCAAGGGGCTCATGCGCGAGGCGCTCGAGGCGGCGCTCGACTTCGCCTGGGACGACCTGGGCCTGCACCGCGTCGAGGCGGCCTACCAGCCGCACAACCAGCGCAGCGGCGGGCTCCTGCGGCGGCTGGGCTTCGTCGTCGAGGGCTACGCGCGCGACTACCTGCACCTCGCCGGCGCGTGGCGCGACCACGTGCTGACGTCGAAGACGAACCCGAGGTGGTAGGCCAGGGACGCCACACATCGTGGTATAGGAGAGCCCATCTCAGGAGGGGGATCTCCATGACGCGGACGCTCACCGCCCTCGCCTTCTTCTTCGCAGTCACGGCCGGCGCCGCGCAGGCGCAGCAGCGCCAGGCGCAGCAGCAGGCCGACCCGGAGGCCGAGCGGCAGGCGGAGTTCAGCCGGCTGTTCAGCGAGGGGCTCGAGGCGATCACGCGCCGCGACCTGCGCCGCTCGGAGGCGCTGTTCAAGCGCTGCATCGAGCTGTTCCCCAACCAGGCGGTGTCGCACTACAACCTCGCCTGCACCTACGCGCTCGGCGAGCAGGCCGACAAGGCCGTCGTGGCCCTGCGCGACGCGTTCCGCCTGGGCTTCGTCGACCTGGGCCACATGTCGCGCGACCTCGACTTCGACCCGATCCGCCGCACGCCGGCGTTCCGGGCGGCGATCTCCGAGTTCGAGGCGGCCCTCCTGGGCCAGGTGGGCGACGCGCTCACGCACGTCCCGACCGGCGACGCGCCGCCCGAGGGCGTGCTGGTGTGGGTCCACGACCAGCGGGCCGCCCCGGCGCGCGACCTGGAGCGCCTGCGGACGCTGCTGCCGCGCTGGGCGATCGTGGTCCCGCAGGGCGTGCCCCTGCGCGACGCGTTCGTGTGGGACGAGCGGGTGGAGTTCGTCGTCGTCGAGCGCCTGCGCGCGCTCGTCGCCCAGGTCCGGCGCCCCGGCGACGCCCCGCTGCGCGCGCTGGTCGCGGGCGAGGGGGCGGCCGGGACCATGGCCCTGACCGTGGCCCTGCACCACCCCGACCTCGTCGCCGGCGTCGTGGCCGTCGGCCCGAACCTCGGCGCGGCGGTCGGCGACGACCTGACCCCCAGCGGCACGCGCGCCTACCTCCTCGTCCACCGCGAGGACGTGGCCCACGTGCGCGCCGCCGTCCAGGCGCGCGACCGCTTCGTCAAGGCGAAGAGCCCGGTGGTCCTCGAGCGCTACCCGCTGCCCAACCCGCTCTCGCAGGACCGCGCCGTGCTCCTGCGCGCGCTCGGCTGGCTGCAGGGCCGTCAGGTCACGCTGCCGGGCGCCGGGGCGGAGCACACGTTCTGAGCCCCGGTCCGAGCGACGAACTGCCGGCTGGCGACGACGACGACGATCGGCCGGACGCCTGGGAGCCGGACGCGGCGGCGCCGCCGCCGGTGGACGTCACGGACGAGTTCGCCCCCGAGGCCGCCGTCGACGAGGCCGCCGCGCTCGGGTGCATCCGCTGCGGCAACTCCTGCCGCTCGGTCTACCTGTGGCAAGGCCCGCTCGACCTGTTCAAGGAGCGGGACACGAAGAAGTGGGTCGAGTACCACGACCTGGCCACGTTCACGGCCAAGGGCCCCGACGGGAAGACCTACTGGGGCGTCAAGCTCGACCAGCCCTGCCGGCACCTGATCACGGCCGACGACGGCAAGGCCGCCTGCGCGATCTACGACCGGCGGCCCTACCTGTGCCGGATCTACAAGGGCGTGAACCCCGACGGGCCACAGGCCGGCTGCGGCTTCTTCGGTGACGCTTCCGGGGCCCCGACGCCCCGCGAGCCGTGAGGACTCTCCCGGCCATGCGCGCACGCTCGCTCGTCCTCGTCGTGGTCCTGGTCAGCGGCTGCTCGAGCGGCGCGCGGCCGCTGCACGAGCTCCTGCCGGAGGAGGTGCACGTGCGGCAGGTGGCCGCGTCGCTGCCCGGGGAGTACCGCCCCGGAGTGGGCGGCGACGGCCTGCCTCCGTATCACCTCACCTGGCTGCCCGCGGGGACGCGCGAGGCGGAGCCGCCGTTCGTCGGCTACCGGCTCGACGGCGGGGCGTCGATCGCGGCGATCGCGCCGCCGGGCCTGCTCTCCGATCCCGGCGAGACCTTCGAGGTGGGCGCGGAGCTCGTGGCAGGCGGAGGGCTCCCCGCGCTCCGGCGGGTGAGCATGGCGCTGCACGCCCTCGCCCCGCTCCACCAGCCGGACCCGCCCGACCCGGCGCGCGCGATCGAGGCGCAGCTCGCCCTGGACGGCCTGCTGCCGGCGCGCCTGCGCGCGGCCCTCGGGCGTCCGCCGGTCGCGGTCCAGGACACGGCGCCGGGCGAGGACGGGCGCACCTACCGCGTCACCTGGACGATCGACGGGCGCGAGGCCCCCTGGGGTGTGACGTGGCTCGGGCTCGCCGCCGACCACCTGATCTCCGTCGTCGTCGTGGACGCGCAGGGCGGCGTGGCCCGCGGCCTCATCGTGGCGAAGGCCATGGCGCGGGCGGCCGGGGCCGAGCCGCGCTGACCGTGGGGTTACAGCATTCGACCTCGACGTGACCCACCACGCGCGCATGGCGTCGTTCGTGGCCGGGCTCGACGCGGAGGTGATCGACCTGGCCGCAGCCTGGCGCGCCGCCCCGCCCGGCCGCCCGGCGGACCTCTACATCCCGCGCGACTCGGTGCACCTGACCCCGGCCGGCTACCGGGTCGTCGCCGAGGCGATCGTCCGCCTGCTCGAGCCGGCCCGCTGAGCCGGAGTCCCGCCTTGACTCCCGGCCGCGTCTCGGAGAGACTGCGCCCTCGATAACGAACGAACGTTCGTCATGCGGCGTTCGTCATGCGAGGAGGTCGCCGTGCGCGGGCTGAAGGACAAGGTCGTGATCGTCACCGGGGCGGGGCGCGGGATCGGGCGGGCCACCGCCCTGCGGTTCGCCGAGGAGGGGGCGCGCGTGGTGATCGCCGAGCGCGACGCCGAGGCCGCCCGCAGCGCCGCCGAGGAGGTCCTCGCCCGGGGCGGCCAGGCCCACGCGGCCGAGGTCGACGTGGCCGACCGGGCGAGCGTGCGCCGCCTGGTGGAGACGGTCGTCAGCGAGCACGGCCGGATCGACGTCCTGGTCAACAACGCCGGCGTCGTCGCCGACGCGACGCTGGCCAAGACGAGCGACGAGCTGTTCGAGCGCGTCCTGCGCGTGAACCTCCAGGGGACGTTCATCGTCACGCAGGAGGTCGCGGCCGTCATGAAGCCGCGCAAGCAGGGCGTGATCCTCAACGCCGCGTCGGTCGTGGCCCTCTACGGCAACTTCGGCCAGACGAACTACGTCGCCAGCAAGGCCGGCGTGATCGGCATGACCAAGGTCTGGGCGCGCGAGCTGGGCAAGGACGGGATCCGCGTCAACGCCGTGGCCCCCGGGTTCATCGAGACCGACATGACCAAGGGGATCCCGCCCAAGGTCACCGAGATGCTCGTCGGTCGCGTGCCCCTGCAGCGCATGGGCAAGGCCGAGGAGCTCGCCTCGGTCTACGCCTTCCTCGCCTCCGACGACGCCAGCTACATCACGGGCACCGTGATCAGCGTCGACGGCGGCGTCGTGACCTGAGCGCGCGCCGCGGGCCGCGGCCGTATGATGACCGCGTGATCATCGACGCCCACGCGCACGTCTCGTCGGAGAAGTTCGCCCAGGACCGCGCCGACGTCCTCGTGCGCGCCTGGGCGGCCGGCGTCGAGGCGATCGTCGACGTGGGCTGCTCGGTCGAGTCGAGCGAGGCGTCGCTGCGCCTGGCGGAGGCCGACCCGCGGATCTGGGCGGCGGTCGGCGTCCACCCGCACGACGCCAAGGACTGGGACGACGCCACCCGCCCGGCCCTCGAGGCGCTGGCCGCGAGCCCGCGCGTCGTGGCGATCGGCGAGACCGGCCTCGACTTCCACTACGACCTCTCGCCGCGCGACGTGCAGCGGGCGGTGTTCCGGGCCCACCTGCGCCTCGCCCGCGACCTCGGCAAGCCGCTCGTGCTCCACGTGCGCGAGGCCTACGACGAGGCGCTCGCCACGCTGGACGAGGCGCTCGGCGCCTGGGCCGGCGACGCGCCGCGGGGCGTGTCGCACTGCTTCACGGGCACGGCCGAGCAGGCGCTCGGCTTCGTGCGCCGCGGCTTCTACGTGTCGTTCACGGGCGTGGTCACGTTCAAGAACGCGGCGCAGGTGCAGGCGGCCGCGCGGGCCGTGCCCCTCGACGCGCTCATGGTCGAGACCGACTGCCCTTACATGGCGCCCGTGCCGCACCGCGGCCGGCGCTGCGAGCCTGCCTTCGTCCTCGACACGGCCCGGGGGGTCGCCCGCCTGCGCGGTGTCGAGGACGAGGAGGTGTTCCGGGCGACCGTCGCAGCCACCCGGCGCGTGTTCCAACTGCCGGGTTAGGCCACCTCGGCGTTGGGCAGGATCAAGGCGAGAAGGACGACCCCGACCAGCCAGCTCATGTAGGCCTCCGTTCCCCCGCCCCTGTCTTCGGCGGGGGGCGCGGGCTATCTGCAGCCCGACCCCGCTCACCCCCGGCGCAGGCGCCGTGCCCCGCGCCAAGTCCCCGGCGCGCCTGCCCGTTACCGGCCGGTGGCGGGAATTCCCGCCGATCGGCGCGCGGGTCGAGGCGGGAAATGTCGCGAGCCACCCGATCGGCGGGTGGCGCGAGGGGAACGGCCGTCGGATCAACCGAGGCGGAGGAGGGCGTCGACCTTCTCGCGCAGCGGGGCGAAGTCCTCGTTGCGGTCGCCCGTGTAGCGCAGGAGCAGCAGGTCCTCGCGCCGCACGGCGCCGCCGTGGAACAGGAGCGCCCGGGCGCGGATCAGCTGGTAGAGCTTGATCACCTTGCGGTCCGAGATCACGACGCGGTGCTCGCGCTCGAGCGTGCGGATGATCCGCTTGAACAGGTCGAACACCTCGTCGGGGAAGTAGCGCTTGCGGTCGCGCATGATCGCCGACTCGTCGCCGTCCTGACCGCCCTCGCCCACGCCGGCCATGAGCAGGTGCTGGTAGCGGCGCAGGCGCAGGAAGTCCTCGAGCGCGGCGATGTTCGCCCACGGCCGCCGGTTGAGCGACCGGTTGAGCTCGTTCTGGACGCCCTTCTCCAGCAGGAGGTCGAAGTGCTGGTCCTTGATCGGCACGCTCTCGGCCTTGAGCACGAAGCGGTCGCGCAACGCCGCCAGCTCCTCGAACTCGGGCACCGAGTTCGTCGCCGCGAAGAGCATGCGCAGGCGCACGGGGACGGGGCGGCCGTCCTGGTAGAACTTGCGCTCGTTGATGATCGTCAGCAGCGTGTTGAGGATCGCCGAGTTCGACTTGAAGATCTCGTCGAGGAAGGCGATCCGCGCCTCGGGCAGCTTGCCCGAGACCTTGCGCACGTAGGAGCCGTCCTTGAGGCGCGTCAGGTCGATCGGCCCGATCAGCTCGGACGGCTCGGTGAACTTCGTGAGCATGTACTCGAAGTAGTCGCCCGCCTCGAGCCCCAGCGCCTCGCAGAACTTCGTCACCAGGTCCGACTTGGCCGTGCCCGGCGGGCCGACGATCAGCAGCGGCTCCTGCGCGATCGTCGACACGCACATGAGGTCGACGAGCTCCTGCTTCTCGACGAAGTAGCGGCCGAGCCGCAGGCGCAGGTCGTTGAGGCGCGAGCGCGCGCCCTCGACCTCGCCGCGGAGCTGGTCGAAGGTCAGGCTCTCGATCGCCTGCTCGTCTTGGGGGGACGCCATATGCTCCTCGGAGCCCGCGATCTTACCCGGGCCGCGCGCCGCGGGGCCTCAGGCGGCGAGCGCCCGCCGGCGCCCGGCCAGGGCGTCGGCCACGCGCGCCACGTCGGCCACGAACCCGCCGCGCTCGAAGTAGTCTCGCAGCCGCCGGCGCCCGTTCTCGGCGATCCGCCGCGCGCGCCGCGGCTCCTCGAGGGCGCGGCGCACGACCTCCTCGAGGTCGGCGAGGTCCCACCTGAGCGGCAGGTAGGTCTCGTGGTCGACGAACACGTCCGGCCGCGTCTCGACGTGGCGCATGGACGGCTTCACCAGCAGGCAGCCGCAGGCGACCGCCTCGTAGTCGCGGAAGCACACCTCGCCCCAGCCGAACGGGCTGACCACGACGCGGCTCCTGAGCAGCTCGGCCAGGTAGCGCCGGCGCGTGACGCGGCCGCTGTGCGACACGCGCAGCCGGCCGGCGAGCGCCTGCAGCCGCTCGCGCGCGAGGGCGCGGTAGCGCTGGTACCACTCCTGCGGCCCGTCGGCCTCCTCCCCGCCGACGCGCGCGTTGACGTCCAGCGGGCGCAGCGCCCACGGCGCCGCGCCGAGGCGGGCGAGCAGCCGGTTGCGCCGCAGCACGCCGAGGCTCCAGCCGACCACGAGCGCCCCTTCGTGGCCGGCCGGCAGGACCGAGCCGAAGCGCCACCCGGCCAGGTCCCAGCCCAGGTCGCGCGCGAGGAACTCGGTGAACACGTAGCCGCTCGCCAGCTCGCGGCGGTAGAGGCCGCGGTCGCGCAGCGCCTGCCGCTTCACGTAGAGGTCGACGTGCGGCGCCGCGCCCAGGTGGGGCGAGCTCGTCTGCGCGTAGTAGTCGAGCAGCACCAGGCGCGGCCCGAGCGCCCGGGCCTCGCGGCACCAGGCGATCAGCCGCTCGGCCGGCTCGGCCCACGACGGCATGACGAGCGCCGCGTCCACGTCGGCGTGGGCGGCGATCGCCGCGCGCGCCTCCGCCAGCGTCGCCGCGTCCTGCCGCACGACCTCGAGCCCGAGCTCGGCCCGCAGGGCCCCGGCGTACATGTCGAAGCCCTCGAGCTGCGCGCCCTCGACCCCCTCCCGACCGCGCCCGACCAGCAGCCACCTCACGCCGGCGTCCTCGCTCCCCCGCGCGCCTCGTCCTTCAGCCTCGACCAGGCCGGACAAGCCCGCGTGAAGGGCGCCGGCGTCGCGCGCGGGGCGCCGGCCCGCGCGCGAGCTACGGCCGAGGGGCCAGGCGCGCCCGGCGCCCGGTGGCCCGCCATCGCTCACGCGGCTAGGCTCCAGGCGTGGGCGCCGCCACCGAGACGCAGGTCCGCTCGCCCGGCGACGACGAGGCGCCTGGCGCCGGTCGGACGGGCAGCGCGTCGCGCGACGCGACCGAGCCCGACGGCGCGCCGACGCCGCCCGACGCCCCGGCGGCCGGCGGCACCTTCGGGCGCTACGTGCTGCGCCGCGAGCTGGGGCGCGGCGGCGTCGGCGTCGTCTACGAGGCCTGGGACGCGCAGCTCGGCCGCCAGGTCGCGCTCAAGACGCTGCTCGCCGGGCGCGGCGCGAGCGACGTGCAGCTCCTGCGGTTCGTGCGCGAGGCCCGCGCCGCGGCTCACCTGCGCCATCCGAACGTCGTCTCGATCCACGACGCCGGCACGATCGACGGGCGGCCCTACCTGACGATGGACGTGATCGACGGCCAGCCGCTCGACCGCCTCGTCGCCGAGGGCGGCGCGTCGGCGCCCCGGCAGGTCGTCGAGCTGCTGGTGCCGATCGCGCGCGCGCTCGAGTTCGCGCACGCCCAGGGGATCGTCCACCGCGACGTGAAGCCGGAGAACATCCTCGTCGACCGCGCCGGCCACCCCTACCTGAGCGACTTCGGCCTGGCGCGCGACCTCGCCCTCCCGCGCCTGACGAAGAGCGAGGCGACGGTCGGCACGCCGGCCTTCATGGCGCCCGAGCAGCTCCGCGGCGTCGCGCCCGAGCCGCGCATGGACATCTACGCCCTCGGCGCGACGCTCTACGAGTGCCTCACCGGGCGCGTGCCGTTCTGCGGCGACTCGTTCCCGGAGCTCGTGCGCTCCGTCCTCCAGGACGAGCCCGCCGCGCCGCGGCGCCTCAACCCGCGGATCGCCCCGGACCTGGAGGCGATCGTCCTCGTGTGCCTGGAGAAGGACCCCGCCCGCCGCTACGCGTCGGCGGGGCTGCTCGCCGACGACCTCGCGCGCTTCCTCGCCGGCGAGGCCGTCCACGCCCGCCCGCCCTCCGCCGCGCGGCGCGCGGGGCGCCGCCTCCTCCGGCACCGGGCCGTGGTCACGGGCGGCGTCGTCGCCCTGGCCGGCCTCCTCGGGGGCGCCGGCGTGGCCCTGTGGGTCCGCCGCGAGGCCGAGGGCGAGGGGCGCGTGCGCGCCAAGCTCGAGGAGGAGCGGGCGCGCCTGCTCGAGGGGCGGCGCCTCGCCGAGGCGCGCGCCACGCGCGAGGAGGCCCGGCGCGCGGCGCTGGTCGAGGCGGCGCTGGCGACGACGCTCGAGGGCCAGGCGGCGGCCTACGACCGCGTCGTCGAGGCCTGGCCCGACGCCTGGGACGTCCTGATCGCCCGCGCCCGCGTCCTCCGCGCCCTGTGCCAGGAGCGGCGCGCGCGCGGCCACGACCTCGGCGCCGCGCGCGAGGCCGCGCGGCGCGCGCTCGCCGACCTCGAGGCGGCCGCCGAGGCCACCCAGGACGGCGTCGGCGCCTGGCCGGTGCTCTTCCTGCAGGCCGAGCTCCTGCGGCTCGACCTCAAGGACGCGCCGCGCGCCCTGGCCGCGCTGACGCGCCTGGCCGAGGCGCCCGGCGCCCTCGGCCACTACGCGCGCGGCCGGCTGCTCCTGGCCCGGCAGGACGCCGCGGCGGCCCACCCCGAGGCCAGCGCCGCGCTGGAGGCGCGCCCCGACCTCGACCCGGCGCGCGTGCTCCTGGCCGAGGTGCTCCTCGCCCGCGGCCACGCCGACGAGGCGGTGAGCCAGATCGACCGGGCCGCCGCCGGGCCGTCGGGCGGCGAGGCGGTGCGTGTGCTCGGCGAGGCCCTCCTGCGCCTGGGCGACGCGGTCTCCTCGCAGCGGCAGGCGCTGCGCGCGGTCGAGCTCGACCCCGAGGACGGCGGCGCGCACCTGCTCCTCGGCCGCGCGCGGCTGGCGCTCGGCGAGCCGGTGCGCGCCCTGGCGGCCCTCGACCGGGCGCACACCCTGCGCCCGCGCGATCCGGAGCCGCTGCGGCTCGCGGCCGAGGCGGCCCGGCTCGGCGGCGACGTCGTCCGGGCCCAGGCGCTGGAGGAGCGCGCCGCGCTCCTCACGGGGGGGAGCGAGTGATCACCACAGAGGAGCAGAGGTCTCAAGGCAGGCCGGCCCGACCTGAACCCGATGGATCACCACAGAGGAGCAGAGGGAGCAGAGGCCTCACGGGCAGGCCGGCCCGGTCCCCCTCCCGTCCCCGACCCGAGGACCGGCGAGCGCGGTAGACGGGCGTAGGCCGGGCGGGTCCCTGATCCCTGCGCCGGCGATCGGAGAGGATCCGAGAGGACCCCGAGAGGACCCCGAGATTGAGCGGGTCACCGACCGAGCTCACCGAGGCCACACCGAGCTCACCGACGGCCTCGGCGTCCCTCGATCACCCTCGGAGCGCGGTGACCGGCTCTCCACGGGCAGCAGCACCGTCGCGCGGGCTCGGCCGGCGACGTGAAGGGCGACTCTGCTCCCCCCGTCCGCCCTCTGCTCCCTCTGCTCCTCTGTTGTGACCTTTCCTGTCTGCGCACGCGCGCCACGCCCGGCTCCCCGCCGCGGGACGGCGGCGTCCCGTCGGCGACCACGCGCGCCGCGGCCGCGCGCGCCGGGCGTGCGCGCGCGCGGGCCTGACCGTTGCTGCTGCCCTGATGGGACGGAGCGAGGGCGGCATGGAGCAGCGGCAGGAGCCCAGGCCGGAGCTGGCGTGGCGGCGCCTGCCGTTCGGCGCCGAGGTCGGCGGCGACGGCGTGCACGTCCGGGTGTGGGCGCCCGGGCGGCGCTCGGTCGAGGTCGTGCCCGAGGCGGCGCTGGCCGCCGGTCCCGTGCCGCTCGAGCGCGAGGACGACCCGGCCGAGGAGGGCTGGTTCTCGGGCTGGGTGCCCGAGGCCGGGCCGGGGACGCGCTACCGCCTGCGGCTCGACGGCGACCTCCTGGTCCACGACCCCGCCTCGCGCTTCCAGCCCGAAGGCCCGCACGGGCCGTCCGAGGTGGTCGACCCCGATGCCTTCGCCTGGACCGACGCCGCCTGGCAGGGGATCGGCCGCGAGGGGCAGGTGCTCTACGAGCTGCACGTGGGCACGTTCACGCCCGAGGGCACGTGGACGGCGGCCGCCCGCGAGCTGCCGCGGCTGGCGGACCTCGGCGTGACCGTGCTCGAGGTCATGCCGATCGCCGACTTCCCGGGGCGCTTCAACTGGGGCTACGACGGGGTGTGCCTGTTCGCCCCGACCCGCCTCTACGGCGGCCCCGACGACCTGCGCGCGTTCGTCGACGCGGCGCACCGGCTCGGCCTCGGGGTGATCCTCGACGTGGTCTACAACCACTTCGGCCCCGACGGCTGCGTCCTTCCCCTGCTCTCGCCCGCCTGGGTGGGGGCGACCCGCAGCGAGTGGGGCGACGCGCCGAACTTCGACGGCCCGGGCTGCGGCCCGGTGCGCGCCTTCTACGAGGCGAACGCCGGCTACTGGGTCGACGAGTTCCACCTGGACGGGCTGCGCCTCGACGCCACGCAGCAGCTCTTCGACACCTCCGAGGAGCACATCGTCCTGGCCCTCACGCGGCGCGTGCGCGAGGCGGCCGGCGAGCGCTGGACGCTGGTCGTCGCCGAGAACGAGCCGCAGGACCCGCGCCTCGCCCGCGGCGAGGGGGAGGGCGGCCTGGGCTGCGACGCGCTCTGGAACGACGACTTCCACCACGCCGCGCGCGTGGCCCTCACCGGCCGCCGCGAGGCCTACTACACCGACTACCGGGGCGCGCCCCAGGAGCTCGTCTCGTCGCTGCGCCGGGGCTTCCTCTTCCAGGGCCAGCGCTACGCCTGGCAGGGCAAGCGGCGCGGCGGGCCGGCCGGCGACCTGCCGCCGGCGGCGTTCGTCCACTACCTGCAGAACCACGACCAGGTGGCCAACTCGCTCGACGGGCGGCGCCTCGACCGCCTGACCAGCCCCGGGCGCCTGCGCGCCATGACGGCCGTCCTGCTCCTCGGCCCGCAGACGCCGCTCCTCTTCCAGGGGCAGGAGCACGCGGCCTCGAGCCCGTTCCTGTTCTTCGCCGATCATCAGGGCGCGCTGGCCGAGGCGGTCCGCCGCGGGCGGGCGGAGTTCCTGGCCCAGTTCCCGGGCGTCCTGGGCGCGCCGGAGGCCCTGCCTGACCCCTGCGACGAGGCGACCTTCCGCCGCTGCAAGCTCGACCCGCACGAGCGGGACCTCCCCGGCCACGCGGAGGTCCTCCGCCTCCACCGCGACCTCCTGCGCCTGCGCCGCGAGGACCCCGTCCTGCGCGCCCCGCGCCCCGGCGGCATCGACGGCGCCGTCCTCGGGCCCGAGGCGTTCGCGCTCCGCTTCGCCGGGGGCCAGCACGGCGACCGCCTCCTCGTGGTGAACCTCGGCGCCGACCTGGACCTCGTCCCCGCCCCCGAGCCGCTCCTCGCCCCGCCGCCCGGCGGGCGCTGGCGGGTCGTGTGGTCGAGCGAGGACCCGGCCCATGGCGGCAGCGGCGCGCCGGCGCATGATGACGACCGCGGGTGGCGCCTCGCCGCCCACATGGCCGTGCTGCTCGCCGAGGAGGGGAGTCCGTGAACGATCGCGCCGACGTGCTCGAGCCCGAGGCGCCGCCGGCGCCGCTGGTGCGCACCGTCCGCTGGGCGCGCGGCGACGGCGCCGATCCGGCGCCGCTCCTCGAGCTCGAGTGGCTGGTCACCAACGGCGTCGGCGGCTACGCCTCGGGCACGCTCTCAGGGGTGGCGACGCGCCGCTACCACGGCCTCCTGGTCGCGGCGCTGGCCCGGCACGGGCGCATGCTCATGCTCAACCACCTGCTCGAGGACGTGCGCCTCCCGGGCGGGGCGAGGGCGCGGCTGGGCGGCGAGGAGCGCCCCGACGAGCTCGAGGCGCACACGGCGCACCTCGTCGAGCTCCGCCTCGAGGCGGGCCTCCCGGTGTGGCGCTACGAGGTCGACGGCGTGCTGCTCGAGCGCCGCGTGCTCATGCCCCACGGGCAGAACACGGTGCACGTGACCTACCGGCTGGTCGACGGCCACGGGCCGGTGCGGCTGCGGCTGCACCCGTCGTTCGCCTTCCGGCCCCACGACGCCCCGTTCGAGGAGGAGCTGTCGCGCCGCTACACGCTCACCACCGCGGGCGACGACCGCTACGAGGTCCGCGGCGGCGAGGACCTGCCGGCCTTGCGCCTGCAGCTCCGCGGCCAGTGCCCGGCGTTCACGGTCGAGTGGCGCGAGGGGCCGCGCGTGCACCACCGCGTCGAGGCCGACCGCGGCTACGGCTCGGTCGCCGCCGTCGTGCGCCCCGGTCACTTCCGCGTGTTCCTCACGCACGACGCGCCCGAGGCCACGCTCGTCGCCTCGACCGAGCCCTGGGAGACCGTCCTGGCCCTGCCGCCCGACGAGGCGCGCCTGGCCGAGCGCGCCCGGCGCGAGCGGCTGCTCGCCCAGGCCGACCCGCGCGCCCGCGAGGGCCCGGCGGCGGAGCTGGTGCTCGCCGCCGACCAGTTCGTGATCAGCCCGCGCTGGCGCGTGAAGGACACCGCCTGCGCGCGCGCGGCCGGCGGCGAGTACCGCAGCGTGATCGCGGGCTACCACTGGTTCACCGACTGGGGCCGCGACACGATGATCAGCCTCGAGGGGCTCACGCTCACCACCGGCCGCCACGCCGAGGCGCGCGAGGTGCTGGTGTCGTTCGCCCAGCACGTGAAGGACGGCCTGATCCCGAACCTGTTCCCCGAGGGGCAAGAGGACGGGCTCTACCACACGGCCGATGCGACGCTGTGGTTCTTCCACGCGATCGATCGTTACGTGGAGACGACCGGCGACCGGGCGCTCCTGGGCCTGCTCCTGCCGCGCCTGCGCGAGGTCGTCGGCGCGCACCTCGCCGGCACGCGCTTCGGGATCGGCGTCGACCCCGACGACGGCCTCCTGCGGCAGGGCGCGCCGGGCTACCAGCTCACGTGGATGGACGCCAAGGTGGGCGACTGGGTCGTGACGCCGCGGCGGGGCAAGGCGGTCGAGCTGAACGCGCTCTGGTACAACGCGCTCCGCCTGCTCGAGGGCTGGACACGAGACCTCGAGGGCGACGAGCACGCGCGCTGGCTGGGCGAGCACGCTTCGCGCGCGCAGGAGAGCTTCAACCGGCGCTTCTGGTACGAGGCTGGCGGTCACCTCTACGACGTCGTCGACGGCGAGGAGGGCGACGACCCGGCCTGCCGCCCCAACCAGGTGTTCGCGCTCTCGCTGCGCCACCCGGTCCTGGCCCGCGAGCGCTGGGCGTCGGTCCTGCGCGCGGTCGAGGAGCGGCTGCTCACGCCCGTGGGCCTGCGCTCGCTCGCGCCGGGCCACCCCGACTACAAGCCGCGCTACTTCGGCGACATCCGCATGCGAGACGCCGCCTACCACCAGGGGACCGTGTGGGGCTGGCTGATCGGGCCGTTCGTCGACGCCTGGCTGCAGGTCCACCCCGACGACCCGGCCGGCGCGCGGCGCCTGCTCGAGGGGCTGATCGCGCACCTGAGCGACGGCTGCGTGGGCCAGGTGAGCGAGATCTTCGACGCCGAGGCGCCCTTCACGCCGCGCGGCTGCGTGGCGCAGGCCTGGAGCGTGGCGGAGGTGCTGCGCTGCTGGGTGAAGTGCACCCCCGTCTGACGCGTAGGGATCGACGCCCTGCGCCTCGACGGCGATCGGCTGGTCGCCGTGGCGCAGGCGAGCGAGCACCGCGGCCCGCCCTCGCGCCACGAGGTCGCCTGGGACGGCCGGGCCTGGCGCTACCTGCGCGCGGCGTAGGGTCGCTCAGCCCGGAGCCGGGCGAAACCGCCCGAGCGCGGGCACCCACGGATCCAGCGCCATGCGGTCCGTCCGGCGCGCGAGCCGGCCGGGCGCAGCGACGGGGACCACGTCGCCGGTCGGCAGGAGGCCGCGGGTCTGCTTCCGTACGAGCTCGGCGTAGTAGCCGCCGCGCGCCAGGAGCTCGCGGTGCGTGCCGTCCTCGGCGATCCGGCCGTCGCGCAGGACGAGGATCCGGTCGGCGTCGACGACGGTGGCCAGGCGGTGGGCCACGACGAAGGTCGTGCGCCCGCGCACGAGCCGCCCGAGCGCCTCCTGCACGGCGGCCTCCGACTCGGCGTCCAGGGCCGACGTCGGCTCGTCGAGGATCAGCACCGAAGGGTCCTTGAGCAGCGCGCGGGCGATCGCGATGCGCTGCCGCTCGCCGGTCGATAGACGGTTGCCGCGCTCGCCGACGACGGTCTCGTAGCCGTCGGGCAGGCGCGTGATGAACTCGTGCGCCTGAGCGGCGCGCGCCGCCGCCTCGACCTCGGCCGCCGACGCCTCGGGGCGGCCGTAGGCGATGTTCGCCCGCACCGACTCGTTGAACAGGAGCGGGTCCTGCGTGACGACGCCGATGTGCCGCCGCAGGGAGAGCTGCCGGAGCGTCCGCACGTCGCGGCCGTCGATCCTCACCGCGCCGCGCTGCGGGTCGTGGAAGCGCTGCAGGAGCGACAGGAGCGTGGTCTTGCCCGCGCCGCTCGGGCCGACGAGCGCGACGAGCTGCCCGGGCGGGACCTCGAGGTCGATCCCGTCGAGCAGCCGCGGGCCGCCGTGGTGGGCGAAGGTCACGCCATCGAAGCTCACCCGGCCGTGGACGGCGGCGACGTCGGCCGCGTCGGGCGCGTCGCACAGGAGGTCCTCCGCGTCGAGGATCGCGAACACCTGGTCGAGCGACACCTGCGCCGTGCGCAGCGTCTTGTAGACGTCCGACAGCCCCTGCACCGGGCCGAACAGCGCGCCGATGTAGCCCAGGAACGCCAGGAGCGTGCCGAGCGTCGCCTGGCCCTGGACCACGAGCCAGCCGCCCACGGCGATCGCGGAGATCCGCGCGAGGAGCACGGCCAGGTTCTGGGCCGCGCCCACGCCCGAGTCGAGCCCCACGCCGCGGACGACGACGCGGTTGGCGGCCTCGACGTCGTCGAGGAAGCGCTGCTTCTCGGCCTCCTCCATGGCGAAGCTCTTCACGACGAGGATCCCCGAGAGGACCTCGTTGAAGCGCGAGTAGATCCGCGTCCAGCGCTCCATGAGGGTGCGCTCGCGCTCGATCTGCACGGGCGCCGCCTTGCGGGCGATCAGGGCCGGCAGCGGCACGAAGGCGAGCACGACGAGCGCCAGGCGCCAGTCGAGCGCGAGCATGACGCCGACCGAGACGACGAGGAACACGGCCGCGGGCACGATGCTGAAGGCCACCGTCGTCACGGCCCCGACGAAGCCCTGCACGCCCCGCTCGAGGCGGGTCATCGTCGCGCCGACGCCCTCGGCCCGGTGGAAGCTGAGCGGCAGGCGGTGGAGCCGGCTGACCGTGGCCTCCATCAAGGCGAAGTGCACGTGCAGGCGCGTGCGCCAGGTGAGCCAGTTGGACACGCCGCCCAGCCCCTCGCGGACCACCGCGAGGCCGAGGAGCCCGCCGATCCCCAGGAGCAGCGGGCGCGTCCCCTCGCCCTCCTGGAGGCCGTCGACGATGAACTTGAGCACCAGGGGCTCGATCGTGTTGGCCACGGCCACGGCCAGGGTCAGCGCCAGGATCGCGGTGACCACGCGCCGGTGCGGCCGCAGGTAGGCCAGGATGCGACGGGTGCGCGAGGCGGCGCGAGGCGGCTCGGTCATCGTTCTTCCCCTGGAGGCCCGGCCGGAGCGCGCCAGGCGGACGCCCTGGACGCACCGCGCCGGGCCGACTCCGGCCGGGGGTCCACGTGCTCGGCCGCCGACTCCCTGCGCGCCCACGAGGGCCGAGGAGCGAGCGGCCGAGCACACGGATCCCCCGGCGTCATCGACAAGGCGCGGCCACGCTACACGCGGGGGTCGGGATCGAGAACCGACGCGGCCCGGAAACCGGCTCTCCTGGCCGGTTTCTAGCTACTCACGTCATCCGTGTCCCGGACCGCTCGGCCACGGCGCGGGTTGCGCCGGGCGCGCGGCGTGCTCCCCGGGCGGGTGGTGACGAAGCTCGACGAGTACCAGCGCAAGCGCGACTTCGACCGCACGCCCGAGCCGCGCGGGGCCGCCCGGTCGGAGACCGCCGGGTGGTCGTTCGTCGTGCAGAAGCACGACGCGCGGCGGCTGCACTACGACTTCCGCCTCGAGCTCGACGGCGTGCTCAAGAGCTGGGCGGTCCCGAAGGGGCCCAGCCTCGACCCGGCCGAGAAGCGCCTTGCCGTCCACACCGAGGACCACCCGCTCGAGTACGGCGGGTTCGAGGGCGTGATCCCCGCGGGCGAGTACGGCGGCGGCACCGTCCTCCTGTGGGACCGCGGCCGCTGGACCCCGCGCGGCGACCCGCGCGCCGGCTACCGGAGAGGGCGGCTGACGTTCGACCTCGAGGGCGAGCGCCTGCAGGGCCGCTGGCACCTCGTGCGGTCGTCGCGCGCGCGGCGCAAGGGCGCCAAGGCGGAGTGGCTGCTGATCAAGGCCAAGGACGCGCACGCGCGGCCGGGCGCCGGGTCGTCGCTCGTCGACGAGGCCACGACGAGCGTCGAGACGGGCCTCGACCTCGAGCGGATCGCCGCGCGCCGCGCCAGGGTGTGGAGCGGGACCCAGGGCGAGGTCCCGCGCCTCGACCCGGCCGCGCTGCCCGGCGCGCGGCGCGGGCGGCTGCCCGCGAGCGTGAAGCCCGTCCTGGCGAGGCTCGTCGAGCGCCCGCCGGACGGCGACGACTGGGTCCACGAGCTGAAGCTCGACGGCTACCGCATCCTGGCCCGCGTCGACGACGGCGAGGTGCGCCTCCTCACGCGCGCCGGCCACGACTGGACGGCTCGCTTCCCGGCCGTGGCCGAGGCGCTCGGCGCCCTGCCCGTCGATGAGGCCCTGCTCGACGGCGAGGTCGTCGTCCTGCTGCCCGACGGCCGCACGAGCTTCCAGGCCCTGCAGAACCTGCTCTCGTCGGCGCCCCGGCCGCGCGGCGCGCTGGCCTACGTCGTGTTCGACCTCCTGCACCAGGACGGGGTCGACCTGCGCCCGGCGCCGCTCATCGAGCGCAAGCGCGCCCTCGGGGCGCTGCTCGAGGGCGCCCCGGCCCCGCTTCGCCTCTCGGAGCACGTCGCCGGCCAGGGGGGCGCGTTCCTCGAGCGCGCCTGCGCCCACGGCGTCGAGGGGGTGGTCAGCAAGCGCGCGCAGGCGCCCTACCGCCCGGGCCGCCAGGGCGACTGGCTGAAGGTCAAGTGCCTGGCCCGGCAGGAGCTCGTGATCGGCGGCTTCACCGAGCCGCAGGGCGCGCGGGAGGGCCTGGGCGCCCTGATCGTCGGCTACCACGACGCCGAGGGCCGCTTGCGCCACGCGGGCCGCGTGGGCACGGGCTTCACCGGGGCCGTCCTGCGGGACCTGCGCGCGCGGCTCGAGCCGCTGCGGCGGTCGACCTCG
Organism: Planctomycetota bacterium; assembly: GCA_019636275.1. GTDB lineage: Bacteria > Planctomycetota > J058 > J058 > J058 > JAMLIC01. The sequence continues at coordinate 51,709 of JAHBXY010000011.1, read as the reverse complement.
CCCTTCGCCGACCGGGTCCCGCGCCTGAAGGGCACCCGCTGGGTCGAGCCGCGGCTCGTCTGCGAGGTACGCTTCAGCGAGTGGACGGACGAGGGGCTCCTCAGGCATCCTTCCTTCCAGGGGCTGCGCGAGGACAAGGACCCGCGCGAGGTCGTGCGCGAGGCGCCGGCTTCGTCGACGCCGTCCACACCGCCGGTGAAGAGGAGAGGTCGGGTGGTCGAAGTCGCGGGGGTCACGATCAGCAGCCCCGAGAAGGTGCTCTACCCCGAGGTCGGGGTGACCAAGGAGGAGCTCGCCGTCTACTACGCGCGGGTCGGCGCCTGGGCCCTCCCGCGCCTCGGCCGCCGGCCGCTGACGCTCGTGCGCTGCCCGGGCGGCTGCGACAAGAAGTGCTTCTACCAGAAGCACGGCAACAAGACGATCCACGCCGACGTCCCGCGCGTGCCCGTCCACGGGCCCGACGAGGAGCCCTACGTGTGGGTGGAGGCCGTGCCGCAGCTCCTGCGCCTGGTCCAGCTCAACGTGCTCGAGTTCCACGTGTGGGGCTCGTCGGTGCACGACGTCCACCGCGCCGACACGCTCGTGTTCGACCTCGACCCCGACGAGGGGCTGCCGTTCTCGCGCGTCGTCGAGGCCGCCCACGAGGTGCGGGCGCGCCTGGGCGAGCTGGGGCTGGCCAGCTTCTGCAAGACGACCGGCGGCAAGGGTCTGCACGTGGTCGCGCCGGTGGCGCCGACGCTCGGCTGGGACGACGTGAAGCAGTTCACCAAGGCGTTCGCCGAGGAGTTCGCCCGGCGCCACCCGGAGCGCTACACGAGCAAGATCACCAAGGTCAGCCGCCGCGGACGCGTGTTCATCGACTACCTGCGCAACCAGTGGGACGCGACGGCGATCGGCGCCTACTCCGCGCGGGCCAAGCCGGGCGCGACCGTTAGCGTGCCGGTGGCCTGGGAGGAGGTCACGCCCGCCCTCGACCCGGCCGCGTTCACCGTGCGCTCCGTCCCGCACCGCCTGGCCGCCTTGCGCGCCGACCCGTGGGCCGAGCTGGACCGCGCGCGGGCCCCGATCACGGACGCCATGAAGGAGGCGGTCGGCTTCGGGCAGACGCGGCTGCCGCGCCCGCGGTCACGAGGGCGCGGGGAGTAGGCGCCCCCGGCCCGCGGGGGACGCCCGTGGCCCGCCGGCGCGCCGGGGCGCGCCGCCCGCGCGGGGCACGCGGGCTGCACGCCCGCCGCGCGCCGGAGGTGCGAGTGATCATCAGGGCAGCCACGACCCACGCGCCCGAGGTGGCGCGCCGCGAGGCCGAGCACGCGCGAAAGGTCGAGCGGATCGCGGCGCAGCTGCGCGGGCGGACGGGCGGCGGGCACGTCTCGGTGCGCAAGCGCGCCGTGGCGCACCAGGTGCCCAAGCCGGGCGACCTGCGGCGCAAGGACGAGAAGGTCGACCTGACCGATCTCGACCGGATCATCTCGATCGACCCCGCGGCGCGGGTGTGCGTGGCCGAGCCCGGTGTGACCTACGTCGACCTCGTCCGGGCGACCCTGAAGCACGGGCTCGTGCCCATGTGCGTGCCCGAGTTCAAGACGATCACGATCGGCGGCGCCGTCTCGGGCTGCTCGATCGAGTCCATGTCCTTCCGCTTCGGCGGCATGCACGACACCTGCCTGGAGTACGAGGTCGTCACCGGCCGGGGCGAGGTGCTCACCTGCCGGCCCGACGGCGACGACGCGCTCGTCTTCCACATGATGCACGGCTCCTTCGGGACCCTCGGGCTCCTCACGAAGCTCACCTTCCGCCTGGTCCCGGCCGGGCGCTTCGTGCGCATGCGCTACGAGAAGTACTCGACCCTGGCCGACTACCAGGCGGCGATCCAGCGGCGCTTCGTGGCGCAGGACGTCGACTTCATGGACGGGATCATCCACGCGCCCGACGAGTACGTGCTCAGCCTGGGCGAGTTCGTCGACGAGGCGCCCTACGTGACCCGCTACGACTGGCTGCGGGTCTACTACCTGAGCACGCGGGAGCGGACCGAGGACTACCTGGAGACGTTCGACTACCTGTTCCGCTACGACCGCGGCGTGACGAACCCGCGCCCGCGGACCCTCCTCGGGCGGCTCCTCTTCGGCAAGCTCCTCGGCTCGACGGCGTGGCTGTGGGCGGCGGAGAGGCTCCACTTCCTCCTGCCGCACCTGCGGCCGACGTTCCACCTCGACGTGTTCCTGCCGTCGTCGCGGGTGCCCGAGTTCATGGCCTGGTACGAGCGCGAGTTCGGCTTCTTCCCGCTGTGGTGCGTCCCCTACCGGGTCGCGCGCCGCTACGAGTGGATCGCCGACCGGGTGTTCGACGGCGTCGACGACGAGCTCTACCTCGACCTGGCGATCTACGGCATGCGCCCGCGCGACGGCCGCGACTACCACCGCATGATGGAGGTCAAGCTGCGCGAGCTCGGCGGGATCAAGACGCTGATCTCCCACAACCACTACACCGAGGACGAGTTCTGGCAGACGTGGAACCGGCCGAACTACGAGCGGGTCAAGGCCCGCACGGACCCGGACGACGTCTTCCGCGACCTCTACGCGAAGACCTGCCGCGCGGCCATGGGCCTGCCGGGCTGACGGGAACCGCCCGGGTCGGCCGGCCGTGTGAGGGGTGGAGGTGGAGATGGTCGTCCGCGCCCTCGCCCTGACCCTGGTCGCCCTGGCCGTCCTCGCGCCCGACGCCGCGGCCCAGGAGCGCCCCGACCCGCGGGCCGACGCGCTGCGCCGGGCCCTCGACGGGCGCGTCACCGTGCACTTCGATCGGCTCGACCTCGCCGCCTGCCTCGACTTCCTCCACGAGGCGGCCGGGATCGACCTGTCCGTGTCGCCCGCCGCCCGGGCGGCGGCGGACGGCCGCGTCGTGTCCCTGCGCCTGCGGGACGTGACCCTGGCGAGCTGCCTGACGCTCGTCCTCGGGCAGGTCGACCCGGAGCTGCGCTGGACCGTGGCCCGCGGGGTGGTGCGGGTCGAGGTCCGGCGCGAGCGGCGCGCCGAGACGCGCGTCGCCGTCCACGACGTCTCGGACGTCGTCCATGCGCCGCCGGACTTCGAGGCGCCGCGCCTGGGCCTCGACGGCCTGACGTGGGGCTCGCCGCGCAGGGAGCGCGGGTGCCTCGTCTGGGTTGGCCCCCGCCGCTGACCGCGCTCACCGCTTGATCTGCGAGCGAAGCGAGCAGATCGAGCGGTGGCGCCATCCCCGAGCGGAGGCCGCGTAGCGGCCGGAGTGAGGGCGACCGGTGCCTCACTGCGGATCGGAGCATCGAGCCGCGCGCCCGGACGTGGACATCAGAACAAGCGACGGCCGCTGTGAGCGACACGCCTGGCCCGCCGCGACCCAACTGTCCCGGCGCCCAGCGGCGCCGCGCGCTCCCGCGGTGGCCTCCTGCTTGCGGCCGGAGCGGTGAGCGGGGGGCCGGGAGCCACGGACATGAAGTCGCCGAACGGGAGCGTGCTCGTCGCCGGGGCGTGCGCCACGGCCGCGCTGACCGGCGCGACGCTGGCGAGCAACGCGATCGGCCTGACGCGGCTCGACTTGCCCTGGATGCTCGGGACGAGCGTCACGGCCGACCGCCGGCTGGCCCGCGCCGCGGGCTGGACCCTGCACGCGTTCAACGGCGTGGCGCTGGCGCGCGGTTACCGCGCCGTGTGGCGGCGGGCCGGCGTGGGCCCGAACGCCCGGCGTGGCGCGCTGCTCGGGCTCGTCCACGGGCTCGCGTCGCTCGGCTACATGGCCGCCGCCCCGCGCGTCCACCCGCGGCCGGCGGTCGCCGGGCTGCGGCCGTTCGCGCCGACCGCCTACGGGCCGGCCTGGATCCCGGCCATGGTCTTCGGGCACATGCTCTACGGCGCCGTCTTCGGCGCCTGCGTCGCGCAGGAGGAGGCGTCCGCGGCCCGCGCAGGAGCCGACGCGAGCGACCGCGCCACCACGCCGCGCGCGCAGGGCGGGATCGGGCGGCCCACCGTGGTCGTCACGCCCAGCGCCCGCCTGTCCACGTGAGCGCGGCCCTGCCAGGGTTAGACTCGCCGATCATGGGACTCCTGACCTTCAGCATCAACGTCACCCTGGACGGCTGCGTCGACCACCAGGAAGGGATCGTCGACGACGAGACGCACGCCTTCTTCACCCGCCTCATGGACGAGAGCGGGGCCATGCTGTGGGGCCGCACCACCTACGAGATGATGGAGAGCTACTGGCCCGCCGTCGCCCGCGGCGACGTGGACGCGCCGCCGGCGCTGCGCGAGTGGGCGGTCAAGCTGGAGGTCAAGCCGAAGTACGTGGTGTCGTCGACGCGCACGGACTTCCCGTGGACCAACAGCCACCACCTCGCCGGCGATCTGCGCGCCGGCGTGCAGGAGCTCAAGGACGCCACGCCGGCCGGCGTGCTGCTCGGCAGCGGCAAGCTCGCCAACGAGCTCGACCGGCTGGAGCTGATCGACGAGTACAAGCTCCTCGTCCACCCCAGGATCGCCGGCCACGGCCCGACGCTGTACCAGGGCGGGCTGCCGAGGACGCGGCAGCTCGAGCTCGTCTCGGCCAGGCCGCTCCGCTGCGGCGCGGTGGCGATGCACTACAGGCGTTCATGAGCGGCCAACCGACATGTAGGTCGGGACCGAAGAAGACCTGAACCGCCAAGACGCATTGCCGAATGGTTTGCGGCCAACCTCAGTCGAGTCTTCCGTTCCCGTTCCCGTTCCCGTTCCCGTTCCCGCACCTCCGAGGTTGTTGATCATGCGAGTGAGCATGGAGCCACACGGAGGAGGAGATCTCGACCAGCGCTCGTGGGCGAAGTTCATGTGGCCCCAACAACCGGGAACGGGAACGGGAACGGGAACGGGAACGGGTCGACGCAGCAGTTGACGCGCTAACCATTCGGCGGGCTATCGCAGGAGCCCGGGGATCCCGGCCAGGGCGGCCTCGTAGGGGTGGTCGACCGGGTGGTGACCGGAGCCGTCGTAGCGCAGGGCGAAGCCGCGGTCGATCACCTGGAAGCCGGGCACCAGGGCGTAGCTGGCCGGGTTCACGTAGCGCTCGTCGCCCACGAGCACGACGGCGTTCTCCGCGCGGTCGACGCCGAAGTGCTCGGCCCAGGCCCGCGCGTCGGCGACCGTCGGGGCGCGCGCCGAGGTCATGTCGTAGAGGAGCAGGTGCACGTAGACCAGGTCCGGCTCGCGCTCCCAGTCGATCCCCGCGTACTGCCGCAGGAGCTTCCCGAACGACGGCAAGCCTTGCTGCGCGCCCGCGCCGCCGAAGGTCCCCACTTCGTGCGCGCCGGCGTACGCCTGGCAGGCCGGGCAGGCCATGCCGATCGGCTCGACGACGATCACCTTCCCCTCGAAGCTCGAGAGGCGCGTCAGCGTCCCCCGATGATCGGGGAGCTCGAGGTCGGGGTAGCGCTGGCCGCGGACCGGCGGCCAGGCGTGCGGCAGGGCCTGCGCCGCCGAGCTCGAACCCCGCGGTGACCGGGCGCCCGATTCCCCCGCGCGCCAGGTCCAGGCGCCGACCGCGCCGGCGACGAGCACGACCAGGAGCAGTAGCTTCGCGTTCACGGTGTGCCTCCGGCCCGAGCCTGGCCGGTCGCGTCCGCGCGCGCAAGTCCCTGGCAACCAGTGGTCACTCCAGCCGCGGCACGCCTCGCCCGTCCAGGAGCCCGAGCGTCAGCTCCCGCCGCTCCTCGTCGTGGCCCGAGACGACGAGGTGGCCGCCCTCGCACTCGAGCACGAGCACCTCGCCTGGCCGGTATCCCCGGACCTCGGACCAGGGGACGAACGACGCGCCGCCCTTGCCGCTCGTGCCGACGCCCTCGCTGGTGAACGTCACGTCCGCGCCCTGCGCCAATGTCCTGACGGCGAGGGCCGCCGCCAGGAGCACGAACGCGGCCACCCACAGGACCCAGGAGCAGCCGACCGACCGCAGCGTGGGCCAGGGGATCCAGCGGGACCAGTCGGCGTCATGCGCCAGGCTCATGCCCGTGACGATCCCGGCGACGAGCAGGAAGCCGACGCTCGTGGCCAGGAGGCCTCCCACGCCAGGCCGCCGGCCGGGCACCTCCAGGAGCACCTCGCCCGGCCAGCGGCCCTCGAGCACGACGCGCTGCTCGGCCCTGCCGCCCAGGGCGCCGACGCCGGCGACGCCGAACAGCGGGTCGAAGGACATGCCGGGGTACGGAGTCGCCAGGGCGGCGCCGTAGTCGTCCTCGGCGTCCTCCTGGCCCGCGGCCTCGGCCTCGCGGGCCAGCTCGTCGTCGTCGTCGTCGTCCGGGTCATTCATGGTGCTCTCCGGATCGTGCCTGTCACTTGGCGTGCGGCGTGGGGCAGCCGTCACACGTCACGAGACTGTCCAGGACGTCGGGGGCGTGCGCAGCCCCTCGCTGACGAAGGATCGGCGCTGCGCGCTGGGCGCCGAGCCGCTCGAGCGCCCAGGCGAACGCGAGCACGAGGATCCGCTGCTCGGCGGGCACCGGGGCTGGCAACGCCTCGAGGTGTCGGAGCAGCGTCGCTTCCGCGCCCGCGACGCCGCGGGCCCCGATCACCTCCGCTGCGCGAGAGGCGACCTCGGGGTCGGCTGCGTCGAGGAGGTCGAGCAGCAAGCGCTCCGTCTCGGGCGTGGACTTGAGGCGCAGGAGCGCGCGGTGGAGGTCGCCGTAGGAGCCGCGGCAGAGGGCCCGGAGGCCTCGCCCCGGGACGTGCCCGTGGTTGCCGCTGCACCCATGGTACAGAGGGGACCCGAGGACTCGCCGGAGGTCCTCGGCGCTCCAGGTGTCCGGCGACCGGAGCGTCGGGAGCCGGGCCACCATGACGACCAGCGACGAGGCGACCGCGAGGGTGACGAGCATGCAGGCGACCTGGAAACGTCGGGTCACCCGGGCAGCGTGGCAGGCGGACGCTCGCCGCGCGACCGCTGAGAGCGTATGAAGCCATCGGCTCCGATCGTGGAGCGCGGCCGACCAGCCTTCGATCGAAGCAACGAGCGAGGCGAGGCCGCGGAGGCCGAGGCGAGGGGGGAGCGCGCGCGGGTCGTATCGATCGCCGGATCCTACGACCCGCGCGCGCCCCCCCTCGCCCGGCATCCGCGGCCGCAGCCGTCGAGCACACCAGTCAGCGGCGCGCGGCGCGGCGCCGGGGGCGCAGGCGGGCGCGCAGGTCGGCGGCGTTGCGCACGGCGTGGCCGTGCAGGTCGTTGTTGAAGTAGACGTACACGTCGCGCCCGCGGGCGCGGTGCGCCTCGACGCGGCGGGCGGCCTCGGCCAGGGCGTCGTCGTCGTAGGCGCCGTCGTACCAGCGGCCGCCGTGGAAGCGCAGGTAGGTCCAGCCGGCCGTGGTCAGGTCGGGGTGGTTGGGCAGCATGTCGTGCAGGCACAGGGCCACGTCGCGCTCGCGCAGGACCCGGTAGACCGGCGCGCACAGCCACGATGGGTCGCGCAGCTCGACCGCCCAGCGCACCCGGCGGCCCTCGCCGGAGGTCGCCACGTCGAGGAAGTGGGCCAGCCGGTCGACCTGCACCTTCCAGCGCGGCGGCAGGTGCACGAGGACGGGGCCGAGCGTGTGCTCGAGCTCGAGCGCCCGCTCGAGGAAGCGCCCGATCGTCTGCTCGGGGGCGAGCAGCTTCTTCATGTGGGTGCCGAAGCGGTTGAACTTGATCGCGTAGACGAACCCCGGCGGCGCCTGGCGACGCCAGGCGGCGAACGTGGCCGCCTCGGGCAGCCGGTAGAAGGTGTTGTTCACCTCGACCGTGTCGAAGCGGCCGGCGTAGTGCTCGAACCACTCGGCCGGCCGCAGGTCGTCGGGGTAGAAGACGCCGCGCCAGTGGCGGTACTGCCACCCCGACGTGCCCACGCGCGCGTCGCCGCGCGCGCGCGACGCGCGCCTCACGCGGACCCGCCTCGCGGCGCGCTCACGTCAGGCCGCGTCCTTCCGCCGCGCCGGGTCGTCGTCGGCGTCGTCGCTGTAGTAGTCGAGCCCCGTGTGGTGCAGGACCTCCTCGCCCGCCAGCGTGCGCAGGGTGTTCGTCAGCTTGAGGTGCTGCGCGAACAGGTCGTGCAGCGGCCGCAGCCCCGGCCGGGCGATCGGCGACTTGAAGTAGAAGCTCAGCCACTCCTGGATCCCGCCCAGCCCGGCGCGCGCGGCGAGGTCGAGGAAGAGGACCAGGTCGAGGACCACCGGCGCGGCCAGGATCGAGTCGCGGCAGAGGAAGTTGACCTTGATCTGCATGGGCTGCCCGAGCCAGCCGACGATGTCGATGTTGTCCCAGCCCTCCTTCTGGTCGCCGCGCGGCGGGTAGTAGTCGATCCGCACCTTGTGGCAGTAGTCGCCGTAGAGCTCGGGGTAGAGGTCGTCGCGCAGGATCCCCTCCAGCACCGAGCGCTTGGTGACCTCCTTGCTCCTGAAGTTCGCCGGCTCGTCGAGCACCTCGCCGTCGCGGTTGCCGAGGATGTTCGTCGAGTACCAGCCGCGCAGGCCGAGCATGCGCGCCTGCAGCGCCGGCGCGAGCACGGTCTTCATCATGGTCTGCCCGGTCTTGAGGTCCTTGCCGGCGACCGGCACGCGCCGCCGCGCGGCGAGCGCCTGCAGCGAGCGCGCGTCGACGCTCGCGTTGGGCGTCCCGTTGAGCACGGGCACGCCCTCCTGCACGGCCGCGTAGGCGTAGAGGAGCGAGGGCGTGACCGCGGGGTCGCTCCGGTCGAGCGCCGCCTCGAGGGCGTCGAGGTCCTCGTGCGCCGGGCCGTGCGGCTGGTGCGCCTCGGTGCTCAGGAGCTGCGCCATGACCAGGCGCGTGGCGCCGGTCGCGGACCGGAAGGCGCGGATGTCCTCGCGCAGCGCCTCGACGACCTCGCGGTGCGTGCCCCGCTTGACGCGCTGCGGGGTGATGCGCCGCACGACGTCGTGGCAGAAGGCGGCCGGCCAGGCCGTCGTCGCGCGCAGGTCGTCCTGCGCCTCCTCGAGCAGGTGGGGCGGGAGCACGTCCGAGTGGCGGGCCGCCTCGTAGGCGTCCGTCTCGACGGGGTCCCAGCCGCCGAAGACGAGGTCGTCGAGCCCGGCCAGGGGCACGAGATCCTTGATCAGCACCTCCCGCGGCGCCGTGCGCTTGCCCAGGCGCAGCCGCTGGAGCTGGGTCAGCGACCCGATCGGCAGGGCGCGGCCGCGCCGCGCGAGCGCCACCCCGGCGACGAACGTGCTCGCCACCGAGCCGAGGCCAGGGATGAGCACGCCCAGCTTGCCGGTCGGCGCCTGGATCTTGGTGCGCTCGCTCATGATCTCCTCCTCCTGCTCGCTCCCCCCACGCTCCCGCGCGTGGGTCCCCTGGAAGCCCGAACTTCAGCCGGCGAGCGCGGTCACGCCGCCGCCGCCCCCAGGCGCCGCGCCAGCCGCGCGGCATAGCCGCGGCCGGCCGCCTCCAGCCGGGCGGCCTCGTCGGGCGCCGCCGCCCGCGCCGCCAGCCAGCAGCGCCCCACCTGGAAGGCGAGGTAGCAGTCCTCGTGGAAGGCGACGACCTCCTCGTCGCGCCGCCCGGCGGCCCGCGCGACGCGCGCCCGCTCGTCGGGGTCGAGGTCCAGCTCGACCGCGGCGCCCGCCACGTCCCAGGCCACGTCCTGGCAGCCGATCAGGTCGTGCCCGGCGTGGTGGTCGACACCGTCGGTCTTGAGCAGCCGCCCGTCCGGCACGACGAGCCATTCGCAGGCCTGCAGGCGGCCGTCCGTGGCCACCGGTCGCAGGCCGGCGGCGAGCCGGGGCAGGCGCTCGCGCCAGCGCTCCAGCGCCGCGGCCGCGTCGGCGCCCAGCGCCGCGCCGGCGTTGTGGCGGGCCATGTCGAGGAGCGACGCCGGCGAGGCGCCGGCCACCCGCGGCGCGCGCGGCAGCCCGCGCGCGACCGCCGCCAGGTAGTCGCTCACGCGCTCGACCAGCGCCCGCCGGTCGAACCGGGCGTGGCCGAGCGGCCGCGCCCCCTCGAGCCAGGGGTGGACGAGGAAGCCGCGCACGAGGCCGAGCGCGGGCGGGGCCAGGCCCAGGCCCTCGAGGGCGCGGGCGCGGGCCAGGGCCGCGTCGCCGTAGGCGCCCAGGCCGGCGAACTTGAACAGGCGCGGGCCGCCGTCGCCGTCCGGCGCGAGGAGCTTGACCCGCTCCTGCCGCGCGTCGACGGCCGGCCAGGCGCGCTCGTCGGGGTAGAGGCGCGCGCGCCAGCGCCCGCCCGTGAGGTCCTCGAACGCGCCCAGCCCCAGGCCGAAGTCCGCCGGCGCGGCGGCCGCCACGCGCGCGACGCGCGCCCAGCGCTCCCGGTGCCGGGGCGAGGCCTGCGGGCCCAGGTCGCCTTCGTGGTGGGGCACGAACAGGAGCCGCTCCGGCGCGACGCCGCGGTCCTCGAGCCAGTCGGCGACGCCGTTGAGGCTCGAGCCGGAGAGGCCGGGGCCCTCGTCGACGATCACGAAGCGCGCCGCCGCCGGCGCGTCGAGCAGCCAGCGGGCCAGCGCCGGCCCCGGCCGGACGATGCGGGCGAACGGGTGGCCCACCGGGCGCAGGGTGACCGGCGGCGCCGCGGCCCCGCCGGCGACGGCGACCACGGCGGCCAGCCCGGTGCCGATCGAGCGCAGGCCCACGACGACCAGCGGCCCGCCCGCCCCCGCGCGCCGGACGGCGTCGGCGTAGGCCTCGGGGAGGAGCGCGTAGTAGGCGTAGCCCTCCGGCACGCGCACCTCGACCGCCTCGGGCAGCGGCGCGCGCATGGCCTCGTGGACGACCCCGGCCACCTCGGCCGGCGCGGCGCCGGCCACGGGCGCCCGCGCGGCCGCCGTCGTCAGGCGCGCCGCGAGGCGCTCGAGCGGGCCCGCCTCGTCGACCTCGCCGCGGGCGGCGAAGGCGTGGTCGACGAGCCCCTGCGCCAGCTCGCCCGCGGCCACGAGCACGCGGCGCCGCGCGTCCTGGCCCTCGGCCGAGGCCCCGAGCTGGCTGGCCGCGTGGCAGTCCTCGAGCAGGGCCCGGGCCAGGTCCCGCGGGTCCTCGCGCGCCCGCCGGTCGCCGTAGACGATCACGCCCCGGCCTCGCCGTCGTCGGCGCCGACGCGCAGGTGCCGGTACGCGATCCGCGCCAGGTCGTCCCACGTGGCCGCGGCCCGCCGCTCGCCGGTGGCGCGGCACCAGTCGTCGGACCAGGTGAGCAGGCACTCGAGCTGCTCGGGGCTGGGCGAGGCCTTCCAGCGGGCGCGCTTGACCAGCTCCAGCGCCTCGCAGGGCGAGCGGCCGCGGCTGACGAGCACGCAGCAGGCGAGCAGCACGCTGCGCCCGATCCCGTGCTCGCAGTGGACCAGCACGCGCTCGCTCCGCGCGAGCTGCCGCCGAACCCAGGTGACCCCGCTCCACAGAGCCTCGCGCGGGATCGGGCACAGGTCGTCGGTCGGCAGGTGCAGGAGCTCGACCCCGTAGCGGCGCAGGAGCGCCTCGTCGTCGCGCGCCTCGGCCCGCAGGTCGACGACGCGGCGCACGCCCAGGTCGCGCGCCAGGTGGCCGAGCCACGCCGGCGTGAGGCGCGCCCCGACGGCGAGCGACGGCAACACCCAGCTCAGGTCCACGCGCGCCTCACCGCGCGTACCGGCGCGTCATGGCGGCGCAGAAGGCCGCGAACTCCTCGGGGACCTGCGGCGGGCTCGTGTGGTGCGGCCGCACGCCGCGCGGCTCCGGGGTGAAGCAGAAGGTCAGCGTCACGTCGAACGGCTCGAGCGCGCGCATCTGCCGGTCGAACCACGCCTCGCACCCCGGCCGCAGGCTGTCCGACCACGAGAGCCCCGTGCGCAGGCGCTTGACCCCGAGCCTCTTCAGCCAGCCGACCGCGTCGTCGAGGCGGTGGTCCTCGTAGTGGAACCACTGGCAGATCCCCAGCTCGGGCGTGTAGTCGCTGAAGTGCCGCAGGGCGAGCTTGGGCGCGCCGTCCTCGCGCAGGAGGCCCATGTAGAAGTGCCGGTAGTAGGACGAGCCCTCGGCCTCCCTGTGACGCGTCGTCGCCGGCCAGGCCCGCGGCAGGTCGTAGAGGCTGTACCAGTGGACGCGCGGGACGTCCTTGCCCAGGAGCAGCTCGGCCGTGCGGCGCAGGCCGAACTCCTGCACCTCCTCGGCGCCGAACGTCGAGACGCCCACCTCGGTGACCCACACCGGGAGGCGCGTGACGGCGCGGACCTCGGCGAGCCGCGCCGGCCACTCGTGGAGCTGCCAGTGGTTCCAGTCGAGGGGGAAGCCGTGGACGGCGACGACGTCGACCTCGTCGAGGGCGCCCAGGTCACCCATGCGCTCGATGAAGCGCGGGTCGATCGGGGAGATCCCCCCGAGGACGCGCGTGACCGGGCCCTCCGCCCGGATCGCCTCGCCGGCGAGCCGGGCCATGTGGGCGAAGGCCCGCCACTCGGGGTCGAGCTCGAAGTCCCAGTGAGACAGGTTGTTCGGCTCGTTCCACAGCATGACCGCTTCGACGGGCACGACACCTCCTCGCGCGCGCAGGACGACCCCGGGTCACGCCGCGAGCAACCGCTGGGCCTCGCGGTAGCCGTCGAGCGTCCCCACGTCCACGTAGACGGTCCCGGCCCGGACCCCGCGGGCGACCCCGCCGCGCGCGAGCCACGCGTTGACGAGCGTCCCCAGGTACTCGTCGCGCGGGCTGCGCTCGAGCCACAGCGCGTGCAGGGCGCGGAGCACGGCGCCGCGCAGGCGAAACGCGCCCCACACCCAGCGCGTCCCGGCGTCGGCCCGCTTGACGCGCACCTCGAGCACGCGCCCGTCGTCGTCCGTGAGCACGGCGTCGAAGCGCTCGGGCCGGTCGACCGGGAAGAGCAGGAACGACAGGTCCTCGCCGGATGGCAGGCGGCAGAGGCCGTCGTGGGGCAGCCAGACCGTGTCGGGCAGCCCGACCAGGACCTCGTCTTCGTCGCCGACCACCGGGAGCGCCCGGAACAGCGCGTCGCACAGCCCCTCGGGCCGAGGCTGCACGGCGTAGACGACGTCCGCCTCGCCCCAGCGGCCGCCGTAGTACTCCAGGATGTCCGCCTTGCCCGGGCCGATCACGAAGCACAGGCGCGTGGCGCCGGCGGCGAGCATGCGCTCGACGAGGTGCTCGCTCACGGCGCGCGGCCGCTCGCGCCCGCCCTCGTGGCGGCTCCCCAGGGGCAGGAGCTCCTTGCTGAACGCCAGCGGCTGGAGGCGGCTCCCCTGCCCGGCGGCCGGGATCAGGCCCCACATGTCAGGCCGCCTCGCCGCGGCGGCCGTCGCGGGCGGCGCCCAGCAGGTCGACGAGCTCCCTCGCGCGCGCCGCGGCCGTGTGGTCGCGCAGCGCCCGCTCGCGGGCGGCGCAGCCGATCCGGCGCAGGACGTGCGCCGGCGTGTCGAGCGCGGCGAGCGCCTCGTCGGTCGTGCGCGCGACGAGCACCTCCTCGCCCGGGCGGAAGAAGACCTCGAGCCCCGGCCACGCGTCGGTGAGCACGGCGGCGCCGCAGGCCGCCGCCTCGAACAGGCGCCCCGAGGGGCACCAACCGACCGCGGCCATGGGGCCGCGCGTGACCGAGAGGGTCAGCCGGCTCGAGGAGTAGAAGGCCCCGTGGTCGGCCGGCGGCACGTGGCGCACGTAGTGGACGTTCGGGCCCCAGGGGAAGTCGGGCGGGTACTGCGAGCCGCCGATCAGGAAGCGCTGCTCGGGGCGCCGGCGCGCGCAGGCCAGGAGCAGCGCGTCGAGGGCCGCCTGGCGGTCGGCGGCGTAGGTGCCGAGGTACGACAGGTCCGCCCGCAGGTGCTCGCGCGGGGGGGCGGGCGCGTGGACGGCCGGGTCGACGCTCCCGTAGAGCGGCGCCGCGCGCCGCGCGCCGAGCAGGCGGCGCAGGCCGTCGAGCGTCGCGCCGCCGGCGTAGCTGAGCACGATGTCGAAGCCGCGCAGGCCGTCGGCGCCGAGCCAGGGCACGCGGACCCCGGCCCGCACGCGCTCGAGCGTCACCGGGGCGTCGAGGTCGTAGAAGGCGCGCCGCGCGCGGCTGGCCAGCACCTCGTGCGTGGCCGCCACGCCGTCGTGGCAGTAGGAGGTGACCATGCCGACGTCGGCGTCGGCCAGGTGCGCGCGCGCGAGCGGCAGGGCCTCGCGCCAGTCGCGGTAGATCACCAGGTCGAGGCCGGGGACCTCGGGGGCGATGTCGCGGTGCTGGGCGTACCACGGCGCGTCGCGCTCGAAGAACACCACCCGGTGCCCCTGCGCGGCCAGGGCGCCGATCAGCCCGCGCCAGAGCGTGGCGTGCCCGTTGCCCCAGGAGGAGCTGACCGACAGGCCGAAGACGACGAGCTTCACGCGCTGCTCCTTCTCGAGAGCCCCTCCGTGTCGCCCGGGGCGCCGCGCCCCGTCGGGCCGTCCTCGAGCGCCGGCACCTGCTCGCGCACGAGCGCCAGGACGTCGCCGCGCAGGTGCAGCCGCCCCAGGCGCCAGCGCTGCGCCGGCCGCAGCCGGTCGAGCGTGTAGGCGACCTTCCGGCGCGTGTGGTCGGGCCCGTAGTAGTCGAGGAAGCCCGAGGCGTTGAGCGAGAAGAACGACAGCGCGTCGGCGTCGTTGAGCAGCGCCCGCTCCTCGTCGCCCGGATCGCCCGGGTCGCCCGGCCGCTCGTGCCCGACGACGAGCGCCTCCACCTGCGCGATCGTCGCCGCGTCGACGCCGGCGCTCGTGAGCGCGCGGCGGGCCAGCGCGGCGCCGGCGCGGGCGTGCGCCGTCTTGAAGGCCACGTAGTCGGGGGCCAGGTGCTCCTTGCGCGCGCGCGCCTCGGAGCGGAGGCGCTCGACGTCGTGGAACAGCGCCGCCGCCTGCAGGGCGAGGCTCGCGTCCGGACGCAGGCGCAGGACCCAGCGCCAGGTGTCGACGGCGTGGTCGTGGTCGGCGCGCACGAGCGGCAGCCGCCGGTCGTGGAGCGCCCGGTGGCGGCGCAGGACGCGGTCGAACCACGGGCCGCCGCTGACGTCGTTGCGCCGGTCGACGAACCGCTGCAGGCGCGTCAGGGCCCGCTCGAGGAGCGGGGCCAGGCGCGCCGGGGCGCCGCGCGCCGGCGCGCGCACGCGCAGCCACACCGGCTCGTTCCAGGCGTGGTCGCCCAGGGACCAGTCGAGCGGCCCGGGGTCCCAGGCCGGGTCGGCCCAGCGCGCGAGGTCGGTGTGGTACGTGCGCACGCCCGCCGGCGGCTCGATCGCCGGGCCGACGCGCCGGGCCGGGAGCTCGGGGTCGAGCGCGGCCGCCAGCGGGGCCGCGAGGGCCGGCGGGTCGATCGCCACGCGCTCGATCACGGCGCCTCCCGGCCGCAGGCGGCGCGGAGCTCGTCCTCGCGCAGCCGGGCGAGCGGGCCGTCGGCGGGCCGCGCGACCCGGCGCGCCAGGTAGGTCTCGTCGTGTGGGCGGGCGATCACCTCGAAGCCGACGTCGCGCAGGAGCGCCTCGACGCAGGCCTGGTTGGGCAGCCACCAGTTCGTGGGGTCGCCGGCCAGCTCGTGCTCGATGAACGCCATGCGCGGCCAGCCCGGCGCCGCGAGGCGCTCGCGGTCGTCGAGGCCGAGGCCGCGCGTGTCGCCGGCCACCTCGTGCCCGGGCAGCGACATCGACTGGAAGACGAGCAGGTCGTCGGCGTGCCGCGCGACGATGTCGAGCGCCAGGAGCGGGTAGCGCAGGTGGTAGAAGACGCCCATGAACAGGACGAGGTCGAAGCGCTCGGGGCGGCCGGCGAGCTCGTAGACCTGCCGGCGCTCGAGCCGCACGCGGGCGTCGAGGCCGACGCGGGCGCGGGCCCACTCGGCCTGGCGCAGGTAGTGGTCGGAGACGTCGATGCCCAGGACCTCGGCGCCGCGCCGCGCCAGCTCGAAGCTGTAGAAGCCCGCGTTGCAGCCGATGTCGAGCGCGCGCGCGCCGGTGAGGTCGGCGGGCAGGAGCGGGGCGATGTCGCGCCACTTGAAGGCCGGGAAGTCGCCCAGCGGGTGGTCGGGGGCGGTCTGGGTGCCGTCGGGCAGGTGCAGGTTGTGGAACCAGGGCCCCAGGGCCCGGACCTCGGCGGCGGCGGCGTTGCCCGGCGACTGCAGCGTGCGCCTCAGCTCCACGCCTGCACCTCGCGGCAGTAGCCCTCGAGCTCGGCGGCCCGGTGGGCGGCGGTGTGCGCGTCGAGGACGCGCTCGCGCGCGCGGAGCCCCAGTCGGCGCCGGCCGGCCTCGGGCAGGTCGCGCAGGGCGCGGACCACGTCGTCGGGCCCGTCGGCGAGGAGGACCTCCTCGCCGGGGAGGAACAGCTCGTCGAGGCCGTCCCAGCGGTCGCTGATGATCGCGGTCCCGCAGGCGGCGGCCTCGAACAGGCGCACCGATGGCGACCAGCCGGCCTTGACCATGTCCTCGCGCGTCACGTTGAGCGTGAAGCGCTGCGCGTTGTAGAAGGCCCGGTGCTCCGGCGGCGGCAGATGCTCGATCCGCTCGACGTTGCCGGGCCAGCGGCAGCCGTCCGGATACTGCGGGCCGGCGACGACGAAGCGGCGGTCGCCGAGCGCGCGCGCCGGGGCGCACAGGAGCGCCTCGACCCTGGGCTGCCGGTCCGGGCTGTAGGTGCCCAGGTAGCCCAGGTCCCACGTCGGCGCGGTCGGCGCGGGGTAGTAGACCTCCGGATCGGCCGAGCAGTAGAGCGCCCGCGCGCAGGGGGCCCCCAGCTCGCGCTCGATCCGGCGCAGCACCGGCCCGCCGGTGAACGACAGGTACAGGTCGAGCCCGGGGACCAGGTCGGCGGCGAGGTAGTCGAGGTCGCCGCGGGCCAGGCGCGCGAGCGTCACCGGCGTGTCGATGTCGTAGAAGGCGACGAGCCCGCGCGCCTCCTCGAGGACCCAGCGCAGGACCTCGGCGCCCTCGGGCACGTACGAGCCGACGATCACGACCTCGGCCTCGCGCACGGCGTCGCGCCAGCCGTCGCGCAGGGCCGGCAGGTCGGCGTAGAGCCGCGTCGTCCCCCAGGGCGGCGCCGGGAGGTCGCGGTTCTCGGCGTACCACGGCGCGTCGCGCTCGAGGAACAGGACGTCGTGGCCGAGGCGCGTCAGCTCGCGCACGAGCCCGCGGTAGGTGGTCGCGTGGCCGTTGCCCCAGGAGGAGGTGATGGAGAGGCCGAGGAAGACGAAGCGCATGTCATCGCCCTCGACCGTTCCCGGGGACGGACCGCGGCGGACGCGGGATGTCCTCCGTGGTGCTCCTCACGCCGACCACCGCTGCGCCTCGCCGCCCTGGAGCACGCGCTCGACCTCGCGGGCGCGGTGGTCGTAGGTGTGCTCGAGGAGGACCCGCGCCCGGGCGGCGGCGCCGATCGCGGCCGCGTCGGCGTTCGAGAGGTCGCGCAGGTGACGCGCGACCTCCTCGCCGTCGCGCGCCACGAGCACCTCGCGGCCGGGGGCGAGGAAGTCGTCGAGCCCCTCCCAGGCGTCGGTGATCAGGCAGGCGCCGGCGCCGGCGGCCTCGAACACGCGCGTGGCGGGCGACCAGCCGGTCCGGGCCATGCTGTCGCGGGCGACGTTGAGCACCGCCCTGGCGCTCGAGTTGAACGCGTTGTGGTCGCGCGTGTAGACGTGGCCCACGGCGCGCACGTTCACGGGCAGCGGCTTGTCGGCCCAGCCGGCGCCGCCGAGGAGGAAGGCGCGGTCGGGCGCGAGCGCCGCCGCGCGGAGGAAGAACTCGTCGATACGCCGCTCGCGGTCGGGCAGGCGGTTGGCGAGCAGCGCCAGGTCGGCCGCCCACTCCGGCCGCGGCGGCGACGGGTGGTGCGTCGACGGGTCGAGCGCGTTGTAGATCGGCGCGCACAGGCGCGCGCCCAGCGCCTCGTAGGCGCGCGCGACCGGCGGGCCGCCGCCGTAGGTGAACACGACGTCGTAGCGGGGGACGAGCGCTCGGAACGGGTCGCGCGCGTCGCCCTGCACCCGCTCGAGGGTGGCCGGCGCGTCGACGTCCCAGAAGGCCACGAGCGACCCCGGGCGCCGGTGAGCCAGGACGCCGGCCTCCAGCTCGCGGTCGAGCACGCCCACGCCGCTGGCCTTGACGACCAGGTCCGCCCGGGCGCCCTCGTCGAGGCAGCGGTCGAGGTCGGCCGCGGTCGGGGCGTAGACGACGACGCGGCACCAGTCCGGGTCGTCCATGTCGCGATGTCGCTGCCGCTCGTAGGCGTCGGGCTCGTAGAACGTCACCCGGTGGCCGCGCGCGGCCAGGGCGCGGATCACCCCGCGGTAGTAGGTCGCGGCGCCGTTCCAGTACGCCGAGACGAGGCTCGACCCGAAGAAGGAGATCGTCAGCGGCCGGGTCGTCAGCGGCCGGGTCGTCGGGGGGGGGGTCATCGGGTCTCCGCGCCCAGGCGGGCCAGGATCGAGAGCAGCTCGTCGACGCGGTGGGCGCACGTGTGGCGCCCGAGCACCGTCTCGCGGCCCGAGCGCGCCACCGCCGCCGCCAGCGCCGGGTCCGCGAGCAGCTCACGCAGATGCCGGGCCATGTCGTCGCCCGAGCGGGCGACCAGGAAGTCCTCCCCCGGGCGGAAGAGGCCCTCGACGTCGCGCCAGGGCGCGCACACGAGGGGGATGCCGCAGGCGAGCGCCTCGAACACGCGGATCGTGGGTACGCCGGGGAGGGCCTCGACGTAGGGCCGCCGCGGGACGTGCACGGTCACCCTGTGGCGGGCGAAGGCCCGCGGGACGTCGGCGTTGGCCAGCCAGCCGCCGTACTCGACGCCGGCCGCGGCCAGGGCGGCGAGCGCCTCCCGCGGGTAACGCACCCCGTGGACGGTCGTCCGCACCCCCAGGGCCCGGGCGGGGCGGAGGAGGAACTCGTGCAGCTCGGCCGTGCGCTCCTCGTCACCCCAGTTGCCCACCCACACGAGGTCGCCCGTCCGCGCCACCTCGGGCAGGGGGCGGAACAGCCGGACGTCGGCGGCCTCGTGCCAGGTGAAGGCTTCGCAGCCGCGGCGCGCGTAGCGGCCGCGGATCACCTCGCCGAAGGCGAGCACCGCGTCGTAGTGGCGCAGGTCGTAGGCGGCGAGCTCGCCGGGCGCCGTGACGCAGCGGTGGTGCGTGTCGTGGAACAGGAGCGCGTAGCGGCCGCCGGCGGCGCGGTGCGCGCCGACGCGGCGCACGAGCTCGGGCTCGCTCCACTCGTGCACCATGACCACGTCGGCGCCGTCGAGCGCGGCCGCGAGGTCCAGCGTCGCGAGGTCGTAGGTCCCGGCGGCGAGCTCCGGGAAGTCGTCGGCGAAGCGGGCCACCGCCTCCGGCCCCTGGTCGGCGAGGAGCTGGGCGCGGCTCCAGCCGCCCGCCGGCTCGAGCACGCGCACGGCGTGGCCGCGGGCGAGCAGCTCGCGCGCGACGCCGCGCAGGAAGTGGGCGTTGCCGTGGTTCCAGTCGGAGACGAGCGAGTGGTAGAAGAGGACGAAGCGCACGTCAGGCCCTCCGGAGGACGCGGCGGCCGCGGCGCGCCCGCGCGCGCCCGGGCAGCGCCCGCGCCAGCAGCTCGCGGTAGGCGGCCAGGTGCTTCGCGGCGCGACCCGCCGAGAGCTCGAGCCCGCAGGCCCGCGCGGCCAGCGCCGCGCGGCGCCGCCCGGCCGGGTCGCCGATCAGGTGGCGCAGCGCGCGCGTCGAGCGCCGCGGCGTCGTCGGGCGCCACGAAGGCGGCCGCGTCGCCCCACACCTCGCGCAGCGAGGGGACGTCGCCGAGCACCAGCGCGCAGCCGGCCAGCGCCGCCTCGAGCGCCGAGAGGCCGAAGGGCTCGTAGCGGGCGGGCAGGGCGTAGATCGCCGCCCGGGCCAGCCAGCGCGCCACCTCGACCTGCGGCAGCCGCCCGAGCGCGCGCACGCCGGGGAGCGGCACGGGCGCGCCGGCGCCGTCGAGCGCCGGGGGCCCCGCGACGGCCACGGGCCAGGGGAGCCCCGGGGCCACGCGCACGAGCGCGGCCACGTTCTTGGCCTCGTCCCACAGGCGCCCGGCCGAGAAGATCAGCGGCTGCTCGACGCCGGGCGCGAAGCGCTCCGGCCGGGCGCCGTTCAGGATCACGCGCCCGCCCGGGAGCGGCCCGTGGTGGCGCGCGAGCGCGTCGAGCATGGCGGCCGTGGGGGCGACGATGAGGTCGGCGCCGGCGAGCCCGGCGCGGACCCGGCGGCGGTACTCGTCCCACGCCGGCGGCGGGGCGTGGCCGCGCACGGCCTCGAACCACGACGACACGCACGAGTGGCCGACGAGCAGGACGGGCGCCGGCCAGTCGAGCGCGCCGTGGGCGTAGTCGTTGAGGTGGACCAGGTCGGGCTCGAAGTCGGCCGCGAGGTCGAGCAGGCGCGCGCCCCGCCGGTCGACGTCGGCCCAGGGGTCGGCCATCCACTCGAGCCGCCCGCCGACGGCGCGCAGGGCGAGGCCCTCGAGCGCCGCCGCCGCCGCGCGCTGGGCCGGGTCGGGCTCGTCGCCGGCGGCCACGAGGAGCACCTCGACGCCGCGGGCGCACAGCGCCGCGCACAGGTCCAGCGCGTAGGTCCACACGCCGCCGACCGTGTCGGTCGTCATGAGGACGCGCCGCGGCGCCGCGAGCGGGCTCACGCGCTCCTCGCCCGCCGGGCGTACGCCGGCGACTCGCGCAGCCAGCGGACCAGCCGCCCGACCCCCTCGTGGACGCCGACCCTCGGCGCCCAGCCGGTGGCGGCCCGGAAGCGGCTCGCGTCGGACACGTAGTAGCGCTGGTCGCCCGGGCGCCAGCCGGCGTGGCCCACGGCGAGGCGGCTCGCCCCGAGCCCGCGGAGGAGGTCGAGCAGCTCGAGCAGGCTGATCGTGCGCTGCGGCCCGCCGCCGATGTTGAAGGCGCGCCCGGCCAGCGCCGGCGCGCGCGCCGCGGCGAGGAGGAAGGCGTCGACGAGGTCGTCCACGTGCAGGACGTCGCGCACCTGCTTGCCGTCGCCGTAGACCGTCAGCGGCTGGCCCTCGAGGGCGCAGAGCGCGAACTGGCTGACCCAGCCCTGGTCCGGGGTGCCGAGCTGCCGCGGGCCGTAGATGCAGCTCATGCGGAACACGACCGCCGGGAGGCCGAACGTGCGCGCGTACTCGAGCACGTACTGGTCGGCGGCGCCCTTGGAGCAGCCGTAGGGGCTGTGCAGGTCGAGCGGCTGGTCCTCGGGGATCCCGCGCGCGCGCAGGAGCGGGTCGGCCGGCTCCCAGCGCGTCGCGCGCTCGACCAGCGGCAGGTCGGGGAGGGCGCCGTAGACCTTGTTCGTGGAGGTGAACACGAGCGACGGCGGCCCCTCGCCGCGCCGCTGGCGCAGGCGCAGCTCCTCGAGGAGCACGTGCGTGCCCAGGGCGTTGACCTCGAAGTCGTGGGTGGGGCGCTCGAGGCTGGTCGTCACGGCGACCTGCCCGGCGAGGTGGAACACCTCGCCCGTGCCCTCGAGGGCGCGGCGCAGGCGCGCGCGGTCGCGCACGTCGGCGACGACGAGGCGCACGGCGTCGCCCCAGCCCTCGAGCAGCCAGCGCGCGTTCTCCTCGACGCCCGCGCGCGAGAGGTCGTCGTAGAGGACGACGCGGCGGCCGGCCGCCAGGAGGCGCGCGGCCAGGTTGGCGCCTACGAAGCCGGCGCCGCCGGTGATCAGGGCGGGCGGCGCGCCGCCCCGGACCTCGACCTCGGCCAGGTCGGCCCAGCCCACGACCTCGCGGACGGCGTCCGGCCCGCCCGCCGCGAGGAGGCGGGCGAGCAGCTTCTCGCGGCCGTCGTGGTGCAGGAGGCCGCCCGTGGCCGCCCGGGGGTCGCCGGCGTCGTCAGGTGCGCGCCCTGGGTCGTCAGGTGCGCGCTTGAGCGCGACGGCGGGCGGGCGGTCGCGGAGGCCGTCCCAGTAGAGCCGCTCCGCCGGCAGGGCCAGCGCCGCGAGGAGCGCGCGCGCCTGCGCCAGCTCGTCGTGGGGGAAGCTCGTGCGGCCGACGCCCACGACCCAGGCGGGGCAGCCCGGCAAGGCCGACCGGGCTCGCCGCACGGCGGCCTCCCTGTCCGCCGGCGCCGTGCCGCGCAGGTCGACGCCGACCGCGTCGGCGTGCTCGAGCGGCGCCGCGGCGAGGGCGCCGGGGTCGTCCGCGGCGACGGAGAGCGCGACGCGGCGCCCGAGCGCGCGCACGCGGCGGGCGGCCTCGACCACGGCGTCGTGGTCACCCGAGGGGCCGCAGGCGAGCTCGACCCACGCGACCTCCGGGCCGCAGGGGGCCAGCGCCGCCTCGACGAGCCCGGCCAGGTCGCCGCCCGGGAGGTCCATGAGGAGGCAGGGGAGGAGCTCGACCTCGCGGGCGAGGGCCTCGAGCAGGGCCGCGGCGCCGGCGGCGTCGTCGGCCCAGGCGGACGCCGGGAGGACGGCGCGGAGGCGCGGGAGCCCGAGGCGGACCAGGTCGCGCGCCAGGCCGGCGGGGTCGTCGCCCGGTCGGAGCGTGACGGCGAGGCCCAGGCGCGCCGCGTCGCTGCTGGTGGACGTGCCGCGGTGCATGTCTCTGCCCCCCGCCTACGCGGCCTCGCTCGAGCCGAGGAGCGTGAGGCCCCGGTTCGAGAGCTCCTGCCGGGCCAGCGCGACGTGGTCGGCCGCGCGCTGGCCGCGCAGCCACTCGGCCAGCTCCTCGAGGCCGGCCTCGAAGTCGACCTCCGGCGCGTAGCCCAGCCGCTGCCGGGCGCGGGTGACGTCGGCGAAGCAGTGGCGGATGTCGCCGAACCGGTACTCGCCCGTGACCTCGGGGGCCAGGCCTTCCTTGCCCAGGACGCGGGCCATGGCCGCCGCGACCTCGAGCACCGTCCGCGGCTGGCCGCTGCCGACGTTGAACACCTCGCCCTCGACGCCGTCGCGCTCGAGGGCCAGGCAGCAGGCGCGGGCGATGTCGTGGACGGAGACGAAGTCGCGCCGCTGCTGGCCGTCCTCGAAGACGACCGGCGCGCGGTCGTTGAGGTAGCGGGCGGCGAAGATCGCCAGCACGCCGGTGTAGGGGTTCGAGAGCGCCTGGCGCGGGCCGTAGGCGTTGAAGAAGCGCAGGGCCACGGTCGGGATCGAGTAGGCGGCGCCGACCATCAGGCACAGCCGCTCCTGGTCGTACTTCGTGAGCGCGTAGACCGAGGCCAGCTCGCAGGGGTGCGTCTCGGGCGTGGGGACCGGCGTCAGCGGCGCGCCGTCCTCGTCCTCGAGCTCCCAGCGGCCGCGCTCGAGCTGGGCGCGCGAGCGGCGCACGCCCGAGACGAGCCGCCCGTCGGCGCGGCGGCAGCGGCCCTCGCCGTAGACGCTCATGCTCGAGGCGACGACGAGCCGGCGCACGGGGCGCTCGAGGAGCGCCTCGAGGAGCACCGCCGTGCCCACGTCGTTCGTGCCCACGTAGCGCTCGAGCGCGTACATGCTCTGCCCCACGCCGACCTCGGCCGCGAGGTGGACGACGGCGTCCACCCCGGCCAGCGCCTTGCGCACGGCGGCGGGGTCGCGCACGTCGCCCACGTGCACCTCGACCTCGCGGCTCAGGTAGGCGGGCAGGCGCGGCTCGGGGCCGTGGACCTGCGGCGAGAGGGCGTCGAGCACCCGCACGCGGCGGCCGCGCGCCAGGAGCGCGTCGGCGAGGTGCGACCCGATGAACCCCGCCCCTCCGGTGACCAGGACCAGCTCGCTCATGGCGCGACCTCGGCCCGCTGTCGCGGCGCCGGCGCCCCCCGTGACCTGGCTCCCACTGTAGAGCGACGCCCCACCGCGAAGAAGCGCGCAGCCGTGGCGCGCGCGCGCGGCGACGAGCAACTCTCGTCGATTGGGCGGGTTGACCGGAGGTCCCCGGACGCCGGGGACGTCGCTGACCGCCGCTTCATTCGCACCTTGCTGCGCGCCCTCACGCGCGCCCGTAGAGCTGGTCGAGGGCGCGGGCCACCTCGACGGCGCGCTCCACCTCGGGGTCGAACCCCGGGTCCCGGGCGAGCCGGCGGGCCCAGGCCACGGCGGCGCGGCCGCCCCAGGCGTCCGGGGGGGAGGCCAGGCGGCGCCGGGTCGTGCCCTCGTGGTGGTCGACGACGAAGTCGTAGAACGAGCCGTCGACGTTGCGCAGCGACGCCCCGCCGCGCGTGCCGTGGAAGCTGGCCTCGATCACGGCCTCCTGCCCGGCGTGCAGGCGCCACGAGCACGCCAGGCGCAGGCTCGCGCCGCGGTCGGTCACGAGGCGCGCGGCGACCCAGTCTTCGACGCTGCCGGGCGCCAGGGGCGCGCCGCCCGCGCGCAGGTCGCGGTCGACGACCTCGACGGCGGGGAAGTCGAGCGCCCACAGCGCCAGGTCGACGAGGTGGACGCCGAGGTCGATCAGGCAGCCGCCGCCCGAGCGGACCGGGTCGTAGAACCAGGCCTTGTCCGGGCCATAGGCGTTGTGGAACACGAGGTCGGCGGCGAAGACGTCGCCGAGCGCCCCGCCGCGCACGAGGTCGCGCAGGGCCGGGACGCCGGTGACGTGCCGGTAGGAGAGGTCGACCGCGAGCAGGCGGTCGGCCGCCCGGGCGGCCGTGACGACCTGCCGCGTCTCCGCGGCCGTGCGCGCCAGGGGCTTCTGGCAGAACACGGCCACGCCGCAGCCGAGCGCCGCGACGCTCTGCTCGGCGTGCAGGGCGCTCGGCGTGGCGATCATGAGGCCGTCGAGGTCCAGGGCCAGGAGGTCGTCGAGCGTCTCGACGAGGCGCGCGTCGGGCGCCGACGGCGCGGCGGCGTCGAGGGCGGCCGGCGACGCGTCCGCGAGGGCGACGACCTCGGCGGCGCCGCTCTCGATCACCCGCTCGAGGCGGTGCCGGCCGATCCAGCCCACGCCGAGGGCGCCGATGCGGGGTCGCTTCGTCACTCGCTCCTCCTCTCTCCGTTCAGCGGCCGGGATACACCCAGGCCTTGACGAACCCCTCGGGGCTGGTGGCGGCCAGCGCCAGCGCGTCGCCCAGGCGCTCGAGCGGCAGGGCGTGCGTGAGCAGCGCCTCGAGGTCGAGCGTGCCGTCGGCCACGGCGTCCACGGCGGCGCGCATGCCGGCGACGTAGACGGCCGGGTCGCGCTCGTGCGCGTTGACCACGTCGAGGCCGCGCCAGTTCCAGAGCTGCATGTCGACCTGGCGGGCGCCGTCCTGGTGGTAGCCCGCGATCACCAGGCGGCCGCGGACGCGGGTCAGGCGCGTGGCCAGGTCCAGGGCGGTCTGCTTGCCGACGGCCTCGATCACCCGCTCGCAGCCCTCGCCGCCCGTGGCCTGGCGCACGACGTCGGCCGCGCGCTCGAGGTCGTCGAGGAGCACGGCCTGGTCGGCGCCGAGGCGGCGAGCCAGGCGCAGCGACGACGCCCGCCGCGAGACGACGAGCACGCGCGCCCGCGCGCGGCTGCACAGCGCGGTGAGCGCCAGGCCGAGGAAGCCGCCGCCCACGATCGCGACCGTGTGGTCGGGGCGGACCTCGGCGCGGGCGAAGATGTTCATGGCGCAGGCCAGCGCCTCGCCGGGGAACGGGCCCGCGAGCGACTGCGGGAGGACGACGCACTGGTCGGCCTCGGCGAGGTCGTGCGTGGCGTAGGCGCGCCCGGAGAGGAACGCGACGCGGTCGCCCGGCGCCGGCCCGCGCACCTCGGCGCCGACCGCCTCGACGACGCCCCAGCCCTCGTGGCCGGGGCCGCCGGGCTCGAGCGGGTAGCGGAACCAGGGGCGGCCCTCGAAGGGGGGCACGTTCGAGGCGCACACGCCGCAGCCCTCGACGCGCACGCGCACCTGGCGCGGGCCGGGGACGGGGTCGGGGTGCCGCTCGATCGCGGTCTGGCCGGGGCCGGTGATGACGGCCGCGTGCATGTCGCTTGGCTCGGTTCTCCCCCTCCTGCTCGCACGGTAGCCACCGCGTCGCCGGACGCGAAGGTCGCCCGGGCGCGCGCGACGCGCCCGGTCGTCGAAGCGGGCCTCGCGCGCGGGGTTGGCGCCGGTCGTGGCGCGCGGGTGACCTCAACTGTGTGCTCGACGGCTGCGGGCGACGATGCTGGCCGCGGCGGCGCGCGCGCGGGCTCGAAGTAGGTCGCGACGTCGTCGCCCACGCGCCTCGCCGACGCGGCGCGCCAGGTCGTGACCGGTGCCGGTCCGCCGGGGCGTGATAGCCTCACCAGGAGAGGGGGGGCGCGCCCACCGCGAGGTGCCCCGTGGCCGAGCGTCGACGCCGAGGCTGGTCCAGCAAGGACGAGCGCAAGTACGAGCACATCAAGGAGAGCAGCCTCGACCGGGGCGTCTCCGAGCCGCGCGCCAAGGAGATCGCCGCTCGCACGGTCAACAAGGGCCGCCGCGAGGAGGGTCGGACGCCCAACCGGCGCACCCAGGGCACGGGGAACCCGAACCGGTCGCTCGACGAGCGGACCGTCGACGAGCTGAAGAACGTCGCCCGCGACCTGGGGATCCGCGGCCGGAGCTCGATGCGCAAGCGCGAGCTCGTGTCGGCGATCCGCGAGCGGCGCGCCTGATGGGCCCGGCCCCCCTGCGGGTCGTCCGGCGCGGCCGGCCCATGCACGCCTGGCTGGGGACGGCGCCGCTGCCGTCGGG
Source organism: Planctomycetota bacterium (assembly GCA_019636275.1). Lineage (GTDB taxonomy): Bacteria > Planctomycetota > J058 > J058 > J058 > JAMLIC01. The sequence continues at coordinate 25,131 of JAHBXY010000011.1, read as the reverse complement.
CCGCCCCGTGGTGGTCCTCGTGCATGGCGCCGTCGTGTCGAGCCGCTACATGCTGCCGCTGCTCCGCGCGCTCGACCCGCACGTGCGCGTGCTCGCGCCGGACCTGCCGGGGCACGGCCGCAGCCGCGCCCTGCCGTTCCGCGGCCTGCACGCCCAGGCCGACGCGCTGGTCGACTGGCTCGACGCGCTCGAGGTCGAGCGGGCCGCGTTCGTCGGCAACTCCTACGGCTGCCAGGTGATCGCCAGCTTCGCCGCGCGCCACCCCGAGCGCACCTCGTGCGTCGTCCTGCAGGGGCCGACGGGCGAGCCCCGGCCGATCGGGCGCCTGCTCTTCGGGCTGCTGATGGACAGCCTGCAGAAGGCGTTCACGCGCCACGGGCTCAACGTGCTCCTCGACCTCAAGGACTGCGGCCTGCGGCGCGCGTTCGCGCTGGCGCGGGAGCTGCGCCGGCGGCCCGGCGACGACCTCATGCCGTTCATCGACCGCCCGGCCCTCGTCGTCCGGGGGACGCGCGACTGGTACGTGAGCCGCGCCTGGTGCGAGCACCTGACGCGCCTCCTGCCGCGCGGCCGCCACGTCGAGCTGCCGGGGGGCGACCACACGCTGAACTTCACGCAGCCGGAGCGGCTCGCCGGGCTGATCGTGCCGTTCGTCCTCGGCGCCACGGCGCGCGCGCCGACGCCCTTCAGCGCCGTCGCCTGACCGCGACCCGCGCCGCGCGCGTCCCGGCGCGCCGCGCGGGTCCCGCGCTCCCCCGGCGCGCCTGGCGCCGGGGTCGGGTCCGGCGCTTGCGAGCAGCCCGCGCGACCCCACGGGAGGAGCGAGGTATACCCATGGAGAGGCTCGGCCAGACGAACCCGGACAAGGTGATCGACCTGCTGTGCGAGCGGCTCGCCGCGGAGCGGTCGGCCGTGAAGCTCTACGACGCGATCCTGCGCAAGGTGAAGGCGTCGCGGCACACGCAGCTGAAGAAGTTCGCGCGGGAGCTCCAGGAGCATCGCGACCAGGAGGAGGCCCACGGCGAGTGGTGCGAGGAGCAGATCCGCGCGCTGGGCGGCGACCCGGACGAGAAGACCGAGAAGGCCCTGCTCTTCGAGACCGAGTCGCAGGGGCTCGAGCAGGTGATCTTCAGCGACGCGCCGCTGTCGCAGATGTTCCACGCCCTCAACATGGCCGAGCTGAGCGACAACGCCGGCTGGGCGCAGCTCATCGGGCTCGCCGAGCAGGCGGGCGACGAGGACGCGAAGAGCGAGCTCGAGGAGCGCCTCCAGCACGAGGAGGACCACCTCAAGTTGACGCACAAGATCGTGGGCATGTTCCTCCGCGCGGAGGTCATGGAAGGCGAAGAGGCCCAGTAGAGGCTCGGCCGGAGAGGCGAACTTCACGTGTCTGCGACGGGCCGGGCCGGGCCGACTCCGGCCGGCCCTCTGGGTCGGGCCGGCGGCGCGCGTCGCTTCGCCTCGGTCGCTCGGCGCCGCCGTCAGGCGGCGGGCGGCGGCTCGTAGGCGACGGCGCGCGCGCCGCGGCGCACCCAGAAGCTCGGCACGCAGGCGGTGAGCACGGGCAGGATCTCGAGGCGGCCGAGGAGCATGCCCACGCCGAGCGCGAGCTTCGTCCAGCCGGGGAAGGCCTGGAACGAGCCGACGGGGCCCACCTCGCCGAAGCCGGGGCCGACGCTGCCGACGGCCGAGACGGCCGCGCCGGCGGTCGAGACCGGGTCGCGGCCCGCGAGGGCCACGATCAGGCCCAGGCCCAGGACGACCGTCAGGTAGGTGGTCACGAAGCCCAGGGCCTCGCGGACGTGCTCCTCGGGCACGACGGTCCCGCCGAGGCGGATCGGCATGACGGCGCGCGGGTGGGCGAAGCGCACGACCTCGCGGTAGCCGTACTTGAGCACGATCAGCGCGCGGCGCACCTTGATCCCGCCGGCGGTCGAGCCGGCGCAGCCGCCCATGACCATGAGGCCGAGGAGGATCGCCTGGCAGGCCACGGGCCAGGCGGTGTAGTCGACGGTGCCGAAGCCGGTGGTCGTCGAGATCGAGGTCACGTAGAAGGCCGCGTCGACCGCGCCCTGCCAGGCGCCGCCGGCGCCGCGGTAGCGCGGGTCGCCCGAGGTGGCCAGGAGCAGGGCGATCGCCGCGGCGGCCGCCAGGAGGAGAGCCAGGTAGCCGCGCGCCTCGCCGCTGCGCCAGAGGCCGCGCGCGGCGAGCCGGGGCGCGGCGCCGAGCGCGAACCGCGCGGCGAACAGGCGCCCCTCCGCGGCCGCCGTGCGCCCCACCTCGGTGCGCACCTCCTCGAGGATCCGGCCGAGCAGGGCGAAGTTCAGGGCGCCGAGGACCATGAAGCAGGCGGTCACGAGCTGCACGACGTTGCCCCAGGCGCCGAGCGAGGCCGACCTGTTCGAGTAGCCGCCGGTGGCCAGGGTCGAGAGCGCGTGTACCAGCGCGTCCCAGGCGCCGACCCCCAGCGCCACCAGCACGAACCAGAACACCGTCGTCGCACCCACGTAGACCGTGAGCAGGCCGCGCATGGTCGCCTTGGTGCTCCCGCGGTAGCGCTCCGTGAGGAGGCTCGTCTCCGCGCGCTGGGTGCGCCGCAGGGCCTCGACGTCCTCGAGGAACGGCGAGAGGAGGACCACGACGAGCACGATCCCCGCCCCGCCCAGCCAGTGCATGAGGGCGCGCCACAGGTGCAGCGCCGGCACGACGGGCGCCGCCAGCGCCTCGGGCGGGAGCGGGACGGTCGAGAGCCGGTCGATGTCGACGTAGATCGTCGCGCCGGTGGTCGTGATCCCGCTGGCGCTCTCGAACAGCGCGTCGGCCAGGCCCAGGTTCCCCGTGACCAGGAACGGCACGGCGCTGGCGATGATCGCGCCCAGCCAGGAGAGGAGCACGATCGCCAGCGACTCGCGCCGCGTCCACTTGCGCGCCTGGCGGCGCAAGGGGACGAGCGCGCCGGCCACGCCCACGACCGCCAGCGCCCCGAGCGTCAGGCGCAGGGCCGGCGCGCCCGTGGCGAAGGCCACGGCGGCCGGGGCGAGCTGGGCCAGCCCGATCACGAGGAGCGTGATCCCGGTCGTCCCGAGGACGCCCGGCATGTCGACTTCGAGCCGGCGCATGAGGCCCATGGCGGTCGGCGGATTCTACGGCACCCGGGGCCGCGCCATGAGGGCGTCGGGCCGCTCGGCCGCGCAGAGTGAGACGGCGGAGCTTCGAGGCGGGGGCCCACCCTCCGCGCGGCGTCACGGGAGGTCGTCCATTCGGCTCGGCACGGCAGGTCTGGCGGTCGGGTAGGGCAGCACCCGAGAATCCGATAACCTGTAGCGAGGCTGTTCGGTGGCGGGCGAACCTTCACTCTTCGAAGCTGTCGATCAGGGAGACGCCGAGGCAGTCCGCCGGGCCCTCGAGCGCGATCCAGCCGTCGTTCACGGCGACGCGAGTTACAGGGGAGAGCCGAGCTTCCGGAGCGCTCCCCTGACCCATGCAGCTTACAGGGGGCACCTGGAGGTCGTCCGCGTCCTCCTGGAGGCGAACGCACCTCTTCGACCCCGCAATGCGTGGAACCCACTCGAACAGGCGGCCGCCGGTGGTCACCTGGAGCTCGTCCTCGCTCTCCTGCAGGCAGGGGCAAAGCCAGACGCAGGAGACGCGCTGGCGGAAGCCGCCAAGGGTGGACACCTCGAGATCATGCGAGCCCTTCTCGACGCCGGGGCGGACCCCAATCGTGGGCAGACGTACAGCACGCCCCTGGACGAGGCTGCCCGCTCAGGCTCCATGGCTGCCGTGAGGCTCGTCCTCGAGCGGGGCGCCCGGTGCCAGGGGAGCACCGCGCTTCTCGGCGCGGCGCAGAAGGGATCCTCTGCTCTGATCGAGCTCTTGCTCGAGCGTGGGGCCGACCTGGGCGCGCGCTACGCGAACGGCCAGACCGCTCTCCATGTCGCGGCGTACGAAGGGAACGCCTCGGCATGCGAGGCCCTCCTTCAAGCTGGAGCGGACCCCGATGCGACGGACGACTCCGGCGACACTGCGGTCGACGTCGCCACGGGCGACGACCTCGTTTCTCGGCTCAGGCCAACAGGTGGAGCCGATGCGGGCGATGTCGCAGGCGGCTTGCTGGAGTCTCTTCGGCAGGACCTCGAGAAGCTCAGGCAGTTCCTGACAACGCTCAAGGAGGCGCGAGTCCGGCGTGCCATCATCCGCGCCGCAGAGCGTCGCGTCGTCCGGTGGGAATGGCTGTCGAACTCCTTTGCCGACCCCAGGCCCTACTACTCCGAGCGATTCGGGTTCCCGCGGCCTCGCCTGCTCCGCGACCAGCCAAGCTCCCGAGGACTGGCGCGGGGGGCGACTCAGCTCGGTGTCGACCGGGATGGACGGCGGGTGCTCGAGCGGGAGGTCATGCACGCTCTCGACGGGGTGGTCAAGTGCACGGTCTATCGTCGGCTAGCGCCCGACCTGGTCGTAGCTGTCGTCGTCGACTCCCATGAGGTCAAGCGTGCATGGGTCGCGCGCGTGGAGGATCGGGGCCTACGCGCTCTGATTCACAGCACCGGCCAGGCCGAGGTGTACCGCTGGGAGGGGCCGCGTCTGATCACCGTCGATCACTGGGAACGGCTCGACCGGCGCACCCGCTCTGGTGGTCGCGAAGAGTTCTCGCATGACGCTCACGGCCGACTCGACAGTATCGAGGTCGTCGCCGCGGACGGAGCGCGACGCACGCGGTTCAAGCGAAAGGAGAGGGGAGAGTCGATCTCGAGCGTCGTCGCGACGTCCGTGAGCATCTCGTGCGCACGATCCCAGGCGTGGTGAAGCGCGCCGCGATTCCTGAACAGGCTCACTGTCTCGTCGTCGCATGGTGTGGAGCGACGTTGTTGCCGCCGTCACTCGCTGTCGGCCTGGAACGAGAGCGAAGGACCTGGCGAGCCGAGTCGGACGATCGGGTCTGGGCAGCTTCCGAGTTCGAGAACTTCGAAACGCCGGCGCTGACTCTCGACGACCCTGACCTGCTGCGAAGATGCGCCCGTTTGAGGCAGTTGTTGAATCGCGCGGAGAACGCCTCCCGGGCTCTCGTCGCGCTCTATCGTGAGGTCGCAGTCGAGTTGAACTCTCGCGATTGGTCCGACGTCCTTCCCGTCACCTCCGACTTCGTTGTCTTTCCGTCAGACGTCGAGCTCGTCGGGCTGGCCGGTCACCTCCGGGCAGTCCTTGGCAAGGACCGGTTAGCAGCGCTCGTGTCGGCGATGGGCTGCTCACCTCCTGCATGACCTTCTGCGATCTCGCTGCAGGAGGTGATCGACCTCCCGGAGGCCGCGCTCGCGTCCGTGGGCGATCACCTCCCCAGCCCTGGACTTCCTCCTCGACGATCCAACGGCCACCGCCGACGCCGACCTGCGCACTCGCGAGGCCGCCGTCCTCGGCCGGCTCATGTTCCTCCTCCTCGAGCACGCGCGGGGGCGCCGCGTCCCTGCCATCCGATCGTCCTTTGCCGCATGGAGTCAGCGTGCACCGGTCGCGCCAGAGACGTCGAATGGGACGACTCGGCTCCTGCATGAAGGACATGCGAACGGGCGGTAGGGCAGGAGGAGCTGCGCCGCAAGCTGACGATCACGCAGGCCGGCCAGCGACGACGCCGCGAGCACCAGGGAGCGCAGGCTGGTCAGCTCGACCGCGCCGCCGGGCGTGCAGGTCTCATCCAGAAGGCGTGCTCCCTCGGCGAGCCAGTCCGAGAAAGGTCCAGCACCTCGGTCGTCCAGTGCGGGTTGCGGAGCGTCGCCGTCCAGCACCCAGACGACTCTCTCCTCTGCGCTCCAGTAGAGGCAGAGCTCTGCCCGGCACTCCCCGCAGACGAGGTCCAGCTCGACTTCACCGGCCACCGAGACGGCGTCGAGTTGCTCGGACGCGGCGATCGCGAGTGCTTCGGTTCCCGCATGGAGGGCGGCGAAGTCCACGGGTATGGCTCTGTCGAGGCCGTGACGCGCGTCCTCCGGCGACAGGGCGGAGTAGGCATCCGAGCACCAGGCAGCCGCCCTGCGGGTGGCCGCAGCGAAGGCGACGTCGCAAGCGGCCTCGGCGGCGAGGGACCTCCCCCCTCCCATGACGCAGCGCCCTGCGAAGTGGACGGCCCAGGCACGGACGTGGGGAAACTCGGCCGCAGTCGTCACGATGCTCTGCACCGCCGCGACGGTGGCCGGGTACGCCGTACCCTGGTGGAGGAGCGGGGCCGAGAGCTGTTGCCACGCATCCTTCACCGACCTCCCGGAGGCCGCGGCTTCCCGGAACCCTTCGAGCGCGGCAGGAACATCGTCAGCAGCGCCAAAGGCGTGAGAGAGCGATGGCCAGGGGGGCTCCGGCATCACGACTCGCTTCCGAGGGCCGGTTCGGTCCTGGATCGCTCTCGTTCGCGGCGCGTCTCTGCGTCGATCACGAGCCTGCCTCCAACCCGATCATGGGTCACATCGAGAAGAGTGGGCGTACCAGGCGGACGGAAGGATTGCCCTCGTCGATGGACAGACCAGCAACCTCTCGCGTGACTCGAGTCGCGTCATAGGCGCTCGCGAGCGTGAGCCAGCCGAGCAGGTCCCCTCCGCCATGCGCCTGGAAGCCCCCGTCGCCACCACGCAAGTTCCACGGCAGGCAGAGCTCTACGTCATACGTGTCGTGGGGGAGGACGAGGCCGAAGGCATTTCGCGACCGGTGAAGGTCCCACGGCTGTTCCTGCCAGGGTGACTGACTCACCGGGTGCTCCGCCCCCCAGCGGAAGAGGTCGCGGGACCCGCCAGCACAGGCGAACTCCCACTCGTCGGTCGTCGGGGCCCGAAAGCCGTCGCGACGGAAGCTCCTCAGGGCGGATCTGATCTCGCTCTCCTCCGCGTCCGGAAACCCGTGCACGTCCACGGGTGCACCGAAGAACCCCCAGCCAGGCCAGCCGGTGGACACGACCTCGATGAGGTACGGCGAGAGGGAGACCTCGCGAACGGGGTGAATGTCCCGGGCGACGTCATGAAACAAGGCAAGAGCTTGGTGGGTGTCCACCGGTGCCTGAGCCCTGGTCGGTCGTGGGCTGATTCGCTGCAACAGGTCGTCGCTCGGCCGGAACGACTCGACGTCGAAGCCAACCTGCTCTCGGCCTGCTGGTATGAGCGCAAGCTCGCGGCCCCGCCAGTCGAAATGGGCGGTCGTGTTCGAGTGATCGCCCAGGGCGTGGGTCTGCAACCCCGAGAACCTCAGGGGGCGTCCGATCAGGATCTCCACGTTCCGCGCAGCCGACTCCTTGGCTTCCCGCGGCAGGGCGGTCCAGCGCGCGAGCGTCAGGACGGCGCGGAGCACGACCTGGCTCGGCTTCCTCGCGCGTTCACCTGCGACCAGGACCTCCATCGCCGCAGCGGTCTCCCCGGTGCGACGGAAGCAGTCCTCTGCGGCCGACAGCTCTTTCTCCATTCCGAACCTGCCTCTGAGTCAGCGACGCCGGCACGCCATTTCGCCCAGGGTAGCGCCAGGAGCGAGGCGCTTCAGCCCCAGCCGCGCCGGGGCTGTCGGGAGAGCTCGGTGTTCTGGACGCCCTCACGCGTCAGCCACACGACGCCCTGGTCAGGTCGCTCTCCGGGGCGGTGCTGCCGTCGGCGCTCCTGGCCTCGCTCGACCTGGCCTCGCTGCGGCTCGTCGAAGCAGCTTGATCGACGAGCGGCTTTCGTAGCGCTTCACGGACCTGGTCCACGAGGTGACGCTCGCGGGCCGACCGGGGCTGGTGTGCTTCGTTCGGGGGGCCACGACTCGGGGAGCCTCACCCCTCGGCCCGCCGGAGCGAGGTGGGCCGCTCCCGGCCGGCGTGCTCCAATCGGCCCCCAGGGGGCGCAATGAAGCAGGTGTGGATCCCGCGCATCGGCGCGGCCAAGGTGCTCGAGGTGCGCGAGGCGCCGGACCCGGCGCCGGGGCCGGGCGAGGTCCGGGTCGCCGTCGAGGCCGCGGGCGTCAACTTTGCCGACGTCGTGGCTCGCCAGGGGCTGTACCTCGACGCGCCGCCGGTGCCGTTCGTCCCTGGCTACGAGGTCGCCGGGCGCGTCGAGGCGCTGGGCCCCGGGGTCGACGGGCCGCCGGTGGGCGCGCGCGTCGCGGCGCTGACGCGCTTCGGCGGCTACTCGAGCAAGGTGTGCATCCCGGCCGCGCAGGCCGTGCAGGTGCCCGACGCGCTGACCCCCGCGGCGGCGGCGGCGATCCCGGTCGTCTACCTGACCGCCTGGCACTCGCTCGTGACCCTCGGCAACCTGCGCCCGGGCGAGCGCGTGCTCCTCCACGCGGCCGCCGGCGGCGTGGGCCTGGCGGCCCTGCAGATCTGCAAGCTCCGCGGCGCCGGCCGGATCTTCGGCACGGCGAGCCCGAGCAAGCACGAGCAGCTCCGCGCCATGGGGCTGACCGACCCGATCGACTACCGCTCCGCGGACTTCGCGGCGGAGGTGCGCCGCCTCACCGACGGGCAGGGGGTGCACGTCGTCCTCGACGCGGTCGGCGGGCGCTCGTTCAAGAAGAGCTACGAGCTCCTCACCCACGGCGGGCGCCTGATCTGCTTCGGCGCGTCGTCGATCACGGGCGGCGGGAGCCGGAACATCCTCCGCGTCCTCCTCGGCCTCCTCTCCATGCCGCGCTTCAAGCCGATCGACATGATGATGAGCAACCGCGGCGTGTTCGGCGTCAACATGCTGCACATGGCCGAGCAAGCCCCCGACCTGATCGCGGCGCAGCTCGCGGAGCTCGTCGGCCTCGTGGCGGCCGGGAAGCTCGCGCCCACCGTCGACCAGGTGGTCCCCTACGACGAGGCCCCGCGTGCCCACCTGCGCCTGGAGGAGCGGGGGAACGTGGGCAAGGTCGTGCTCGACTTCTCGCGGGCCTAGCCCCGCTGCCGGATGGTTAGCGGCTAACTCTGGTCGAGTCTTCCGTTCCCGTTCCCGTTCCCGTTCCCGTTCCCGCACCTCCTAGGTCGTTGACCATGCGAGTGAGCATGGAGACCACACCGAGGAGGAGGCCTCGACCCGCGCTCGTGGTCAACGGGAACGGGAACGGGAACGGGTCGACGCAGCCATTCGGCAATGCGGCTAAAAGATCGCCAGGCCGACCCGCCCGCTGGGCAGGACGAGCTCGACGACGACCGAGGCGCCCTCGGGCGCCGGGGGCGGCCCGTCCTCGGGCGGGCCCGGCCGGTGGTCGCGGCCGTCGCGCGCCAGGCGCAGGCACACCTGCGTGACGACGATGTTCACGAACTCCTTGACCACGTCGCGCACGAGGGCGTTCACGCCGTCGGGCACGTCCGCGCCCTGGAGCGGCTCGAGCATGCGCCGCCCCAGCGCCAGCGTCTGCGCGTCCGAGAGGGTCAGCACGTAGACGAACGGCGCGGCGCCCTCGACCCGCTGCCAGAAGGTGCGCTCCTGCGGCTCGAGCGGGCGGTCCCAGGTGACGCGCGTCAGCTTGGCCGACAGGTTGCCCATGCGCAGGAGGAGCCGCGCCGTGATGTCGGCCGCCGCCTCGACCGCCGCCGCCCGCGGCGCCTCGGCCAGCGCGCGCCGCGTCGCCTCCTCGGCCTGCATCTGCTCGGCGCGGTAGGCCGCGAAGGCGTCGTCGAGGGCGCCGCGCGAGAGGTGCCCCTTCTGCACCAGCGCCTCGCCGATCAGCACGTGGGCCTCGGCCTGCTCGCGCAGGAGCTCGTCGAGCTGCGCGCGCCGCAGGAAGCCCATCTGCACGGCCAGCTCGCCGAAGCGGCGGTCCGTCCGGCGCTGCTCGGTGTGCACGAGGAGCACCTGCCGCTCGGAGAGGAGCCCCTTGCTCAGGGCCAGCGCGCCGAGGGGCAGGTTGACGGCCGCCTGGTAGGCCAGCGCGTCCTGCAGGGCGCCCGCCGAGACGGCGCCGCGGTCGACGAGCCACTGGCCGAAGAACTGGACCGAGCTCATGCGTCCTCCGGCGGCGGCCCGTGCAGGGGCGGGGCGTCGTCGATGCGGTAGACGAGCGCCGACGGGCACTCGACGCCGAGGTTCTCCATGCCGTCGTAGCGCTCGAGATGGCCGAGGAGCGCCTCGGCGCCGAGCGAGGGGAACCCGTGCGGGCCCATGAGGCGCGGCAGCTTCTTCAGCGGCGACCACAGGTAGTCGAGCCGGAGCGTCGCCAGCGACGCGCGGCTGAAGCCGCGGCCGGTGCCGTGCATGGGGTCGCGCATGAGGACCCACCACGTGTCGTCGTCCTCGCGCTCGAGGCCGAAGGCCAGGTGCGCGTGGGCCCGCCGCTGGATGAGGAGCCGCCCGCGCCCGGTCCACAGGGCCTCGACGACGTCGAGGAGCGAGCAGGTGAGGCGCACGCGGTAGTCGCGCTCGACGCGCAGCCCGTCGCCGAGGTCGACCTCGCGCAGGCGGCCGGCCTCGAGGTACTTGAACAGGTCGTCGACCGAGCGGTACTCGCCGGGCTTGCCCATGGCGCTGGTCCGCTCGACCACGTCCGAGGTGATCCGGTGGACGCGCCGCTCGAGCGCCCCGTCGTCGTCGAGCTGCAGCGCCGGCTCGCCGAGCGAGATCATGGCGTTGCACAGCGACGTCGACATGCAGGTGGTGCCCACCTGCTGGGCGAAGCGCGGCGCGCCGGGGGCGAAGGCGGGGGCGCCGGCGCGGCGCAGCGCCTTGCGCGCGGCGTCGACCTCCGCCTCGATCAGGATGTGCTCGGCGGCGGCGACGTTGTGCTCGGTGATGGGCGCGGCCTCCTCGAGCACCGCCCGGAGGTACCGCCCGAACCACGCCCGCTGCGCCTCGAACGCCGGGCTCGAGGTCTCGACGCCTCGCATGGGTGGGGATTGTACCGGGCGGCCGGGCCGCGTGCCCTCCCGGTCGGACCCGGCGGCTGGTAGGGTCTCTGCCGGGGGGGGGCCCCCCGACCGGAGGCGGTCGTGATCCCGATCCGGACCCTGCGCGCCGAGGCCATGTCGCTCGGCGAGGAGCAGTTCGTCGCCCGGCATCCCGCGCCGGCGCTCGTCCTCGACGCGCCCGAGGGCGGGCCGTCGGGCGGCGAGCCGTCGGGCGGCGACCCCATGGCCTGGCTGAGCAAGACGGTCGTCGACGAGGACGGCCTCGACCGCACGCTCGGCGTGGTCGACGTGGGCCTCACGCCATCGCCCGAGGTCGACCTCGCCGCGGCGGCGGCGCGGGCGGCCGCGTTCTTCGTGGTCAAGGCGGGGCGCCAGAAGGACCTGTTCCCCGACATGATCACGATCGGGCGCGTGCCGACGAACGACATCGTCCTGGCCTACCCGACCGTCTCCAAGGTCCACGCCTACCTGCGGCGCGAGGGCGAGGTGTGGCGCCTCCACGACCACCGCTCGAAGAACGGCACGTTCGTCGCCCAGCGGCGCCTCCCGGCCGGCGGCGCGCTCGACCTCGTCGACGGCGCCGTCGTGCACATCGGCCCGTCGCTGGCGCTGACCTTCCTCCTCCCGCCCTCGCTCTACGGGTTCGTCCGGGGCGCCGCGCGGGAGCGCCGGCGTGACTGACCCGCCGCCGCCCGAGGGCGAGGAGGTCGTGCTCGGCGTGGACTACGGGACGGTCCGCATCGGCCTGGCCCTGGGCTACCCGCGCACCGGGCTGACGCTCGCGCTGCAGGTCATGGCCAACCCGGGCACGGAGGAGCAGGTCGTCGAGCGCCTGGCCGAGGTCGCGCGCGCGCGCGGCGTGACGGCCGTGGTGATCGGCGACCCCCTGCACATGAGCGGCGCGCGCAGCCCCGGCAGCCGCGTGTCCGCCCGGCTGCGCGACGGCCTGGCGCGCGCGCTCGGCGTGCCGGTCACGCTCGAGGACGAGCGGCTCACGTCGGCCGACGCCGAGGCCCAGCTCCGCGACGCCGGCCTGCGCTGGTGGCAGTTCCCCAAGGGCCAGATCGACACCGTGGCCGCCATGGGGATCGTTCGCGGCTACATGGCGCGCCTGAACCCCGACCTGCTGCTGGCCCGCGAGGACGAGGCCGCCCCGCCGCCCGAGCGCGACGCCGGCCGCGAGCGGCGCGACCGGCGCAAGAAGGCGCAGCGGCGCACGCGCCGGCGCGGGGACGAGGACGAGGGCGACTAGGCCGACGGAGAGCGTCCTGTGCCTTCCCCTCCTCTGCGATCTCTGCGCCTCCTCTGCGACCTCTGCGTCGAATCGACGTCAGGGCGCGCGGGCCTGCGCTCAGGTGTACAGCCCGCCGTTGACGTCGATCACCGCGCCGGTGATGTAGCTCGCCCGGTCGGACGCGAGGAACGACACGACGCTGGCCACCTCCTCGGGGCGGCCGAAGCGGCGCAGGGGGACGGCCTTCTCCAGCTCGCCCTTGGGCAGGCCGGCGACCATGTCGGTCTCGATGAACCCGGGCGCGACGACGTTGACGAGGATGCTCCAGCGGCCGTACTCCAGCGCGAGCGACTTCGACGCGGCGATGATCCCGGCCTTCGAGGCGGCGTAGTTGGCCTGGCCCTTGTTGCCGTGCTGCCCCGAGACCGAGGCGAGCGACACGATCCGGCCGGCGCGCGCGCGGGCCATGCCCTTCAGCACGGGGCGCGTGACGTTGTAGAAGGCGCCCAGGTTGGTCGTGAGCACGCTCGACCAGTCGTCGGGCGACATGGTCATGAACAGGCCGTCCTTGGTGATCCCGGCGTTGTTCACGAGGACCGCGGCGGGCGTCTCCTCGAGCGGCGCCAGCGCCTCCTGCGCGGCGGCGCGGTCGGCGACGTCGAACTTGAGCAGCTTGCAGGTCCCCCCCAGCGCGCGGACCTCCTCGGCCAGCTTCTCGGCCTCGTCGTCGCGGCTGCGGTAGTTCGCCCACACCTCGAAGCCGTCGCGCGCGAGCGCCACGGCGCAGGCCCGCCCGATCCCCCGGCTGGCGCCGGTCACGACCGCGATCCCAGGCATGGCAACCTCCCTCCCCCGTCCGGGGGGCGCGCATTCTATGCCCTCGCCCGCCCGGCGCGACGGCCGTCCGGTGTCCCTCCCGCCGGCGGCGCCGGCGAGGGATCATCCCGCCATGCCACGCCGGCCGCTGCTGCTCGCCCTGGTGGCCCTCGCGGCCTGCGCCGGGGCCCCGCCGCCGTCGTCGTCGTCGTCGTCGCCGTCGTCGCCGCTCGACGACGTGCCGTCGGGCGGCGGCGAGGCGCTCGGGCTCGACGCGCCGGAGGCGGCCGAGCGCAGACGGGCCCGGGAGGCGGCGCGTCGCGACCTCGCGCGCCTCCTGCCGCTCGACCCGGGCCTCGTGCGCTGGCTCGAGGTGCGGCGCCCCGGCCGCGAGCGCGCGGGCCTGGCGGCCCTGTTCGTGGCGCGCCACCGCGGTCGGCCCTACGTCGACTCGGTCGGCCTGGCCGAGGTCGGCGAGCGGGGGTTGCGCCTGTGGCGCGGCCCCGACGAGGTGTGGGTGCTCCCGTCGGGGGAGCTCGGCGCCCTGCTCGGGCAGGCGCCCTACCGGGCCTGGAGCGTCGATCCGACCTGGGACGACGGGCCGGAGGGGCGCGGGCGGCGCGTCGGGGTCGAGGTGATCGAGGTCGCGGCCGGCGAGGTCCGGGCGCAGCGCACCGACCACCAGCGGGCGGGCGACGTGACGGTGCGGCACCACTTCGCGCCCGAGCGCGGGCTCGTGCGCCTCGAGGTCCTCGTGCGGCAGGAGCCGGCGCTGCGCCTCGACCTGCTCGAGGTCGGCCCGCGCGGGGCGCCGTCGGGCGGCTACGACGCCGCGACGCCGGGGGCACTGTGGCGGAGCGTCCAGGCGGCCCTGCGGCGCGTCGACGTCGACGGCCTCGCGGCCCTCATGGCGCCGTCCTTGCGCCGCCGCGAGCGGACGAGCGTGTGGGAGCGGGTCCGCGACCTCGCGCCGCCGTCGACCGGCGGCGACGACGACCCGCTGGCCGAGCGCGTGCGGGCCGAGCTGGGCGACCTGCTCGAGCTCGACGTGCGCGTCCGCGCCCCCTGGCGGGTCGAGGGCGACGAGGCCACGGCGCCGGCGCTGTTCGACGCGCCGGGCGACGACGGCGGCGAGCTCCGGACCGTGCGCGGGCAGGTGCTCCTCCGCCGGCAGCCCGACGGCACGTGGCGCTGGGCGGACCTGCGGCGCTGACGGCGCCCGCCGCCCCCCTGGCGGGTCAGCCCTGTCCCGCGCCGCGCGACGAGTCCAGGGGTTCCACCGGCATTGCGGTTGCGCCTCCTCTCCCGGGTGGCCCGGGGCGGGCCAGAGGAGGAGGAGCAGTGAACTGGACGCAGATCGAAGGGCGCTGGGAGCAGGTCAAGGGCAAGGTGCGCGACATGTTCGGCAAGCTGACCGACGACGACGTCGAGCGCATCAAGGGCAACAAGGACCAGTTCGCCGGCGCGCTCAAGGAGCGCTACGGGTACGAGAAGGAGGAGGCCGAGGGCCACCTCCAGCGCTTCGTCGACAGCCTGCGCGAGCCTGCCAAGAGCGGCGGCAAGCGCTGAGGTCCGGCGCGCCCGGGCGACACACGCGCGCCCGGGCGCGCGGGGGGAGTGAGGACAACACCCCGTGCCGAACAAGAGCAAGACATCGAGCGGCCGCCAGACGCGGCCGCGCCAGTCGCAGCGGCGGCAGCCGGGGCGCGAGCGGCCCATGGAGCCGGCGCCCGAGCCGATCCGCGAGGGCTACCGCGGCGCCGACAAGCTGAAGGGCCGCGTGGCCCTGATCACCGGCGGCGACAGCGGGATCGGCCGCTCGGTCGCGGTGCACTTCGCCCGCGAGGGCGCCGACGTGGCGATCGTCTACCTCGAGGAGGACGACGACGCGCGCGACACGAAGGCCATGGTCGAGGCCGAGGGGCGCCGCTGCCTGCTCCTGGCCGGCGACGTGGGCGACGAGGCGTTCTGCCGCGAGGCCGTGGCGCGCACGGTCGAGGCCCTCGGCGGGCTCGACTGCCTGGTCAACAACGCGGCGGAGCAGCACGAGACGCGCTCGATCGAGGAGCTGTCGACGGAGCAGCTCGAGCGCACGTTCCGCACGAACATCTTCTCCATGTTCCACCTGGCGCGCGCCGCGCTGCCGCACCTGCGCGAGCGGGAGGGCGCGACGATCATCAACTCGACCTCGGTGACCGCCTACCGGGGCAGCCCGCACCTGCTCGACTACTCGGCGACGAAGGGCGCGATCATCGCGTTCACGCGCTCGCTCTCGGGGCAGCTCGCGGGCGAGGGGATCCGCGTCAACGCGGTGGCCCCGGGGCCGATCTGGACGCCCCTGATCCCCGCCAGCTTCCCGCCCGACAAGGTGGCCTCGTTCGGGGCGGACGTGCCGCTGGGGCGGCCGGGCGAGCCGAGCGAGTGCGGCCCGTGCTACGTGTTCCTCGCCTGCGCGGACTCGTCGTACATGACCGGGCAGGTGCTCCACCCCAACGGCGGCGAGATCGTGAACACCTGATCTCCCTCGCCGCGGCGCTGGCGGCGCAGCACCTCCTGGTGCTCGGCCGCCGCCAGCGCCTCCGCCGGCGAGCACCATCCCTCCCCGTCACGCGCGCTGCGAGCCTTCGCGCTGCGAGCCATGGCGACCTCCCGCGCGGCCCGGGAGCGAAGCGCCGGCCGTCGCAACCCCCGGCCGCTCGGTCGCGGGCGTGCCGTCGGCTCGCGAGGTGAGCAAAGGCTGCCCGCCAGCGGCGCGGCGTCGTCTCGCGCAATCCGGTGCCCGCGGCGCGGTTGCCGCGCACGGGCGGCCTCGCGGCCTTGCAAGGGGGCGCGGCGTCGCTAGATGCAGAGTAGGAGCTGGAGGGGCGAGCGGAGGGATGGTGAACGAGACCAGCAGCGCCGTGGAGACCGTGCAGGAGCAGCCGAAGCAGCAGGCGGCGACCCCGGAGACGATCACGCCGGAGGAGGCAGCGCAGGCCCTCGCCTGGTGCGAGGAGCATCAGGCCCGCGTGACCTGGCAGCGGGCCGCCGACGAGGGGCGGCCGCGATGCACGATCGAGGTGCTGGCGCCGGGGTCGTCGTGGAACCTGCTCCGCGGCCGCGGGAGCGACTTCCTCGGCGCCTACCGGGCGGCGCGCGGGAAGTGGTCCACGACCCACGGCTGACTGGTGTGATCGACGGCTGCGGCCGCGGATGCCGGGCGAGGGGGGGGCGCGCGCGGGTCGTCGGTGTGGCCCGCCTCCGCGAGCTCCGGCCCACGGCTGCGGTGCTGCAGCCCATGCGGACGCTACCGCGCGCGGGCGTCCGCAGCCGCGGGCCTCCCGCTCGCTCCGGCGGCCCACCGGGGGATCCGGCGATCGATACGACCCGCGCGCGCTCCCCCCTCGCCTCGGCCTCCGCGCCCTCGCCTCACGTGTGGCTCCATTCCACTCGGGGTCGAGCGTGTCGATCACACGTTTGCGCTTTGAAGACTGGCCCCAGGACAGCCATGCGGTGAGACGACGTCGCCCGCACGCGCGCCGCCGCGGCTCGGCCTCCTGGCCCTCGCCTCACGTGCTGCCCCGATCGAAGCTGGTCACCGGACTCGGCCGCGAGAGTCGCTCTGAGCTGAGCTGAGGGGGCGGGAAGCAGCGCGGTCGCCCCGGAGCGGGCTCCGGGGCGACCGGCGAGTCGTGTGCGGTGGCGGGGACCAGTCGAAATCGAATCGACCGACGCGGTTGTTCGCCGCGCCCACCGGTTTTGAAGACCGGGAAGGACACCAGCCCCTATTGGCCCCCGGGACGAGGTCACCTTACCAGACGCCCCGTGCGACGATGGGGCGCGTGAGGTTCTGCGCGACCTGCGGCGCCCCGGTCGAGCTGCGCGTCCCGGAGGGGGACGAGCGGGCGCGGCACGTGTGCTCCGCCTGCGGGCAGGTCCACTACGTCAACCCGCGGGTGGTGGTCGGCGCCGTGTGCGCGTGGGAGGGGCGGCTGCTCCTCTGCCGGCGCGCGATCGACCCGCGCCGCGGCCTGTGGACGCTGCCGGCCGGCTTCCTCGAGCAGGGCGAGACGACGGCCGAGGGCGCGCGGCGCGAGGCCTGGGAGGAGGCGCGGGCGCGGATCGACGTGCAGGACGTCCTCGCCGTCTACGACCTGCCGCACATCAGCCAGGTGCAGGTGTTCTTCCGCGCGCCGCTGGTGGCCCCCGACGTGGCCGCCGGCCCGGAGAGCCTCGAGGTGGGCCTGTTCGCCTGGGAGGACGTCCCCTGGGCCGACCTGGCCTTCCCGACCGTGGCCTGGGCCCTGCGCTACTACCACGCGACGCGCGACCAGCCGCGCCTCGCCCCGGACGTGCGCGTCCAGGACGGCGGCGGCGCCGCGCGACCGTGAAGGGCCTGCAAAGGCGAGCGCCCGCGGGCGCGGCCAGCATGCGGGGGTGGGACTCGCCCGCCACCTGCAGACGCTGAGCGCCGCGGTCGACGCCCAGGCCCTCGTCGAGGCGATCCGCGCCGTGGCCGAGGTCGGGCCCGCCGCGCGCGACCCGGCGAGCGCGCCGCTCCTGCGCCTGCTCTCGGGCTCGCGCGACGCCGCCGTGCGCGCGGCGGCGGTCGAGGCTCTGCAGCGCCTGGTGGTCGACGACGCGGACCGCGGTCGCCCGGCTGGGCCGGGCGTTCGGCGACCGGCGCGCAGTGCGGGCCGGGCTGGCCCTGCGCGCTCGCCGGCGCGGGCGACGCCGCGCTGCCCGCCCTCGGTGCGCCTCGTCGGCGACCGACGCGACGACGTGCTCGAGGAGGTCGCAGCGGCCCTCGTCCACGTCGGACGCGGCGAACCAGCGGCGGTGCAGGCGGCCCTCGCGCCGACGCGGCGCGGGCGACGGGCGACCGCGCTGGCGGCGCGGGCGCTGGCGGCGCTCGGCGCGGTCGCCGGCGTGGACGCGGGCGCGGCGGCCTGGCTGGCCGACAGCGACCCCTGAGTGCGCGTGCGGCACCGCCGTGCTCGCCGCCCTGGACCTGCCCGCGGCCGCTGCGTCGACCTCGTCGTGGCCGCGCTCGGCCGCGCGCGGCGAGGCGGCGGCGCTCGCCGGGGGAGGCGCGGTCGCCCTGCCATCGACCCGGCGGCGCTGCAGCGCCCGCCTCGCGGGCGGTCCACCACGCGCGCGCGCGCTGGCCGCGGCTGCTCGGGCCGGGCGCGCCGGCCCCGCCCGGCCAGTCGACCGTCTGCGCCGGCGCCTCGTGCGCAGGCGCACCAGCGCCGGGCCGCCATCGCGCTCGTCGATCTCGCGCGCGCGGGCGCCTGCACGCGGGGCGAGGCGGCCGCGGTCGTCGTCGACGGCCTGTGGGCCCGCGACCCCGCGGCCCGGGCGGCGGCCGAGCGCGCGCTCGACGCCCTGCTCGCGCCGCCCTGACCGGAAGCGGCGGCGTCAGCGAGAGGACCGTCGTCGACCTCCGTCGCCAGCGTCCCGCGTGAGTGGGAGCGCCCGTGCGGGCCTGCGGCGGGGGCTGCAGGGCTTTGCGGCGCGCCCACGCCCCCTTTCGACGACGTTGACGCGCGCCGGTCATGCTCCCGCCCAGGGAGGGAGACATGCAGGACCGGACCGCGCCGTTTCGCCTGACCACCTTGCTCGGGGGCCGCCGCCTCGGGCCGCTCGCGCCGGCGCTCGAGCGCGCGCTGGGGCTCGACCGCCTGGACGCGCTCTGCGCCCGCGCCGAGGGGGGGGCGGCGGCCTCGCCGCGCGCCTTCGTGTCCCGGGCCCTGGCCGCGCTCGGCGTGGCGCCCGTGGTCGGCGCCGGCGACCGCGCCCGGCTCCCGGCGCGCGGGCCGGCGCTCGTGGTCGCCAACCACCCGCGCGGGCTCCTCGACGGGCTCCTGCTGCTCGACCTGCTCCTCGGGCTGCGCCCCGACGTGAAGCTCGTGGCCAACGAGCTCCTGTCGAGCGTGGCGCCGCTGGCGTCCGTCCTCGTGCCGGTCGACACGTTCGCGCCGGCCGGGGCGCCGGAGAACGTCCGCGCGCTCCGCGCGGCGCACGACTGGCTGGCGGCCGGCCACGTCGTCGCGCTCTTCCCGGCGGGGACCGTGTCGCACCTGCAGCTCAGGCGCCTGCGCGTCCTCGATCCGGTGTGGAGCGAGGCGGCGGCCTGGCTGGCGCGCCGCACCGGCGCGCCCGTCGTCCCCGCGCACCTGCCCGGGCGCAACGGGGCGCTGTTCCAGGCGGCCGGGCTCCTCCACCCGCGCCTGCGCACGGCGCTCCTGCCGCGCGCTCTGGCACGCCGCGCCGCCCGGCGCGGGTCGTCGTGGGCAGGCCAGGATCCAGCGAGCGCGTGACGACGGCCGGCCTGCGCGCGCGGAGTCGAACTCCTCTGACCGGCGGACGGCGCCGGCGCCGTCACCACGCGGCTTACGCGTGGCGCGCGCCAGTCGCCGCCAGCAACGCCCGAGCGCCTGGCGGCGGAGGTGCGCGGGCTGGGGCCCGACGCGGCGCTCGCCGCCCAGGGCGACCTCGCCGTCCTCCTCACGCGCCGCGAGCGGACGCCCGCGCTGCTCGACGAGGTCGGCCGCCTGCGCGAGGTGACGTTCCGCGCGATCGGCGC
Source organism: Planctomycetota bacterium (assembly GCA_019636275.1). Classification (GTDB taxonomy): domain Bacteria; phylum Planctomycetota; class J058; order J058; family J058; genus JAMLIC01. Next base: position 5,682 of record JAHBXY010000011.1, on the reverse strand, counting down.
GGGCACGGGGCGGGCGCGCGACCTCGACGCGTTCGACGACGACTACGAGCACCTCGTCCTGTGGGACCGCGGCGCGCAGGCCGTGCTCGGCGCCTACCGCGTCGCGCGCGTGCACGAGACGCTCGCCCGCCGCGGCGTCGAGGGCCTCTACACGAGCACGCTCTTCCGCTACGACCCGGCGTTCTTCGACGAGCTCGGCCCGGCGCTGGAGCTCGGGCGCTCCTTCGTGCGCCGCGAGGCGCAGCGGGCCCACGCGCCCTTGCAGCTCCTCTGGCGCGGGCTCCTGGCGCTCCTGCGGGCCGAGGGGCGCTCGCACCTCCTCGGGTCGGTGACCGTGAGCGCGCGCTACCAGCCGGCGTCGCAGGCGCTGATCGCGCGGCACCTCGAGGCGCGGCGCGACCCGGTCCTCGCCGCGCGCGTGGCGCCGCGCCGCGCGCCGACCCTCCCGCCGCTCGGCGTCGAGGTCGACGTGGGGCCCCTCGAGGCGCTCGACGAGCACGTGCGCGACCTCGAGCCCGACGGCGCGGGCGCGCCGGTGCTCCTGCGCCGCTACCTCGAGCTGGGGGCGTCGCACCTGGCCCTGAACGTCGACCCGGCCTTCGGCGAGGCCCTGGACGCCCTGCTGCTCCTCGACGCGCGGCGCGGCGACGCCCCGGCGCTGACGCGCCTCCTCCGCCGGCTCGAGCGCCCCGCGCGGCCGGGCCTGCGCTCCCGCGGCGACCGGCGCGCCCTCGTGGAGGGTGGTGCGTGCGTCGCTTGACCTGGGCCCGGATGGCCCTGCGCACGGGCGCGGTGAGCCGCGAGGACCTTCGCCGGGCGCGCGCCCGGCGCGCCCGCGAGGGCGGCACGCTCGAGGCGTTGCTCCTCGCCGACGGCGCGCTCCACCCCGAGCTCGCCCAGTTCGTCCGGGCGGCGTGGCGCCGGGCGCTGACGGCGTGCCCGCGCTGCGGCCGGCCCGAGCCCGAGCTCGCGCCGCCGTCCGGCGAGCCGCCGTGCCCCTGTCCGTCGGTCAGGCGTCCTCGGCCTCGAGGAGCGCGCGCATCTCGGCGAGCTGCTCGCGGTCCTTCTGCGACAGCGCCGGGTACTCGAGGCCGAGCGAGCGCAGCGTCTCCGTGATCACGTGCGCGACCTGCACGCGCATGAAGGCCTTGTCGTCGGCCGGGATCGCGTACCACGGCGCCCACGGGCGCGACGTGGCCGCCAGCGCCTCCTCGTAGGCCTTCATGTAGTCCTTCCAGCGCCCGCGCTCCTTGATGTCACCCGAGCTGAACTTCCAGTTCTTGGCGCCCTCGTCGATCCGGGCCAGGAAGCGCCGCTTCTGCTCGTCGCGGCCGACGTGCAGCCAGAACTTGATGATCACGGTCCCCTGGCGGGCGAGGTGCAGCTCGAAGTTGCGGATCGACTCGAAGCGCTGCTCCCACAGGTCGTCGAGGCGCTCCGGCCGCCAGGGGAGCTTCTGGGCGCCGAGGTACTCCGGGTGCACGCGGACGATCAGCGTCTCCTCGTAGTAGCTGCGGTTGAAGATCCCGATCCGTCCGCGCTCGGGGAGGCGCAGGGCGCAGCGCCAGAGGAAGTCGTGGTCGAGCTCCTCGGCCGAGGGCTGCTTGAACGAGTAGACCTGGCAGCCGGCCGGGTTCACGCCCGACATGACCGCGCGGATCGTGCCGTCCTTGCCGGCCGCGTCCATGGCCTGGAACACGAGCAGCACCGCGTGGTCGTCGCTGGCGTAGAGCCGGTCCTGGAGCTTGCGCATCTGCTTGACGAGCGCGTCGAGCTCCTGCTCGCAGCGCTTCTTGCCCGGCGCGTCCTTCGGCGGCGCGGTGGGCGCCCGCTTGACCTTGAAGGCGCCCTCGTAGGGGACGCGGTAGGGGCTCTCGGGGAAGTCCTGGAACACGCGCACCTCGCCTGCCGACCATAACGGTCGCGGCGGGCGGGCGCACGGTCAGGCCGCGGGCGGCGCGCGGCGGGCGCGCTCGGCCTCGATCAGCGCCGCCAGGGCGTCGGCCTCGAGGCCCACGGAGGCGGCGCGGAGCCCCACCGGCGGGTCGCCCGCGGCCACGTAGCTGCGCGCGAGCCAGCGCTGGAGGAGCGAGAGCCGGTCGAGGAAGCGCTCGACGTCGACCAGCTCCAGGCCGACGAGCCCCGGCTGCCCCCCTGGCACCCGCACGACGCGCACGGCCGCGACCTCGTCCCAGCGCACCCGCCCCGGGGCCGCGCCGCTCGTGCCGTCGATCAACCCCTCGTCGTCGATCACGAGGCCCGGGCCCCCGCGCACGAGGAGCCGCGCGATCGCGGCGGCGCACAGGCCGAAGAAGCCGACCGCCCCCAGGCCGATCGCCCGCAGCGCCTCGTCGCGCAGGGTGTTGCGCGTGAAGTCGAGCGCCGGCGGCCCCACGCGCCACGCGAAGCACGCGCCGGCGGCGACGAACAGGAGCGCCAGCGCCAGGAGGGCGAGCAGGCGGCCGCGCCGCAGGGGGAGGACGAGCGGGGCGCTCACGCGGCCGGCGGCTCCGGGCGGCTCCGGGCGGCTCCGGGCGGCGGCGCGAGGACCAGGAGGCCCACGCTGGCGATCGCCGCCGCCCCGAACATGGCGACCCCGGCGGCCAGCCCGCGCGCGTGCTCGCCCAGGCGCTCGGCGAGGATCGGCGAGTGGAAGGTGCCGACCGCGGCGGCCACGCCCACGGCGGCCACGGCCAGGGCGCGAGCGCCGGCGCGCCAGGTGCCCAGGACGAGCCTGCCCGAGACGGCCACACCGATGGCGCCGGCCGTCGCCGCCGCCACGGCCAGCGCCCAGTCGGGCGGCCGGCCGTGGCGCAGGGCCAGGCCGACCATGTACGCCGCGACGCCGCCGACGGCGCCCGCCTGCAGGGCGATCAGGACCATGAGCCCGCTCTGGAGGATCGTCCACGCCGCGCGGCGGCGCGTCGCCGGCCGGAGGAGCGTGACGCCTTCGTCGCCTTCCGTCGTCACGCCCCCAGCCTACCCGGACGGGACCGGCCGTCACCCTGGCAACAAGCGTGGCGCGCGGGCGGCGGCGCTGCCACGCTCCGGGCGGGAGGTCGGGGATGACCACGAGCCTGGCGGCGCGCGCGGCGCTCGCGCTCCTGCTGATGATCGGCTTCTACCTGCTGGCCCTCGGCCTGGCCGGCGGCCTGATCGGGCTGCCGATCCTGGAGGTCATGTACACCAAGCGGATCCACCCCAAGCTCGCGCTCCTGTGCGTGATCGGCGGGGTCGGGATCCTGATCTCGATCTTCCCGCGGCCCGACCGCTTCACGCCGCCCGGGCCCCGGCTGACGAAGAAGCGCCACCCGCGGCTGTTCGAGGCGCTGGAGGGGCTCGCGGCCAGGGTGAAGGAGCCCATGCCGGCCGAGGTCTACCTGGTGCCGGACGTCAACGCGTTCGTGACCTCGCGCGGCGGGATCATGGGCTTCGGCAGCCGGCGCGTCATGGGCGTCGGCCTGCCGCTCCTGCAGCTCCTCAGCGTCGAGGAGTTCAAGGGGGTGCTGGCGCACGAGCTCGGCCACTTCAAGGGCGGCGACGTCGCGCTCGGGCCGTGGATCTACAAGACGCGCGGCGCGATCGGGCGCACCCTCGAGACCTTCTCCGAGACCGTGCTGCAGTACCCGTTCAGGGCCTACGGCTACGTGTTCCTGACGCTCACGGGCGCCGTGTCGCGTCATCAGGAGCTTGAGGCCGACGCGCTCGCCGCCTCGGTCGTCGGCCCGAAGGTCTTCGCCAGCGGCCTGAAGAAGGTCCACGGGGGCGCGCCGGCGTTCGACGCCTTCATGCAGCACGAGTACCTCCCCGCGCTGTCGGCGGGCTCCCGTCCGCCGCTCGCCGGCGGGTTCCGGCTGTTCCTCCGCGCCGACGAGATCGCCCGCGCCGTGCGGGACGGCGTCCGCGACGAGCTCGCGCACGGCAAGGTCAGCCTCTACGACACGCACCCGCCGCTGCGCGAGCGCCTGGCGAACCTGGAGGGGCTCCCGCAGCAGGGCGAGGCCGGCAAGTCGCCGGCGGCGGTCACGCTGCTCGACGACGTCGACGAGCTCGAGCAGCAGCTCCTCGTCGAGCTGTTCGGCGCCGAGGCGCGCAAGCTGTCGCCGCGCGCCTGGGAGGAGCTCGCGCACGAGGTCCTCGTCCCGCGCTGGCGCGAGGCGCTCGTCGACGTGGGCGCCCGCCTCGCCGGCGTCACGCCGGCGTCGCTCCCCGAGCGGCTCGACCGGCTGCAGGACCTGGTCGACCGCACCTCGCCCGGCGGCGGGCCGCCGATCGGCCGCGAGGAGGCGCGCACGCGGGCCAAGGGCGTGATCAGCATCGCGCTGACCGTGGTCCTCGCCGACGCCGGCTGGCGCGTGACGGCCGCGCCGGGGCAGCCGACCGTGGCGACGCGCGGCGAGCGGAGCCTCGAGCCCGGGAAGCTCGTCGAGCAGCTCGTCGCGGGCGAGCTCGACGCCGACGCGTGGCGGCGCACGTGGGCCGAGGTCGGCCTGGCCGACGCGCCGCTCGTGCCGGCGGCGGCGCCGCCGGAACCAGCCCCGGCGAAGCCGCAGCGCGCCGTCGCCCGGCGCCGGCGGCCGACGGCCTGAGGCCAGCATAGGTCCTTTGCGCGCGGCTCCTTGGCCCGACTTGCACTCCGGCCTCCCCGGTGGCGTAAGAAGGGCACGGACGAAGGAGCGCCATGGGAGCCGAGCCACCCCCCACCGACGACGACCTGGTCGCCCGCTGCCGCGAGGCGCGGCGGACCGGGTCGCAGGCGTTCGCGGAGCTCTACCGGCGCCACGCCGGCGCGGTGCTCGGCTTCCTCCACGGCCTGCACGCCGGCGACGCGGAGGCGGCGCGCGACGCCCTGCAGGAGACGTTCGTGCGCTTCCACGGCGCGCTCGACGCGCTCGAGCGGGGGCGGCCGCTGCGGCCCTGGCTCTACCGGATCGCGCGCAACGTGTCGCTCGACCAGTGGAAGCGCAAGGGGCGCCGGCCGGAGGAGCGGCTCGAGCCCGAGGCCCTCGCCGCCGCCGCGCAGGCGGGCGGCGAGGCCGACCCGGCCAGGATCGCCGCCGCGCGCGAGGAGCACGGCCTCCTGCGCCGGGCGCTCGACGCGCTCGGCGAGGGCGAGCGGGCCGTGTTCCTGCTCCGCCACGACCAGGGGCACACCTACGAGGAGATCGCCGACTCGCTGGGCTGCTCGGTGCGCACGGCCAAGTACCGCATGAAGGCCGCCGTCGAGCGTCTGGGGCGCGAGGCGGAGCGGCAGGGGGTGGTGCGATGAGCTGCCCGGGACCCGACCTGCTCCTGCTCCTCCGCGAGGGCCTCCTCGACGACGACGACGGCGACGCCGGGGCCGTGGTCGAGCACGTCGACGGCTGCGACCGCTGCCAGGCGGCGCAGGCCGCGCTCGCGCGCGCCCTCGAGGCGCCGCCGCTGCCGTTCGACCCGGAGGCCGAGCTCCCCGCGGTGCTCGAGCGGATCGAGGCGCTCGAGGCCGCGGCCGCCGCGGCCGCGCCGCCGCCCACCGTTCGCCTCCGGTGCACGTTCTGCCACGACGCGCTGGAGGTCGAGCGCACCCTCTACTGCGCGGCCTGCCTCGCCGCGCACCATGGCGAGTGCTTCGCCGAGCACGGCCGCTGCGCGGCGCCTGGCTGCGAGGGGCGCCGCGTGGTGCGCACGAGCGAGCCGCCGCCG
>JAHBXY010000109.1 GCA_019636275.1 Planctomycetota bacterium | reverse complement strand
GGGGGGCGAGAGGGGGGGGGGGGGGGGGGGGGGGGGGGGGGGGGGGGGGGGGGGGGGGGGGGGGGGGGGCGCCCGGATGTCGTCGGTGGCGTCGTCGCTCGCCACGACGTCTCCGACGGGGCGCGCGCGGTGAGGCTCAGCGGCTGCCGGGGAGGACCACCGGACCGTTGCCGACGCCGTCCACGTGGCAGTCGACGCAGGAGCGCGGCGGCAGGGCCTTCTCGTGGGGCAGCGAGGGCGCCACGGGCGGCGGGTAGTCCGGCGACCTCGGGTTCATGCGGCCGCGGAACGTGCGGGCCTCGCCGCGGTCGGGGAGGTAGGTCATCGTGACGTCGCAGCCGGCGATGCGAGGCACGAGCTTGCCGTCCGGGTCCCGACGCATCTCGGGGTCGCCCCACGTCTGGCCGGTCTCGCGGAACTCGACCGCGCCCGGGGTGAGGACCACGCGCTGGCGCGTGGTGAGGGGGTCGTAGTCCAGCGCGCTGAGCAGCCAGTCGCGCTGCATGGCGCTGCCGAAGTAGTTCACGTGGCACGAGTCGCAGCGCGGCCCCGAGCGGTTGTGGCACGCGGCGCAGGAGAGCGCGTCGTGGCCGGCGATCCGCTCGCCGTGCGCCGTCGTCGGCCCGGCGGCGCCGCCGCCCGCGGCCGGCGCGCGGTCGCGCAGGAGCGGCACCTCGTGCTCGCGCCCGTCGAGGAAGGACACGAGCAGGGCCCGCTCCTCGACCCGCAGCCAGTTCGTGCGCGCGTTGCCGCGCGAGGTGAGCAGGTGCTCCTTCCCGTCCTGCGCGTGGACCCCGCGCGGCGCCGGGCCCTCGGCCGGCGTGCCCGGCAGGAGCGGCAGCTCCCACGGCGCGTGGGAGGCCGTGCCGTGGCAGTCCTCGCACTTGACCTCGAGCTGGTGGCGGATCGACGGGTAGATGTTCCCGTCGCCGTGCACGTCGATCGACGTGTGGCAGTCGACGCAGCCGATCCCCGCCCGCTGGTGGGCGTCGGAGTGCAGCGTCAGCTGGCCGCGCGTGTGGCAGTGGTTGCACTGCTGCTCGGGGATCGCGAGCTGGAGCTCGTGCCGGACCGGGTGCCCGGAGAGGTGCGTGGGCACGGTCGGGTCGCCGCCCGCCGAGCGCCCGTGGTCGTCCCACGGGACGTGGCAGGCGGAGCAGCCCGAGGAGCGGTGCTCGCCGCGCGACGCCGTGCCCTCGCCCCACAGGTGGCAGCGCGCGCACTCCTTGCGGTAGTAGTCGAGATAGGCGGCCGCCGCCTCGTCGCCGAGGAGCGCCTGGGCCTGCGGGCGCGTCGGCAGCGCCTCGCCGCCGGGCAGCCGCGTGAGGAAGCCGGTCTCGAAGGCGCGCGCCATGGTCTCGCGGTAGGCGGGGCCGCCGGCGCAGGGGACCGGGCCGTCGGGGTCGTCGACGGCGAAGTTGGTGTAGCGGGGCGCGTCGCGCTCGACGAGGCCGGCCGACGCGGTGGCCAGGAACACCTTGCCGGTCTCCTGGGCCATGAGCGCGCGCTGGATGCGGTAGGCGTGGTTGGCGCCCGAGGCGCCGGTCGGGTCGGTCTGGCGCGAGCGCACGGCGAGGAGCCCGCCGCCCGTCGCCTCGGGGAGCGGGCGGCCGTGGAGCGACGTCAGGGCCCCGTGGTCCGAGTGGCACTTGGCGCAGCCGAGGCCCACGCTCGTGACCCACAGGCTGCCCGGGTTGGCGACCATCCCCAGGTGCGCCTCGGCGCTCGTGTCCGCCAGCGGCCGCCCCTCGTGGCACACGGTGCAGGAGCGGTCCCTGTCGCCGCCGGCGAAGGCGTCGATCGCCTGGGCCATGGCGCCGGTGGCGATGTCGGCGATCCCCCCGTGGCAGGACGTGCAGCCGCGGGCGCCGGCGGGCGCCGCCGCGAAGCGCGCCGAGCGCTGCGGGTCCCAGCGCGTCGGGTCCTTGCCGCGCTCCGCGCCGGGGGCGGTGGCGCCGGCGCGCCGGCTGGAGAAGAAGCGGTCCCAGGCGGCGCGCCGGGCGGCGTGCCCGGCGTCGACGAGCACCGCGACGTAGCCGGCCACGGCCCACAGCTCCGCCGGCGGGAGGTCGAGCGGCGTCATGGCCGTCCCCGGCCGCCCGAGCGCGACCGTCCGGGCGATGTCCTCGGCGCGGGCCCCGCCGCGCAGGGCCAGCGCGCCGCGCGTGAGGTCGGTCGCCGGGGCCCTGGCGCCCGCGACGTCGACGAGCAGCGGGCCGACCGGGCCGCGGCCGTCGCCTCGCGCTCCGTGGCAGGTCGCGCAGCGGTCGAGGAACGTGCGCTGCCCGAGGGCGAGGTCGAGCGCCGGCCGCGGCGGCAGGGCGACCGGCGCGCGCGGGTCGGCGCCGTCGTCGCGCAGCGAGAGGACGAACAGCGCCAGCGACCAGCGATCCGTCGCCGGCAGGTGCGCGAAGCTCGGCATGCCGTGCTCGGGCGCGCCGGCGCTGATCGAGCGGTAGAGCTCATCCGGGCCGACCGGCCCCGTCGCTGAGCGCGTGCGCAGCGGCGCGCGCGCCAGGTCACGCGGCCGGGTCGGCAGGTCGGGCGCGAACGTCCCGTCCCCCCGACCCTCGGCCCCGTGGCAGGCGGCGCAGCGAACGGCGAACAGGGCCTCTCCGCGCGCGGCGGTCGCGTCGGCCGGGCGCGGCGGCACCGCCAGCGCGCCCCAGCCCGGCCCCTCGGGCTCGGCCACGACCCAGGCGACCTCGGGCGACTGGATCGCTCGCCCCTCGCGCGCGCCGAGGGGGAGCCCCCGGGCGCCGAGGGCGGCGGCCGCCGCCGCGGCGGAGAGGACCAGCGCCCCGCGGCGCATCAGGCCTCCTCCGCCGGGCCGGCCGCCTGCGCGGGCCGCTCGGCGCCGCCGAACCAGGTCGCGCACTCCTCGTCGCACCGCCGGCGTCGGCCGAGGAGGGAGCAGCGGACGACCGCCGGCCGGCCGGGCCCCGGGTCGAAGGCGACCTCGGCGCGGGCCCGGTGGTGGGGGCAGAGCAGGGTCCAGACGAAGCCGCGGCCGTCGTCGTCCACGCGTCCTCCTCGGCGAGCGGGCTCGCGAGGGGGCCGGGCGCCGCAAACGGGTGGCCGCGCGCAACCATCGGGACGACGTCACGCGCGCGTGATCGTCAGGGGCCGGAGAAGCGGACGATCCGGGTCCGCTTGGTCGGCACCACGCGCGGGCCGCTGACCGCGCTCACCGGTTGATCTGAGAGCGAAGCTGCGGATCGGAGCACGGATCGGAGCATCGGTCGCGCTCCTGGACGTGGGCATCAATCACGACAGGCGACGGCCGCTGTGACTCGACGCAGAGAACGCAGAGGAGGCGCAGAGTCCGCAGAGATGGGAATCATCAGGCTCCCTCCTCCTCTGCGGTCTCTGCGCCTCCTCGTCGGCCTCTGCGTCGGATCGACGTCAGGGGACGGGCACGGCCATGGAGGCCCGGGCGGAAATGCGCCCGCCAGGTGCCTCGGACAGGCCGGGCCGGGCCGACTCCGGCCGGGGGTCCCTGTGCTCGGCCGGTATCCACCCGTGAGCCCTCGAAATGTGAGATGGCAGCGGCCGAGCACACGGATCCCCCGGCATCAGCGATGGGGCTAGAGGGCCGGCAGGAAGGCCGCGAAGCGGCCTTCCGGCCGGGCCTCTAGCGGCGGAAGACGACGAACGGCGCGTCGCCGCCCTTCTCGCCGGCCGCGCGGGCCTTCTCCAGCTCCGCCGGCTCCAGGGCCATGAGCTTGCCGAGGTCGAGGTCCCAGTGCGCCGCCTTGTCCTTGCGGGTGAGGGCGTTCGTCTCCACGACCTGCATCGAGGTCGACTCGATCTTGATGGCGACCTTCATGCCCTTCAGGGCGGCCATCATCATGTCCTTCATGCCGTCGAGCGCGCCGCCGAGGCCCTCCATGCCGCCGCCCATGCCGCCCATGCCGCCGCCCTCGCCCTCGGGGGCGGCCGGCGGCTCACGCGTGAGCTCGGAGGCGGGGTTCTCGGGCTTCATCGTCACGCGCACGAGACCGCCCTCGAGCTCCTCGACGACCAGGCCCTCGAACGGCTTCTTCATGGGCTTGGCCGCCGGCACGCCGGGCATGCCGGGGGGCGCCTCCTCGTCGCCCCCCTCCTCGTCGTCGGCCGGCAGCTCGATTCGCGACAGCTTCGACACGTGGTCGAACGCGAAGCCCATGCGGATGGTGACCCGCAGCCCCTCGATCTTCTGCTCGTAGTCCGTCAGGCGCACGCCCTCGGGCAGCGACGCCTCCAGCTTGGCCCGCTCGGCGACCGCCTTCTCGGCCATCTCCGCGCGCTCCTGCGCCTGCTTCTCCTCGAGCTCCTTGCGCGCCTCGGCCAGCTCCTCCTTGGTCGGCTCGCCCTCCTCGCCGGACATCTGCTTCTTCAGCCGCGCCACGGTGTCGACGATCTGCTCCATGTCGATCACGACGCGCGTGCTCGCCCGCCCGGACAGGTCCTTCTCCAGCACGAGCCCCTGCTCGATGTCGAAGCAGCCGGTGAGCCCCAGGGGCACGAGCAGCAGGGCGGCCAGGCGGGCGGTGACGTTCACGGAGACCTCCTTCAAGGGGGGCCCACTCTACGGCCTGCCGGGGGCGAGCGCGAGCGGCGACCACACGTGCGCCGCCGGCTGGGCCCTGCCATGAAGAAGGTGATGGACCCCGCCCCCCCGACCCTCACCCGCCGCCAGCGCCTGGCCGTGCGGGCCGCGTTCCTGGCCGGCGGGCTGGTCGCGTTCGCGGTCGGCCTGCCGGCGCTGCACGTCGACGCCGCAGACCTCGAGGCGCGCGGCGGCGCCAGCGACGACGTCCAGCGGCGCCGGCGGCACCTCGTGCGGCGCATGCGCGAGGGCGGGGTGCGCCCGGCGGACATCGGCACGACGCACGAGCTGTTCAAGGGCGAGTACGCCTTCGGCACCTACGCGATGACCGGCTACGCGCTGACGAACATCGCCCTCGACGCGCCGGAGACGCGCGCCGAAGCGCTCGAGGTGCTCGACCTGCTCCTCGACGAGCTCATGACGCCGGCCCTCGCCGGCTTCGACGCGGGGCAGTGGGGCGCGCCGGCGCTGGCCACCCTCGACGAGGACCGTGGGCGCGTGGCCTACCTCGGGCACCTCAACCTGCTCCTCGGGGCGCGGCGCCTGCTCGGCGGCGACGCGTCGCGCGACGACCTCCACGGGCGCGTCACGGCGACGCTGGCCCGGCGCATGCGCGCCCGGCCGCACCGTCACGTCGAGACGTACCCGCGCGAGACCTACACGATGGACAACGTCGTGGCGGTGGCCTCGCTCGAGGTCGCCGACCGCGTGCGGGGCACCGACCACCGGCCGCTGATCGACGAGTGGGTGGCCTACACGCGCGCGCGGCTGCTCGACCCGACCACCGGCCTGATCGTGTTCGCCGTCGACGAGGAGACCGGCGCCCCGCGCCAGCGCGGCCGCGGCTCGGCCGCCGGCTGGGCCAGCTTCTTCCTGCCCATGTTCGACCTCGCCTTCGCGCGCGAGCAATGGGCCGCCGCCCGCGTGCACCTGGCCGGGCGCCTGGGGCCCTTCGCGGGGCTGCGCGAGTACCACCCCGACGACCCGAACGCCGGCTGGGGCGACATCGACTCCGGCCCCGTGCTCGTGTGGGGCGTGTCGGCGACCGGGTTCGCGATCGCCGGCGCGCGCCGCCACGGCGACCGCGACCTCCTCGCCGGGCAGCTCGCGCTCGCCGAGCTGTTCGGCGTCTCGCGCGACGAGGGCGACGAGCGGCGCTACGTGGCCGCGCCGCTCCTGGGCGAGGCGATCCTCCTGTGCATGAAGACGGCCCGCCCCTGGTGGGACGGCATGGGCCAGCGGAGGTCGCCGTGACGCGCCGGCGCCTCCTGTGGGCGGCCGGGCCGCTCGTCGTCGTCGTCGCCTACCTCGCCCTGCGCGAGTACGCCGACCGCGCCCGCTCGCTCGAGGCGGTCCTGGGCCTGTCGCACGGCGACCCGGTCGTCCAGGCGCTCGTGGCCGCGGCGGTCATCCTCCTGCGGGTCGCCTGCTACGTGACCGTCGGCGGGGCCCTCGTCGCCTGGCCGCTCGAGGAGTGGCTCCTGGCGCGGGCTACGCGGGCAGGGGAACCTCCCAGCTCACCCGGAGCTCGTCCTGCACCTTGAGCGCGCCGAGCAGCGCCGAGTAGGGCTTCACCCCGAACTCCGTCTGGCGCAGGCGCACCTCGCCCGTGACGACGCCCGCCGCGCCCACGTCGACCGCCAGCGTCACCGGCCGCGTCGTCCCGTGGATCGTGAGCTGCCCCGCGATCGTCGCCCGGCCCCCGCCCGGGGGCAGGTCGCCCGCGCCCGTGAAGCGCACCTCGGGGAAGCGCTCGGCGTCGAGGACGTGGCGCGAGGCGAGGTTGCCCTCGATCTCGCGGTGATCCTTCTCCGACAGCGGCACGACGGCCCCGTCCTTCACCTGCCCCTGCACGCGCAGCCCGCGCACGGGGACCACGACCTCCACCTCGACGCGGCGGTCCGCCCGGCGCGCCTCGAGCCGCCAGTCGGCGGCGCGGATGCACAGGTCGTGCGCGACCCGCGAGAGGAGCCCTTCCTTGTAGGTCCAGACCGTGAGGGTCGAGCCCGCGGGCGCGGAGTGGGTGGTCATCGCGGTGGAACCTCCTGCGGCGGCGGACCGTAGCACGCCCCGCCCGGGCGCCTCTTGCGCTGGCGCAAGCAGACCCTTGACAGCGTACTATCGGACTAGTACACCAGAGAACGAGTGATCCAGGGTGCTCGACACGACGCGCGGGTGTGTCCCTTCTGCCGGGGCGGCTTCGTCCAGGGCGACCGGACGCGGGCCTGCGCGGGGTGCGGCGCGCGCCACCACCGCGAGTGCCTGGCCGACCACGGCGGGTGCGCGGTCTTCGGCTGCCAGGGAGGCGAGGGGCTCATGAGCGACGCGTGGACGATCGACCCCGACGACCCCGTGCCGATCGGCGACCAGATCGTCTACCGGGTGCTCTACGCGATCGCCCGGGGCGTCTACCGGCCGGGCGACAAGCTGCCGACCGTGCGCGAGGTCGCCGCGCGGCTGAAGGTCAACCCGAACACCGTCTCGAAGGCCTACCGCGACCTCGAGCGCGACGGCGTCCTCGACTCGCGCCGCGGCACCGGCGTGTTCGTCGAGGAGGGCGCCCTCGAGGTGGCGCTCGAGCGGCGGCAGGCGCTCGTCCTCGAGCGCTTCGAGCGCGCCGTCAACGAGGCGCTCGAGGCGGGCCTGTCGGCGGCGGAGGTCCAGGAGGTCCTGCTCGAGGCCCTGGGCCAGGCCGCGCGCGCGCGCAAGGACGAGGTCGTCCTGCGCGACGTGGAGGAGCTGACTCGCAGCCCGCTGGCCCGCTGGGCCGGGAAGCGGGCCGGGCGCCGGGGGAAGACGCAGTGACCGCGCTCGCTCGACGTCGCGTCGAGGCCTCGAGGATCGAGGCGGGCGAGCGCGGTGGGGGACCGCGGGGGCGTAAGCCCCCCCGAACCATCGCGGTGAGGAGGGTGGCGTGGGTGGTAGCGTGAAGGTGCAGGTCAGGGGGGCGCCGGCCGTGAGCGAGTCGCCGTCTTCGTCGCCGGGGCTGATCGACGCGCGCGGGCTGGGCCGCCGCTTCGGGCGGCGCTGGGTCGTCCGCGGACTCGACCTCGCCGTCCCCGCCGGGTCGGTGACGGCCCTCCTCGGCCGCAACGGCGCGGGGAAGTCGACGACGATCCAGATGCTCCTGGGCCTCCTGCCCCCGTCCGAGGGGCAGGTGACGGTCCTCGGGCGCGAGCCGCGGCGGCAGGGCCACGCGCTCTTCCGCGAGGTGGCCTACGTGTCCGAGCGGCGCGAGCTGCTCGACGACATGACCGTCGAGGGTCTGGCGCGGCTCGTCGCCGAGGTCCACGGCGCGCGCTTCGACGGCGGCGGCTTCGAGGACCTGCGCCGGCGCTACGACCTCGCGCCGGGCGCGCGCTGCGGCGTCCTGTCGAAGGGCCAGCGGGCGCGGCTGCTCCTGGCCCTGGCGCTGGCCGCGCGGCCGCGCGTGCTCGTGCTCGACGAGCCGACGTCCGGCCTCGACGTGCTCGTGCGCGACGACTTCCTCGAGGCGATCGCCTCGTTCGTGGCCCAGGAGGACGGCGCGCCGCGCGCGGTGCTCCTCTCGACGCACATCATCGAGGACGTCTCGCGGATCTGCGACCGCGCCGTCGTCCTGCGCGAGCGCGGGCCCGCGCTCTCGGGCGAGCTCGAGGACCTGCGCGCCGCCTGCGCCCGCTACGTGGTGCGACTGAAGGGCGTCCTGCCGCCGGGCGACCGCCTGCGCCTGCCGAGGGGCGCCGTGCTCCTCGAGCGCGACCCGCGCGCCCTGACGCTCGCCGCCATGGGCGCGGCGGAGCACGTCGAGGCCGAGCTCGACGCGGCCCTGCCGGTGGCCGGGCTCGAGCGCCACCCGGCCAGCTTCAAGGAGGCCTTCGCCTGCTGGACGGCGCCCGTCGAGCAGGCGGGCGGCGACCAGGGCGGCGACGGCGCAGGAGGTGCCGCGTGAAGGCCCTCCTCCTGCGCGAGCTGCGCCGGCTGGCGCCCTACGGCCTGGCCGCGGCGCCCCTCGCGCTGGCGCTCCCGCCCGTGGACGTCACGGGGCTGCTCGTCCACGTCGCGCTGGCCGCCGTCATCGGCGTGGCGGCGGTTGCGCCCGACACGGCCGCCGGCGGCACGGCGTTCCTCCTGCGCCTCCCGGCGCGCCCGATCGGCGTCGCCGCGACCAAGCTGCTCGCCGCCGCGCTGTGGCTCCTCCCGGCCCTCGCCGCCGCGCTGGCCCGCGACGCGCGCGACCTCGGGGTCGGCCTCCCCTGCCTGTCCGCCGCCGGCTTCGGCGCGGGCGCGCTCGCCTCGGTCGTCGCCCACCGCGTGATGCCGGCGGTGCTCCTGGCGCCGCTGCTCCTGGTCACGTTCGGGCTGCTGAGCTTCGTCCCCTTCGCGGTCCTCGGGGCGCAGCCGCAGGGGGTCTTCGCCCAGCTAGCCGGTCCCACCGGCCTCGGGGTGGCGTCCGTCGGCCTGGCGCTCCTGGCCTTCGCGCGCGGCGAGCGGCACCGGCCCACGCCGCGCCCGGCCGTGATCGCCGCCGGCGGGCTGGCGACCCTCGGGGTGCTCACGTTCACCTCCACGGCCGGCGCATACGCCTGGACGCTCGAGCGCGAGGCGCCGCGCGCCCTGGCGGCGCTGGGCGCCACGCCGCTGGGCGAGGGCGGGCTCGTGGTCGAGCTCGAGGCCGACCTGTGGTGCGGCGTCGAGCGGCGCGTGGTCACGCTGAGGCCGGAGGGCGCCTGGCAGGTGCCGCTGCGGCAGGTCGCCTGGCCCCAGGCGTCGCCGGATGGGCGGTTCGTGCTCCTCACCGACTTCCGGCTCGGTGGAGGATGGCTCCTGGACGTCGCCGTCCGGACGACCACGCGCCTCCCGGGCTACGAGCCCCACCGCGACGTGGCCTGGGGGCCCGACGGCGCGGTGACGCTCCTGCGCAGCCACCAGGGCCTCTCGCCCGTCGACGTGCTGCGGCTCACCCCCGCGGGCCCCGAGGACGCGCGAGCCGTGCTCCACGTGCCCGGGGCGCATTACGTGGGCCTCGCCGAGGACGGCCGCGCGCTGCTGGTCGACGACGCGGGCGTCGTCGCCTGCCCCCTGCCCGGACCGGCGACCCCCGCGCCCGAGGTCGAGCGCCTGGTCGCGTGGCCCGCCGACCTCGTCTGCGTGGCTGCCATGCCGGCGCCGGGCGGGCGCCTCCTGGTGCTCGATCCCGCGGGCGACCTCCACGCGCTCGACCTCGGGTCCGGCGCGCGCGTCGGCCTCCGGAGCTGGGAGGGGGACGCGCTGTATCTGCACGCCTCCGCCGTGCGCTTCGCCCCGGGCGGGCGGCATGCCGCGCTGAGGCTGGCCGGCAGCCGGACGGTGGTCGTCGACCTGGCGACCGGCGCGCGCGTCGTGGACGCGCCCCCGCCGTCTCGCAGCGGCCCCTGGTCCGGGCACGGGCCGGTCTGGACGCCCGACGGGCAGGCGCTCGCGCTCCCGTGGGGTCCGGTCGTGACCGTCGACGGCGGCGAGCGCGCGGCCGTGGCTGGCGGCGCGGTCGGGTTCGCCGCCGGGCGGGCGGTCGCCCGCGGCGCCGCGCTCGCCGACGTGCTGGGAGGTGCCCGGTGAGGTCGCTCTTCCTGCGCCAGGTGCGCCTCCAGGCCGCGCCGGCCGCCGCGGCCGCGGGCCTCGGGCTCCTCGTGCTCCTCCTGTCGACGCTCGTGCGCGAGCGGCTGCACGCCTACGTCGTGACCCCGGCGGAGGTCGCGTTCGCCGTGGTGGCCATCGTCGCGCCCTGGCTCCTCGGCGTCAGCGCCGTGGCCGCCGACGCGCAGTCCGGCGGGCTGCGGTTCCTCGGGGCCATGCCGCTCGGGCCGGGGCGGCACCTCCTCCTCCGCGCCGTCGTCGCGCTCGGCTCGTCCGCGCTCGTCGTCGGCGCCTTCGCCCTGCCGCTGCGGTTGATCGACGAGACGACCCTCGAGCAGGTCGCGCTCGGCCAGGCGCTGCTCGTGGCCTCGCTCGCCGCCGGGGCGCTCGTGCGCCAGCCGCTGGCGGCCTTCGTGGGCGCGCCGCTGCTCCTGGCCGCGCCGGTGCTCGCGTACCGCGAGCTCGCCGGCGCGTTGAGCGCGCCGGGCGATTTCGTGGTCGGCGCGAGCCTCGTGACGCCGGCGCTCCTCGCGTTGATCGCCTGGCGCGCCTTCGCCCGGCCCGCGGGCGAGCCGCGGCGCCTGCTCGCCGGCGCCGCCGCCGCGCTCGCCGCGGCCGTGGCGCTGGGCGGGGCCGCGACGACGGCGGCGCGGGCGGCGGCGCACGCGCGCCCCGAGCGGCAGGTGGAGTGGGCCGTCCACGGGGGCGTGCTCGTGCGCAGCGAGGTCGAGTGGATCGACTGGCCGGCGGCGCCGTACCGCCACCGGAACACGTTCGTGCCGCTCGATCGGCTCGCCGCGGCCCACGACCTCGACGAGGCGCTGACCGGGGCGTGGACCCTCGACGGCTGGGTGGGGGTGATGCAGGCGCGTGGGACGCTCCTGGCAGGCTGGTACGACGGGGAGCGGCGCCTGCTGGATGTGGCCGCCCGCCGCGTGGTCGGCACGGCGCCCGAGCGGGGCCCCGACGCCCGCGTGGCCCGCTCGTGGGACCCGGCCCTGCGGGTCGACGCCGGCGCCCGGCCCTGGCTCGCCGACGAGCCGTGGGGGATCGCCGCGAACGGCGGCGCGCGGACCTTCCGCGGGGCGCCGCTGGAGGGGGTGCCGGAGGGCGCGCGCGTGGAGGCGCTCGGCGGCCCGCGGCTGATCGCGCAGGTCGACGGCGCGCGCGTCCTGGTCGACCTCGCCCGCGGGACGGCGACGCCCCTGACGGCGCCGACCGACGCGGCGGTCGCGCTCTCGCCCTCGGGCCGGCGCCTGGTGCTGCGCACGCGCGAGGGGATCACGCTCCGCGATCTGCACGACGGGACCGAGCGCGTCGTGCCCGCGCCGGCCGAGGGCGACGTGCGCGTCGAGTTCGCGCCGGACGAGGCGCGCGCGATCGTCGAGCTCACCGCCGACACCCTGGTCGAGCCGCTCGCCGTCGACCTCGTGACCGGCGAGGTGCGCCCGCTGCCCGAGGGGACCGCGGGTGGCCCCTGGGTGTGGTCGCCCTCCGGCCGGCGCGTCGCCACCTGGTGGGCGTGGGTCGACCTCGCCCAGGACCCACCGGCCGTCCGGCCGGCCCCCGGCGGGGCGCCGCTCGCCTTCCTCGGCGAGGACGAGGTCCTGCACCTCGGCCCCGGCGGGCCGACGCGCCTCTCCTGGCGCCGGTGAGCCCTTGACCCCGGGTCCCGGCCGCGGAACGCTGTTCCAGGGCCCGGGGGCCCGGGAGGTCGAGGTGGGGGACGAGGTCGGCGACGGCGGCGACGCGCCGCGGGTCCATCAGCGCGCCGTGAGGGCGCTCGAGCGGGTGGGGATCGACGACAACGCGTACCTCACCGCGCTCGAGGCGGGCGACCTGCCGCTCGACGCGTTCCGCGAGACGCAGGAGCAGTTCTACTTCGCCGTCGAGTTCTTCTCGCGGCCCATGGCCGCGCTCCTGGCCAAGCTCCCCGACCCGCACCAGCGGCTCGACATCCTGCGCAACGTGGTCGAGGAGCACGGCGACTTCTCGGGCGCCCGCTTCCACGCGACCACGTTCAAGCGCTTCCTCGCCTCGCTCGGCGCGGACCCCGAGCGCCTGCCCCTGCTCACGCTCTGGCCGGAGGTGCGCGCGTTCAACATGGTCCTCGTGACCGCCTGCGCCCACGACGAGCTCGAGGTGGGCGTCGGCTGCATGGGCGTGATCGAGCACGCCTTCGCCGGCATCTCGGCGCGCATCGGCGCGGCCGTCGTCGCCCGCGGCTGGGTGCGCGAGGCGGACCTCGTCCACTACCGGCTGCACGCCGAGATCGACGACCGCCACGCGGCCGAGTTCTACAAGGTGATCGAGCCCCGCTGGGACGACCCGGCGCGCCGCTACTACGTCGAGCAGGGGCTCGAGCTCGGCGCCTATGTCTTCGACCGCCTCTACCGCGACCTGCACCGGCGGGCGATGCGACGGAGCCTCGCGTGAGGTGCGCTCGGCCGCACACCTCGGAGCGCGTCAAGAAGTCGCTCCTGGTCACATGGTGTCGGTGACCAGCCTTCGATCGGAGCCGCAAGCGAGGCGAGGCCGTGGAGGACGAGACGGGGAGCCGCGCGCGCGGGCTACGACGTAGCGACCTACTTCGAGCCCGCGCGCGCGCCGCCCCGCCCAGCATCCGCGGCGGCAGCCGTCGAGCACACCTCAGCGCTCGATGGCCATGATGTCCGTCTCGTCGGCGTCCTCGTCGACGTCGTCGAGGACCTCGGCCAGCACGACCGTGACGTTGTCCGGGCCGCCGCGCTTGTTGGCCAGGTCGATCAGCGAGCGGACGGCGAGGCGGCGGTTGACGCCGGCGCGCCGCGTGAGCGTGAGGATCTCCTCGTCGGTCACGAGGTCGGTGAGCCCGTCCGAGCAGAGGACGAACGCGTCCCCGGGGGTGATCTCGTGCAACGACACGTCGGGCTCGACCGTGGACCGCGTGCCCAGCGCCCGCGTGACGAACTTGCGCTTGCGCGGCGGGCGCGGGTCGGCGGCGTGGCGCTTGGCCTCGGCCATGACCACGTGGTCGTCCGTGAGGCGCTCGATCCGCTCGCCGCGCATGCGGTAGACGCGGCTGTCGCCGACGTGGCCGACGACCACGAAGTCGGAGACGAAGAACGCCAGGGCGAGCGTCGTCCCCATGCGCGACTTCGGCGCCCCGACCCCCGAGCCCCCGCGCCGGTAGATCGCCGCGTTGGCGCGCTCGGTCCAGTCGATCACCAGCTCCGAGGCCATGGCCCGGAGCTGCGAGTGCTTGCGCCCGGGCGCGCGGAGCGCGCCGACGCCGCGCGAGGCGGAGTCGGCGAAGATGTCCACGGCCATCCGGCTGGCGACCTCGCCCGCGTCGTGCCCGCCCATGCCGTCGCACACGACCCCGAGGCCCTCGTCATCGCTGACCAGGAACGAGTCCTCGTTGGTGGTGCGGCGGCGGCCGGTGTCGGAGCGGCCGAAGAAGCGGACTCGGATGGCTGGGCCCGTCTAGCCCTGCGCCCCGGAGAAGGCCGCCGTGGCGGCCTCGACCGAGTCGAAGAACTTGAAGAACACGAGCAGCCCGAGCATCTCGAACACGAGCTTGACCCGCGGGGCCACGCGCACGAGGGCGATCCCGCCCCCGCGCTCGCGGAACGACTCGGCGAACTTGACCAGGACCGCCAGCGCCGACGAGTTGACGTAGCGCGTGTCGCCCATGTCGAGGACGAGCCGGTCGACCCCGCGCCGCTGCAGCTCGTCGAGCCGGCCCCGGAGGATGCCCACGGTGTCGAGGTCGATCTCGCCCTCGATCGCGAGCTGGGCCCAGCTCCCGCGCGTCTCGACCTCGTCGATCTTCAGGATCGCCACGTTCCTCCCCCTGACGTGCTAGCCCGACGCCTCGAGCGTCGCGTCGCGGTCCGCCTCCGCCGTCGGGGCCTCGCGCTCCGCCAGCAGCGTCGAGATGCGCTCGACGATGGTCCGCGCCTCGTTGACCTTGGGCCCCGCCGCGCCGAGCCCCGTGTACTCGTCGAACGCCTGGCGCGCCTGCCGCAGCAGCCCGAGCCCGCCCTGCTCGTCGCCGCGCTCGAGCAGCTCGTGCCCCCGCTTCCGCAGGGCCATGCCCAGGTTGTAGTAGCTGGTGGTCCACTCCTCGGTGCGCCGCTCCGGCAGGCGCTCGTTGAGCTCGACGGCGCGCCGGTACTCGGCGACCGCCTCCTCGGTGCGCCCCATGAGCGACAGGACCACGCCCAGGTCGTTGTGCAGGACGGGCCGCTCCGGGTCGAGCTCGAGGGCCCGGCGCAGGCTCTTCACCGCGCGGCCGTAGGCCTTCTTGCCGATCTCCTCGCGCGCGGCCGCCTCGTGGCGGTGGCACTCCTCCTCCAGCTGGCGGCGCTTCGCGCGCGCCTCGAGCCCGCGGCTCTCCTCGTCGAGGCGGCGCTTGAGCCGCGGCCCGATCCCGACGATCTGCTCGAGGTCCTGCAGCGTCGGCAGCTTGAGCGAGCGGGCCAGCTTGACGTGCAGGAGCTGCGTCCGGTCGAGCAGCTCGTCGGCCGCCTCCGCCGGCAGCCCGGCGCCCTCGCGCGTGGGGAGGAGGTCCATGACGGCCTCGAGCCGCTCGAGCTCGCCGTAGACCTCGTCGGTGAGGAACGCCAGGGCCGTGCGCAGCGTGCGGCGCACGTCCTGCAGCAGGTAGCGGGCGCGGACGCCGTCGTCCTCCTCGACCGCCTCGTCGAGGTCCATGAGCAGGGCCGCGATCTGGCTGTAGAGCTCGCAGCGCTTCTCGATGAGGATGCGACTCACCTGGTCCGCCGGGACATCACGCTCTGGCACCAGGAACCTCCAGGCACCGGCGGCTCGGCGGGCCGCATGCGCGGCACGGCGCTGCCGGGGGGACGCGGGTCGGCGCGCCCCACCGCGCGGTCGGGTGAAGAATAGCGGCAGGCTTCCCCGACTGTCAAGGCGCGCACGGCGTGGAAGTCGAGCCGGCTCCGGGCCTTCCCGGCTCGCCCCCGGGCGGCGCGGTCACCTCGGCGCGGTGCGCGACGTAGAGGACGGCCCCGATCAGGGCCAGGGCGTAGAGCGTGAACCGGTAGAGGAGCATGATCGTCGTCCCGGCCCCGGGGTCGCCGTTCGACCATGCGAACAGGTTGCCGAGGACGGTCTCCCCCACGCCGATCCCGCCCGGGGTGAGCGGCACGGCGTTGGAGAACAGCGCCACGGGGACGACCACGCAGTACTGCACGAAGCTCAGGCTCCGCTCGTCGGCCGCGTGGCCGAGCACGAACGAGAGGACCACCGCCGAGGCGTGCGAGAAGAGCGAGATGAGCAGGGCGAGGACGACGGTCCCGGGGCGCCGGCCCAGGCGCAGCATGGCGTGGTAGCCGCGCCGCAGGCCGTCGGTGAACGGCAGCCGCGAGCGGAACGACTCGAACACGATCGTGCGGCGGCCCACGCCCAGCGAGAGGATGAGCCCGGTCCCGGAGAGGGCCAGGAGCACGGCGAGCATGGTGAGCGCCGTGTTGCGCAGCTCGGGCCGGCTGAGCATGAAGTCGAGGTTGGCGGCCGTGGCGATCGTCGACAGCGACACGAGGGCGGCCATGCCGATGAGCCGGTCGACGAAGACCGTCGTCCAGGCCTCCTCCCGCTTCCCGGGCGCCAGCTGGCCGATGTAGTACATCTTCACCGCGTCGCCCGAGACGGCCCCCGGGATGACCATGTTCCAGAAGTGGCCGATCCAGGTCAGCCGCAGCGCGGCGCGCAGGGAGCAGTCGATCCCCTCGCTGCGCAGGAGCAGCAGCCAGCGCACGGCGCTGGTGGAGATGTTGAACGCGCCGAGGACCAGCGCCAGGAGGATCAGCTCCTTCTGGCGCAGCGCCCGCTCGAGCCGCTCGGGGTCGAGGTGGCCTTTGGAGGCCAGCCAGGCGAGGAGGCCCACGGTCAGCCCGAGCTTGAGGAGCGTCACCAGCCAGCGGCGGGCGCGCCCCGCCAGGCTGGGCGTGGCGGCCGCGCTCATCGCCCGCCCTCGTCGCCGGGCGGCGCGGCCTCCTCATCCGTCCAGGCGTCGTCCGGATCGTCATCGCCGTCCGGACCATAGAGGCCGTGCTCGTAGGGCAACGACGGGGGCTCGTCCGGCGCCGGCTCGGTCGCGCGGGCCCCGGCCGCCCGCCGGTCCAGCCACGCGCTCCAGGTCGCCGGGTCGAACCCCAGGTCGGCGCCGTGGATCTGTCGCAGCGAGCGCCGGGCGTTGAGCCGCACGGCGCCCGACTCGTCGCGCAGGGCGCGGATCAGGGCGTCGCTCGTCCCCGGCGTCCGGTCGCGCAGCTCGCCCAGCTCGCGCGCCGCCGCGGCGCGCACTTCGGAGCTGGCGTCGCGGAGGGTCGTGCGCCGCAGCGCGTCCACGGCGTCGGCCCCGCCCAGCTCGCCCAGCGCGGCGGCGGCCGCCGCCCGCACCAGCGGGCTCGGGTCCTGCCCCTCGCCGTCCACGAGGCGTGACGCGACGGCGGGCCCGAGGTCGACCAGCCGCAGCCGCTCGATCGCCCGGTGCCCGGTGGCCCGGACGCTCACGTGGGGTTCGGCGCTGGGGTCGATCACCCGCAGCGCGGCAGTTCGCACCTGGCCGATCATCTCTCGCTCCCCGGGCCGCTTGACCGCGGCGTCCGCCATGCAGGCCAGGCGCTCACGCCGCACGTCGGGGTCCGGATCGGTGAGGCCGGCCGGATCGGTGGAGCAACACCCGGCCAGGAGGAGGAGGGAGACGCATGGAAACACAAGAAGCCTTCCGAGGTCGGAAGGCTTCTCGAGACGAGGCCGACGGGACTCGAACCCGCAACCCCCGGATCGACAGTCCGGTACACTAACCAATTGTGCTACGGCCCCTCAAGCGTGGCCAGATCCTAAGGTCGCCCGGCCGCCGTGTCAAGCGCCACGTTCGTCGGTCCATCCGACCGGAGTGCTGCCCAGCACGTGCTTGATTCGCCCTGCCGCACACGTTAGCGTGCCCGCGCTCGTGGCCGGGCGCCTGTTGACGCGCGAAGCGCCGCGGTTCGAGCGCGCTGGAGGATCCATGCGGAGGGCATCTCGCCTCGTCGGCTGCGGCCTCGCCCTGATGATGGGCGGCTGCACGTTCATGGAGGACCGGGTCCTCGACTTCGTCGACATCTTCGGCCTGAAGTTCGTCGCCGGCAAGGGGATGAAGTTCGGGATCGAGTTCGGCAACTCGTACATGTCGACCGAGTACGAGGACTTCTTCTTCAGCCCGCTCCCGATGATCACGGGCCTCCGGCGGCACCTCCTGCCGCCGAACCTCATCTTCGGCTACTACGACTTCGAGAAGTACGGCTTCCAGAGCCGCGCCGCCGGGATCTGGCGCGACAAGGGCGTCGACCTGCTCGGCCCGGTCGACCGCAAGCTGCGCGTCGTGGCCGGCAACGACTACCTGTTCGAGTCGGTGGACGAGTTCAACGAGTGGTACCGCCGCGCGCCCGAACGGGCCAACACGGTGCCGCTCGACTACCGCCAGCCGCGGTACCACTACATCACCGACATCCACATCTCGATGGCCTTCATCATCGGCCTGGAGATCGACTTCTCGCCCTGGCAGCTCGTCGACTTCTTCCTCGGCTGGTTCCACATCGACATCGTCAAGGACGACCAGTGGAACCGCACCTTCGACGAGTTCGAGGACGTGCAGCCGGCGCCGGACGAGTTCCGCCGGCCGGACACGAAGCCCGAGACGACCGGCATCTAACCGGACGTTCCGGCCTCGTCACACGGGCTCGCCGCGCCGCGCGGCGGGCCCGTGCGCATGTACGGGCAGTCCGAAGGGGTTCACAACAGAGGAGCAGAGGGAGCAGAGGGCGCTCGGGGTCTCGACCGGGGTGCAGAAGACCCAGGAGGGTAGGGGGGGACGCCCCGCACGCCTTTGACCCGAACTGAAGTGACTCCCAGGCGTGACGACGGGGTGGCGAGACGTCGCGCCTCCGACGCTGGCGCCAGGGAACTCTCGTGCCCTCTGCTCCTCGTCGTGAGCAGGCCTCCCGCCGCCGGTCGACACGCGTGAGAGCCCCCCGCGATCGGCGCCAGCCCTCTATAATCCCTCCGCGCGCGGGGCACCCGTCCGCGCGCACCTGGAGGGCCCATGCCGCCGCGCGCCCGGCACCCGTTGCCGCTGGTCGTCATCGTGCTCGGCCTCGCCACGGCGAGCGCGCAGGAGGGCGAGTCGACCTTCACCGCGCGCGACCCGCAGGTCGACGCGCTCCTCGACCGCGCCGCCGAGAAGGAGCGGCAGGGCGACTATGCGGAGGCCGTGCGGCACTACCTGGACCTCGAGGCGCTGGTCGAGCGCCTGCGCCAGGACGGCGCCTGGCCCGTGACCGAGGTCGGCCCCGGCCTCGACGCCGGCGTCCACGCGCACCTGCGCGAGCGCGTCGCGGCGCTGCCGCCCGACGGGCAGCGCCAGTGGCGGCGCAGCACCGACCCGCGCGCGCGCGAGGCGCTGGCCGCCGCCGACCACCCGGACGCGGTCGAGGCCGTGATCGCGCGCTACCCGCTGTCGGCCGCCGCCGACGAGGCGCTGGCCCGGCTGGCCGAGGCCTCGTTCGAGCGAGGCGAGCTCGACCGCGCCGCGCGCGCCCTGGCCCGCATCGAGGCCCGGGCCGAGGACGTCGCGGTGAAGCGCCGCGCCGCCCTCCTCCGCCTCCACGCGGCGCGCATCCGCGGCGACGGCGTCGGGGCGCGCGAGGCGCTGGCCGCCTACGTCAAGCACGGCGGCGACCCCGAGCGGCCCGGGCGCTTCGCCGGCCGCGAGGTGTCGCCGCGCGCCCTGGCCGCGGAGGTCGAGCGCCGCCCGGTCGGGTCCGCCGCGCCGCCCCCGGCGTTCGACCCGGGCGCCCTCGCGCGGAGCATCGGCCTGTCGGCGCCGGACGCGCCCGAGGCGCTGGCCAGGCGCCTCTCGCGCCCGGCGGCGCACCAGGAGCCGGTGCTCGACCCCGAGCGCGCGCTGGTGCTCGTCGCCGACGGCAAGACGGTCCGCGCCCTGCCCTGGGAGACCGGCGCGGCGGCGCCGCGCGGCTGGACCTTCTCGGTGAACGACGACCTCTCCGCGCCGTCGCGGGTCGAGGCGGCCGTCTACCGCCCCGCGCTCGGCCCCGGCCGCGTGTTCGCGACGCTGCACCGGAACCGCCCCGCGCACGTATCGAAGGACCCGGAGAACCCCGACAAGCTCAAGGTCGAGCGACGCAAGGACTGGCGGGTCGTGGCCCTCGACCGCGCGACCGGGGCGCTCGCCTGGGACGCCGCGGACCGGCCGGGCTTCGAGCAGCTGGCCGCGAACGCCGAGTGGGTGAGCGCGCCGCTGTGGCTCGACGGCGGCGTCTTCGTGACGGTGCTCGAGAAGCAGAGCGACCTGCGCGCCAGCCTGGTGCGCCTCGACGAGGCCACGGGCGAGGTGCGCTACCGCACGTTCCTCGTCTCGCGCGCGGCCTACGACCACCTCGGCCTGGGCGCGCCGCCGCCGCCGCCCGCGGCGGCGCGGACGGGCGAGGTCGTCGTGGCCACGGGGCTGGGCGCGGTCGCCAGCGTCGAGCCGACGCGCGGCGAGCCGCTGTGGATCGCGCGCTACCCGGCCATCCCCGAGGCGACCGAGGCGGCGCTCCTGGGCGCCGGCCGGCGGCTGCGCGCCACCTCGCCGCTCACGGGGGGCCGGCTGGTGGTGGTGGCGCCGATCGACGGCGTCGAGGTCCTGGCGCTCGACCCGACCAGCGGGCGCGCCCGCTGGCGGGCGCCGCGCGGCGACGCGCGCGTGGTGTGCGAGGCGCCGTCGGGCGACGTCCTCCTCCTCGGCCGGCGGCTGGTGGCGCTCGAGCGGGAGTCCGGGCGCGTGCGCTTCGTCGGCCCCGACCTGGGCGCCGTCGCCGCGGCCCCGCCGGCCGTGCTCGAGCGCGAGCTGGTCGTCGCCGCGGAGCGCGAGCTCCTGCGCGTGTCGCTCGCCGACGGCCGCGCGCTCGCGCGGCTGCGCCTCGACGACCCGCCCGCGCAGGCCGGCGCGGCCCTGGCCCTGGGCCCGCAGCTCCTGGCCACCGTCTCGGCCACGCACCTGAGCCTGTGGTCGCCGCTCGAGGTGACCGTCCGCGAGCTCGAGCGCCGCCACGGCGCCGGCCCGCGCTCCGACCTGCAGCTCGGCGCCCTGCGCGCCCGCCGCGGCGAGGTCGACCAGGCGCTCGCCCACCTCGAGCGCGCGGCGCGGCGCGGCGGCCTCGACGAGACGTCGCGGCTGCAGGCGCGACAGCTCGCCTTCGACCTCCTGGCGGCGCGCGCCTTCGCCGCGCGCGACGGCGGGGACCGGGCGGGCTTCATCGCCGCGGCCGGGCGGGCGGCGACCTTCTCCTGGGGGTGGGACCCGGCCGACGCGCGCGAGGCGCGCGACCCGCAGAGCCGCGAGGAGCAGGCGCTGGCGACCGGCGCCGCCGACCTCCTGCGCGCGCTCGGCGACGGCCACGCCGAGGGTGACGACCCCGCCGGCTGGGTCCAGGCGGTCCGCGCCTACCAGGCCCTCGTGCGCCAGCCGCCGGGGACCCTGGCCGCGCTCGACTCGGGCGTGCGCGTGAGCTCGCGCGCCTACGGCGCGCGCCGCCTGCGCGAGCTCGTGGCCCGGCGCGGGCGCGACCTCTACGCCGAGGAGGACCGGGCCGCCGAGGAGGCCTACCGCCTGGCGCGCGCCTCCGACCAGCCCGAGGGCCTGACGCGGCTGTGCGAGCGCTACCCGGCGAGCGCGCGCGTCGCCGACGCGCGCTGGCACCTCGCGGCGGCGCTCGAGCAGCGCGGGCTGCGCGCCGAGGCGGCCCGCGAGCTGGAGCGGCTCGTGGCCGACCACCCGGCCGACGCCCGGCGACCCGACGCGCTCGCCCGGCTGGTGCGCGTCTACGAGAAGCTGCGCCTCCTGGCGCGCGCGCGCCGCGCGCTCGACGCTGGCGGCGCTCGAGCCCGGCCGCGCATATCATCGGCGTGAGCAGCGCCCGATCGCGGCGCGCGGGTCTGGGCGGCCGCCGCGCGCGGCCGGCTGGCGACCGGCGACGCGCCGGCGCTGGCGAGCGCGCAACGCGCGGCCGCTCCACAGCCGCTGCGGCGCGCGTTCCGCGGCACGACCGAGCTCTCGCAGGACGGCGCGGCCAGCGCCGTGGGCCAGCTCTGGGCCGGGCCGGACGACGTGTTCGTCCTCAGGCGCCGCCGGCGGGCTGCGCCCGGGCGCGCGCCCGCGCCCGACCTGCTCGGGGTCCGCCGCGCTTTTCGCCGACGGGCAGCTCCTCGCGGCCGTGCCCGGGGTGCCGCCCACGGGCGGCGGGCGCCTCGACCCGGTGCTCGCCGCCGGGCACCTCGTCGTGCCCTTCACCGACCGCGTCGAGGGCTGGGCGCTCGCCGGGCCGCGGGCCGGGACGCGCGCCTGGACGCGCGCGATCGAGCCGGGGGCGGGCGCGCTGATCGCCGGCCCCATGCCCGTGCACGAGGTCCGCGGCGCCGGGCCGCTGGTGGTCGTCCTCACGGGGCGTAACGACCTCGTCGGCGTCGACGCGGCTTCGGGCGAGGTCCGCTGGCGGCGCGCGCTCGCCCGGCGCGCGCAGGGCGGGCTCCAGGCGCGCGAGGGCGTCGTCCTGGCCCTCTCGTCGACGCCGGCGGCGATCGACGCCTTCCGCGCGCAGGACGGGCAGCCGCTGTGGAGCGTCGAGCCGGAGGAGGGGGCGGCGGGCTCGCGCCTGTCGGTCCCCTGCTGGCTCAGCGCCACGACCTTCCTCTACGTGCAGGACGGCATGCGCCTGGTCGCGCTGGACGTGGCGACGGGCCGGCGCCGCTACGCGCTCGCCGCCGAGGCCGGCGCGTGGTTCGTGGGTGTCGTGCCGGGGCCCGACGGCAGCGCCTTCGCCGCGCGCACGCAGGGCGGCGACGGGCAGGGGCTGCGCGTCTACGAGGCGACGGCCGGCCAGGAGCTCTGGCGCGACAACGGCTTCGGCGCCGCGCGGCCGGGGCAGAAGCCGCCCGCCGAGGGCGCGCGGCCGTCGCTCGACGCCGTGGTCCTGGGCGAGGACACGCTCTACAGCTTCCGCACGGTCGGCGGGCGCATGGAGCTCTGGTCGCAGGAGCTGCGCCTGGGCAAGCTGTCCTGGACGTGGCAGTCGCCGCGCGGCAGCACGGGCGCGCACGTCATGGTCGAGACGCCCACGGCGGTGATCGTGCCGCGGCACGGCGGGTTCGGGCAGCGCGTGACCGTCAACGTGCTCGCGCGCGGCACGGGCCGGCTCGTCGAGGCGCACCAGGTGCCCGGGCGGCGGCTCCTGGGCGAGGGCGCCCTGGCGCGCGACGGCGCGCTCGTCCTGGCGACCGACCGCGGCGTCACCGGCCTGGCGGCGCTCGACGAGGCGGCGCTCGAGGACGAGACGATCACGCAGGCGCTGGCCCTGGCGGCCGCGCCCGACGACGCCCGCGCGCGCGCGCGCCTGGCGAGCCTTCTCGACCTGGCCGGCCGCGGCAAGGACGCCGCCGCCCTGCTCTCGAGCGGGCTCCTGGCCGAGGGCGTGCGCCTGGCCGCCTTCGACCGCATGTTCGCCACGCTGGCCGCGCTCTCCGAGTCGGCGGCGGAGACGGCGCAGCTCCAGCTCGACGCGCAGCGCATGCCGCGCCCGCCCGAGATCGACGGCGAGCTGAGCGACTGGTGGCGGCCGTGGTCGTCGTTCGCGCTCAAGGGCCCGGGCTTCATCCACCCGATCCAGGCCCCGCCGACGTCGACCCCCGGGCGCTGGAGCGGCGACGAGGACCTCTCGGCCGTGCTGCACATGGGCTGGGACGAGCGCAACTTCTACTTCGCCCTGGACGTCGACGACACGAACCTGCGCCCCTACGACAGCGAGGCCGAGCGCTGGATCGGCGACTGCCTCCTGATCGCGATCGACACGCTGGGCAACGGCGGCGACGTCGTCATGGGCGACGACGTCCTGCTCTCGCTGGCGCTGACGCTGCCGAAGAAGAAGGACGACGAGGACGAGGACGAGCAGCAGGCGGAGCAGGAGCGCACCCGCCCCGAGGGGACCTACTTCGTGCGCCGCAAGGACGACGGCTCCGGCGCGGTCTACGAGGCGGCGATCCCCTGGCAGATCTTCATCAAGAACGGCGTGCCGATCGATCCGGAGCAGGGCCCGGCGCCCGGCTTCTCCTTCGGGCTCAACCTCGTGCTCACCGACGACGACGGCGAGCGGGCCGACGCCGAGGGCGGCCCGCGCGGGGCGACCAAGACGCTGCAGCTCGCCCCGG
Source organism: Planctomycetota bacterium (assembly GCA_019636275.1). Classification (GTDB taxonomy): domain Bacteria; phylum Planctomycetota; class J058; order J058; family J058; genus JAMLIC01. The sequence goes on along the minus strand of JAHBXY010000109.1, from coordinate 7,832 downwards.
GCGTCCTCCTGCACGAGGAGAAGAGCCGGCTGTGGCAGGGCTACATCCCCGGCCGCTTCGCCCGCATCACCCTGCGGTAGGCCGGCCCGCTATGCTGGTGAACACCCCGGCCCCGGCCCGCGTCGCGGGGGGGCGGGCCTGATCCTGATCGAGGACGAGGGGCGATGAGCAGGACGATGCTGACGGGCCTGGCGCTCCTGGCCCTCGCCCTCCCGGCGCTGGCCGGGGGCGTCGGCGAGCCGGTCGGGGCGCTCGAGGGGCAGGACGATCGCGGGCAGCGGCACCGCCTGGCGGACCACCGCGGCAAGGCCGTCGTGTTCGTCGTCTGGAGCGCGTCGTGCCGCTCGAGCGAGGCCTACGCCGCGCGCCTGCAGGCCCTGACCCGCCACGCCGCCAGCGAGGGCGCCGTCGTCCTGGGCGTCGCGCCCCACGCGGGCGACGACGCGGCGGCCGTGCGGCAGGCCAAGGAGCGCCAGGGGCTCCCCTTCCCCGTGCTCCTCGACCCCGGCGGGCGGCTCGCGGGCCTCCTCGGCGCCAGCGTCACGCCGACGGCCTGCGTCGTCGACGGCCAGGGCGTGCTCCGCTACCGGGGCGCGATCGACGACGACCCGACCGGCGCGCGCGGCGACGCGACGCCGTTCCTGCGCGAGGCGCTCGACGCCGTGCTGGCCGGGCAGGCGCCGGCCCGGCCCGAGACGCGGCCGGCGGGGCGGCCGATCAGGTAGTCACTCCACCTGCTCGAAGATCCCCTGCAGCATCGCCCGCGTGATCGCGTAGAGCGGCGGGACGCCCTCGGACGGGTGCAGGGCCTCGCTCAGGTTCTGCTCGGGCTCGAGCGGCACGTCGCTCGTGTAGTAGGCGAAGCGCGACCGGACGTCCGGGCCGACCACGCCGGTCGAGATCGCCGAGATGAGCTGGCGCGCGAAGAACGAGCCCTCCATCTCCAGGCCGACCGCCTTCCAGATGCGCCGGTAGAACATGAGCAGCACCCGGTCCTGCAGCAGCGTGCCGGCGACGGTGAGCACCGGCCCTTCGTGAACGGCGATGCCGCCCGCGAGGTCGGCCAGGCGCGCGGCCGGGAGGTCGTGGTTCGGCAGCGGGTAGAGCTCGTCGTTGGTCTGCAGCAGCGTGGCCGTGGGCAGGAGCAGGTCGCCGCGCCGGCCGACGAGGCCGCCCGCCTTGCCGAGGACGTTGACCGAGCGTACCCGCCGACCGAAGAGGAACAGGAGCGTGGCCAGGATCTCCTCGGCCTGCTGGCCGAAGGCGTAGTCGACGTTGACCAGGATCGTCGGCCGCGTGGCCCGGCGCGCCCCGAGGCGCGGGTCGCAGCGCGCCGGGTCGACGCGGCGCAGGTCGAACAGCTCCACCTCGATCCCCGTGAACGCCGTCACCGGCAGCTTGTGTCGCCCGCCGGCCAGGCCCTCGTCCTCGAAGGCGGCCCGCTCGGCGTCGCTCGCGCCGAGGAAGTCGCGCGCCAGCACGTAGGCCAGGTCGTCGCGGCAGGCCCACGCGCGCCCCCACGGCCGCTCGGGCGAGGCCTCGCCGCAGAGCCCGGCGCGCTGGCGCCGGCCCCAGGCCAGGAGCTCGTCGCGGCGCCGGGCGAGGAAGGGCGAGAGCAGGTTGCCGACGGAGTGGGTGTTCGACGAGATGATGTGCACGTCGAGGTCGGGGTCCTCGAGGTCGACGAGCGACCGCACGTGGGCGCGGATCTGCGCCACCCAGGTCTCCGACGCCCGCGAGTTGTAGTTGTCGATCTGCGTGTCGACCTCGAGCGCGACGTCCTCGTGGTGCAGGAGCAGCTCGTGCAGGCGCCGCGCCAGGTCGCGCGGCCAGATCCGCTGCAGGCCGCGGCGCTCCTCGGGCGACAGCCCGGCGCGGGCGAGGAACTGCTCGGCCGCGGCCGGGTCCGGATCGGCCGCCAGTCGGCGCAGCTCGAGCAGGGCGTCGGACGAGCGCAGGCGGTGGCGCAGCTTCTTCGCCTCGACGGCGTAGAGGCACAGGCAGGTGAGGAAGTCGGTGATGTCCGAGATCCCGTCGCGCAGGAGCACGAGCAGCTTGCCCGGCATGAGCCGCCAGGCGGCCCGCCGCCGCGCGCGCGTGACGACGGCCACGAACTTCTCGTCGGGGTCGCGGTAGAGGGCCGGGAGGTCGGCGGTCAGGTAGTAGAAGCAGGTGCTGGTCACGTCCTCGGGCAGGCGCGGCACGGCGTAGGCCAGCCCGCCCAGGTCGAGCCGGTCGGAGGCGAGGTGCGGGTGGAGGGCCGGGCTCAGCTCGCGGTAGGCGGGCAGGAGGTCCGAGAGGAGGAACTCCCGCCGGTCGAGGAGGCCCAGCAGGCGCGCGTAGAGCTTGCGGTAGCCGAGGAACACCCCCTGCTTGACCTTGAGCGTCTGGGCCAGCGCCTGCGCGAACACGGGCTCGGTGTCGACGACCTCGAGGAAGTCCTTGCCCGGCAGCGCGTAGGTGACGACCTCGCCCCGGGCGCGCAGGGTCTTGCGCCTGGGCTTGTCGAACAGCGGCGCGCGCTCGCCGAAGTAGTGGCCCGGCTCGATCGTCGAGATCACCTCGTTCGGCGCGCGCTCGTCGATCGCCTCGACCAGCCCCGCCGCGAGGAGATGCACGTCGCGCGAGGTCTCGCCCATGCGCACGAGCAGCTCGCCCGGGCGGAAGCGGCGCTGCTCGAGCCGCTCGGCCAGCGCGTCGCGGCGGGCCAGCGGCAGCACCTGGAACGGGAACACGCGGTCGAGCAGGTCGTGGCCGGTCGGGAGCGTCGTCACGGGACCCCCAGTCGCCCCGGAGCCTAGAGGGGCGGCCGGAGGCGCGCTAGCCGTGGCCAGTCAGGCGCCGCGCGCGCGCGCAGCCTGGCGGTAGAATGGCTGGGGTGGACGTGGCGCGCGGTCCGCGCGCGCCGCCGGGGGCGCGGATGCAGCGACCGGAGAACCGCGCGGTGCCGAGGTGAGCGGGCTCGAGCTGCTCCTCGCCGCCACCGACGCCGCGGCCGAGCCCACGACGGGCGAGCTCATGCAGCTCGTCGCCGACTACAGCTACATCGGGGTGTTCCTGTTCCTCGTCGCCTGCGGCCTGGGCTTCCCCAGCCCCGAGGAGGTGGCGCTCATCGGCGGCGGCTTCGCCGTGCACCAGAACCACCCAGCCCCCGACGGCTGGCCGTGGATGCTCCTCATGATCGCGGTCGCCATGCTCGGCGTCCTCGTCGGCGACTCGATCCTGTGGTGGATCGGCCGCAAGGTCGGCGACCGCCCCGAGCGCGTGCCGCTGATCGGCCGCCACCTGACGCCCGACCGCATGCAGAAGGCCCGGGGCCTGTTCCAGCGGCACGGCGCCAAGGCGGTGTTCTTCGGCCGCTTCCTCTTCGGGATCCGCGCCGTGACCTTCTTCGTCTCGGGCAGCCTGCGCGTGCCGCTGTCGACGTTCCTCCTCATGGACGGCCTGGCGGCCCTCGTCTCCGTCCCGATCAGCGTGTTCCTCGCCTGGTGGTTCGGCGACACGCTCGAGGAGGCGGGGCGCTGGCTCGGGCGCCTGCACCAGGGGATCTTCGTCGTCGTGGCGGTGGCGGCGGTGATCGCCCTCACGCTCTTCTGGCGGCACCGAAAGCGGCTCCTCCTGGCCGAGGGCGCCGTGGCGGCCGCGCCCGAGGTCCAGCCGGCGGGCCAGGCGGGCGGGTGATCGCGCCGCGGAGGTGGGCGCCGCGGTGCCGCCCGCACCGAGCGGCGCTCAGTCGAGGCTGGTGAAGGTCCCGCCGGTCCGGGCCGCGAGCTCCTCGAGGAACCGGTCGCCCTCGCCTCCGAGCCCGAAGGTGTCGATGCGCCGGCACAGGTAGCGGTTGAGGCGGGCGACCTCCTCCACGATCTCCCGCTCCGACCGCCAGCGCGAGCGCTCGCGGTCGACCTCCTCGGGCTGCCCATCGGAGAGCAAGACGACCAGGTCGGCGCCTTCGAGCTCGAACGCGCGACGGAGGGCCTCGAGCGTGAACGTCATCCCGGTGGGACGCAGGGCGCCGACGAACTCGATGGCCGCTTGCCGCCGCGCCGCGGTCGCCCGGAGCAGCTTCGGGCCGGTGTGCCAGAGCCACCGGGTGCCGTGGATCACCTCGGGCAGCGGCCCCTGCGGCGGGAGGCCCTTCGGTAGCCCGTTGCCCTCGAAGTCCGGGCCCGAGAAAGCGATCACGGCGAAGTCTGCGCGCTCCGGGAGCTCGTCGATCAGCTTCACGAGCTGCTGCTGCGTCCGATCGAGGCGGCTGGGGCTCCCGTGGCGCATCGAGCCCGAGACGTCCACCACGAACACGACGCGGTCGGAGCGCAGCTCGGCGCCGAAGAAGCGCGGGCGCTCGCGCGTGCTGCCGAGCTCGCGCCTCACGTCGGCGGGTGGGACGAACCCCACCCGTCGGGCCGCCCAGAAGCTGACCCACTCGGCGGCGGACGCGAACTGCTCGCCAGTGATGCGCAGCAGGGCGGCCTCGACCTCGCGCAGGAGCACGCTCTCGCCCCCGCGCTTCGTCAGGGCCGCGAACCGCTCGATGAGCGGCTCGACCGCGGAGACCCGGCGGCGGACCTTCACCCCGCGCGCCGCCATGAGCGCCACGCGGTCGTCCCGGTCGCCGATTGCCGCGTCCAGGGCGGCTCCCGTGGTCTCGTCCTCGCGCACCGCGCAGGCGTCCGCCAGGAAGATCCGCGCCCGGGGGTCGCGCGCGCGGCGGAGCTGCTCGGCGACGTGCAAGAGCGAGGCGGGGTGCGCGACGGTCGACGCGAGGTGCTCCCGCGCCAGCTCGTAGGGATGCCTGTCCGGGTGCTTCACCGCCAGCTCGACCAGGACGTCCACGACGCGCGGCGAGTCCTCCGCGGTGAGCAGCGCGACGGCGCTCTCCAGCGCCTCGTCCGCGCCCTGCTCGGCGGCCTGGCGGACCAGGGCCGCCGCTCTCCGGTGCTCCGCGAGGCTCCGCTCGGTCGCCCGCGCCAGCGTGACGCACACGAGGGAGAGGACCAGCGGCGCGAGCGCGGTCCGGATCGCCCGGGATCGTGGGCAGTTCATGCACGCCTCCGGAGCCCCTGCTCGCGCGCGGCGCGACCTCCAGCCGGGGGACCTCCGGCCGCGCACGACGGCTCCACCCTTCCCTTGTCCATCCGCACGCGACCACCTAGCTCGGATCATTCATGACCGCGTGACGACATCCGCACCGCCCCCGCACGGAACCCTGAACGATCCTCGCCAGGTCGTCGGCCACCTCGCTCGGGGCTCGGCGCTCCTCGATGACACGGTGTCGAGACCGGCCCGGGGTTCGCCGAGCCCCTCGCTCGGGCACCGCCCGGATCATGCACTCTCTTGGCTCGGCTTCACGTGACGTGACGACCTCCCCTCGTGCATGATCCGGGCTAGACCCCGTCGCAAGTCGCCCCCCGGCATGGAGCTCCTGGGCGCCCGCCGCGGCGCGCAGGCCGCGGGGTCCGTGACCCGCGCCTCCTCGTCAGCTCCAGACCTGCCCCGGCGAGCTCGAGGTCGCCCCACCCCCCCCCCGGTTGGCCGCTGACCACCTGGCCCGATACACTCCAGGGCACGGAGGCCCGGTGCCCACCCTGGACTCGAGGACCGACTCGGCGGGGTTCCCGCGCACGCGCTGGTCGCTCGTGGCGCGCGTCGCGCAGCCCGGCAGCCGCACGGGGTCGTCCACGCGCCGGCACGCCTTCGAGGAGCTGGTCGCCGCCTACTGGCGCCCGGTCTACCGCGCCCTGCGCGTCAAGCACCGCCGCCAGCGCGAGGAGGCCGAGGACCTGACCCAGGCCTTCTTCCTGGAGATGATCGAGAAGCGCACCCTCGAGCGCTTCGTGGCCGACCCGCAGGCCGGCCGGTTCCGGGGGCTCCTCCGCTCGCTCCTCGAGCGCTTCACCAGCACCGCCGACCGCAACGCCCGGCGCAAGAAGCGCGGCGGCGACGCCCCGCACGTGCCGCTCGACCCGGCGATGATCGAGGCGATCGAGGGGCGGATCGTCGGCGCCACCGCCGCCCAGGACGAGGACCCCTTCGACCTCGAGTGGCGGGCGACGATCATCGACCAGGCCCTGGCCGACCTGGCCAACGAGGCGCGCACGCCGGTGGCGCGCCGCCGGCTCGAGGTGTTCCTCGCCTACGAGGTCGAGCCGGCGCGCGACGACGAGCGGCCCACCTACGGCGGGCTGGCGCGCGAGCTGGGCTGCAAGCCGCACGACGTGAAGAACGACCTCGTCGCCGCGCGGCGCCGCTTCGCGGAGCTGGTCCTCGAGCGCATCCGCGACGACGTCCGCGACGAGGGCGAGGCGCGCGAGGAGCTGCGCACGCTCTTCGGGGTGCAGCCGCCGTGATCCGACCCGAGGCCTACTCGCGCCTGGGCCAGCTCGCCTGGGTCCACGCCCCGCCCCAGGGCGAGGCCGACGACGAGACCCGCATCGGCCGCTACCGGATCGTGGCCCGCATCGGCTCCGGGTCCGCCGGCGAGGTGTTCCACGCCGTCGACCCGGCCGGCCACCCGGTGGCGGTCAAGGTCCTGCGCCGCCGCGTGCGCCGCGCCGGGCGCTACCAGCGCGAGGTCGAGCTGCTCGAGCGCATCTCCGAGCGCGAGGGCGTCGTGGCCCTGCTCGAGGCGGGGAGCTGCAACCGCGGGCCCTACATCGTGCTCGAGCTGGCCGAGGGCGGCTCGCTCCGCTCGCGCCTGCAGCGCGAGGGCCCGCTCGCCTGGGAGGCCGCGGCCAGCCTCGTGCACCAGGTCGCGCGCTCGCTCGGCGTGCTCCACCGCGACGGGATCATCCACCGCGACCTCAAGCCGGAGAACATCCTCCTCCAGGGCGACGGGCGCCCGCTCCTCTCCGACTTCGGCCTGGCCAAGGACCTGGGCGACGAGGACGGCGAGCTCACGGCCGCCGGCTTCGCCCTGGGCACGATCGGCTACATGGCGCCGGAGCTGCTCGACGCGCAGCGCGAGCTGCTCGGCCCGTGGACCGACGTGTTCGCCCTGGGCGCCGTCCTGTTCGAGCTCGTCGCCGGCCGCCCGCCCTTCCAGGGCAAGACGCTCAACGAGGCGGCCCGCTCGATCCGCGAGGACGCCGTCCCCGACCTGCCCGGCACGCCGCGCGGGCTGGGCGAGATCATCCGCCGCTGCCTGACGAAGGACGCGGCCGGCCGCTACCGCGACGGGGCGGAGCTGACGGCGGCGCTCGAGCCGCTCCTCCAGCCGCCCCCACCGATCCGACCCGACGAGGACCCTGCCCATGACGGCTGACCCGCGCGCCGCCGGCGTGACCGACCCCGCCTACGACGAGGCCGAGCAGGCGCGGAGCGCCGCCCTGTCGAGCGCGCTCGGCGCGCGCAGCACCGGCCAGGTCGTGCACATCGGCCGCAAGGGGGCCTACTACGAGGCCGACCCCGACCTGCGCTTCCCGGCCGCCGGCTCGACCACCGAGCGCATGGGCGCCCTGGGCTACGACCTCCTGGGCGGGCTCCTGTGCGAGCGCTTCCAGCGCGTCGTCGTGCGCGGCTACGCGCGCGCCGCCGAGGCGGGCGACGCCTACGGCCTCCTGCTCCTCCCGCCCTGGAAGTACCGCGCCGTCGAGTTCCTCACGCGCTTCGTCGACGGCACGTCGCTGACGACGACCACCCACCCGGGCCCCGGCGACGACCCGGCGCGCGGCGTCTACCGCCAGCGCTGCCCCGGCCTGGCCGTGGCCGACCTCGAGGCGCGGCATCGCGCGGCCGTCGAGGCCCGCGGCGTGGCCTCGCTCCCGGCCGAGCCGTCGCTCGCCGACCTCGCCCGCGCGCTCGACGACTTCCTGGCCCGCCTCGACGGCTGAGCG